>JAJPXU010000053.1 GCA_021205305.1 Lachnospiraceae bacterium
CATACGAGCGCAATCTGGGTTGGAAAAACCGCGGCGAGGTTTTAGGCAAAGGCAAGACGGAAGCAGCCCGGCGGCTGGGTGCTTCCCTGTAAGCAAAGTTCACAAATCTGAAAAATATATGCCGGAGAAAATCGCCGAACAGTTCTGGAAACTGTATCAGGATCGCACCGACGCTGAGATCGTTTACTGAGCTGACTGATACGAGCAGCAGTCTCCAGGTTTGGATGACTGCTGCACTTTTTTGAAACGGAGGTATGTCTATGACAAATGAATCCCTGCTCACAGGCAGGCCATGGAAGGGAATTCTTTCTTTCATGTTCCCGGTATTCATGGGGTTACTGCTTCAGCAATTCTATAATACGGCGGACACCATCATTGTCGGCAATTTTGCCGGCGAAACTGCGCTGGCGGCTGTTGGAGCCTGCGGCGTTTTGACTATGGCCTTTCTTGCACTGGCAAACGGTTTCTCTGCCGGTGCCTGTGTCCTGATTTCACAATTGTTTGGTGCAGGCGAGAATGAGAAAATGCACCGCCAGGCATCCTCCTCTTTACTTCTTATGATAGGTATGGGACTGGCAGCAACGGTGGTAGGTGTTTTAATCAGTCGTTTTGCACTGCGCTATCTCCTTGCCACGCCGGAAAGCCTGATGGACATGGCAGACACCTACTTCAAAATATATTCACTTGGACTGGTGTTCCAGTTCGGTTATAACATCATCGCAGGCATTCTGCGCGGAATTGGAGACAGCAAGGCAACGCTCTATTTTCTGCTGATTGCCAGTATCATCAACATCGCACTGGACATCGTTTTGGTCTGCAACTTTCGCATGGGGGTAACAGGGGTTGCCATCGCGACTGACATCGCTCAGATTGCTTCCTGCGCGGCCGCTTTTGTTTACATGATGAAAAAGTATCCCCTGTTCCGATGGAAACCCCAGGAGTTTACTTTTGAGTGGGCGCTGGCCAGACTGACGTTACAGCGCGGTTATCCAATGGCACTGCAACAGTTGATCGTATCGCTTGGATTTGTTTTTATCCAGAGAGCGGTTAACAGCTATGGGGAAGCAATGACTGCATCCTTCTCCGTTGCGCAGAAAATCGAAACATACATGACCCTTCCCTCCAACGCTTTGATGACAACCCAGGCCACCTATACGGCGCAGAATATCGGTGCCGGAAAACTAAAGCGTGTGATAACTGGTGCAAAGCATACGGTTATTATCTCTGAACTCATTTCCATCTGCATTTTGTCCGTCGTATTTGTTTTTGCTGCCCCCATTGTAAACGCGTTTGGGTTGGGTACAGAAGCTGCCGGTTACTGCACCGCACATATCCGGTGCGTGGCGATTTGCCTGATTCCCTTTGCATCCTATTACCCGATATTGGGGCTGTTTCAGGGAGCGAATAACTCGTTGTACTCCACCTTTGTTGCCACCAGCGCACTGGCGATTCGAGTCGTTTCCACCTATGTTTTACAGGAAATTCCCGCTATCAGTTATCGCATGGTCTGGTGGAATGCACTTTTCGGATGGGGGCTTGGCTGTATTCTTACATGGGGACATTTTTTCAGAGGAAAATGGAAAAAAGATGTCGGCTGATCGAATATCCAACCGAGCCAGTCAATGACAAGAATGCACGGGATGTGCCTTTATCGATGCATTTTCTCTGTATGGCATTTAATCAAAGTGCGGTATACGTCGACATCCAAATAATCGACCTGAACTTAACACAATAATATCTAAGAGCGACTACACAGCCGCTCTTTTTTCATGCCCATCTGGAGGTGATTACGATGGATTTACTCAAGGGCAAAGAGATAATGGTCTGGACATTTATGGGCAACACCAGAATGTATCAGGCGCTCCGTGATTACGTCGATCGCATCAGTCAGGATTGTCTGCATAATAAAAGCCTGGAAACCCCGCCCACCATGCACACCCTTATTTCTTCCTGCACACCCTGAAACCTCTTTGCACACCCCTACGCACACTCGCGCACAGCTCCGTTGGATTGTATCAAATATGCGGGATAAATATCCAGATACGATGCCGAGGCCAGCTTTTTCTGAAACTCCCGCAGTCTGCGCTCCTTTGTCTTTGCCACCGGCACAGCGCAGATCTCCGCAAATTCCTTTTTCAAATCATCCAGGAACAGCGGGTCGATGACCTTGTGAATATTCTCAATGGAAGTGTAGTGCATCCCACCGGAGCGCCGTGTCTCCGGGTTCAAGGTGCTTTCAAACACAGCGCCGAAGATGGTGGGGCTGATCTCTGACCAGTCGAAGCCAGTGCTGGCCTTGTTCAGCAGCAGCTCTCTGATCTCATCGGTGAAAGGCGGTATCTCGATGTCCTCATCGGAGAACAGACCACCGTTGACGTAGGGAAACGCCGCCAGTTCAGGATTGTCTTCGGCAAGATAGGGATCGCGTTCCTCCACCGGTGTATCCAAAATCTGAAACAGCTCCATCATTGCCTTGCGCATATGTCGCGTGTCGGACTCCGCCAGATAGTCATGGAACATCCCATGCTTTCCAAAGATACCCGCATCCTCTGCATACAGGCAGAACACCAGGCGGACGCACAGCACGTTCAGACTGTGCATCGCTTTTTTGCTGGTGGGGTCGCGGTACTGCTTGGCGAATGCATCATAAAGCAAACCGACGATCTCACCGGCGGCCATGGAGACTTCCATTTCACGCTTCAGATGTTCGTTGCCTGTGTCCACCAGAAATTGCAGACGATAGTATTCCTTTGGCAAGTCCTCCAGTTTGATGATCTCCGGTTCTCCGCCCGGCTTGTTCATGTCGTAGACCCAGAACTCCGCAAAGTTGCAGGTCACGACCCACCGAGGATGCTTGTCCACCGGCAGCTCTACGATATATCGCTTCGCCTGTTGGAAAGGCGTCAGAAATGTCCCATCAGATTGCTTGATGGGCTTTTTTAAGTCCTTACCCAGCCCCTTTTGCTCGATCATCACCCTGGTGGACGGGATCATGCCGTCGATAAAGCTGGTGTGGTCGAGATGTACCTGTTCTTCAAAAACAATAAAGTGCGTCGGGCTTTCCACGCCGTACACACTTTGCAGCAGCTCCAGCCAGAATGACTGGCTTTCGCCCTTTTCGTAGCCGCGGCCTTTCCAGTGTTCAGCAAAGGCTTTTGCAGCGGCTCTCTGTTCTGTATCTGTCATAAACGGTTCCCCCATGCCCCGGAATTTTCACTGTTTATGATACCACATTCAGGAGGCTTTCTCAATCAGAGGTTGTCTGTATTTTAAGAATTTCTGCGGAAATGGGTAACGGTATGGTTTTGGCGGACGATTGACAAACGACCCCAAATGCTATATCATGTACGCATACACCCTTATGTATAAGGAGGAAACGACATGAGACAATGTATGGATGCAGAGAACCTGCATCGCAGGTTAAAGAAAATAATCGGACAGGTGCAGGCCATTGATCGGATGGTGGATGAGGACATTCCCTGTGAAGATATTTTGGCTCAGATCAATGCGGCGAAATCGGCACTGCATGGGTGCGGTAAAGTTGTCCTGGAAGGACACATTCAGCATTGTGTGCGTGACGGGATCGAACATGGCGATGCTGACAAAACGATCGCTGATTTTACGAAAGCCGTAGAACGCTTCGCAAATATGAGCTAATCTTCTTTGGAAATCCATATTGAAATGATACGAAAGCAGCCTTTCACGGCTGCTTTTGTTTTTTTCGAAAGTTTCCCGGAAATGCACTACTTCACATCTATACAGGATTCAAATCTGTTAGCACCTCCTAATCTTCATGCAGACTGCTTGACATTCCCATACCCCTATATGTATAATAAGCCCATACCCGCACGGGTATAAACCAGGCAGGCAGGGAACGCCAATGAACGATACGCAAAAAAATCGCATGAACCAGATTCGCCAGGAGTCCAGGGAGGATTATCTGGAAGCTCTGTTTCTGCTTCTCAAAGGTCAAAACGAAGTACGGTCTTCCGACCTTGCGTCCTTTATGGGCTTTTCCAGAGCCAGCGTCAGCCAGGCGGTTCTGTCACTGGAACGGGACGGTTTTCTTTTGATGGATGAAAAGTATTGCCTGCACCTGACAGAGCAAGGCTCTCTGACAGCAGAGAAAACGCATCGTAAACATGTTTTTTTCGAGAAAAATCTGGTGCTTGCCGGTGTTGACCCTGTTTTGGCAGACAGAGAAGGAAGCCGGATGGGTCACTCATTAAGCAATGAGAGTTTTGAACGGATCGCGGCGGGCGGTATGCGAAAAGAGGAGGAACTGAACTCATATGAAAGCAGTGATTTCCAGACTTGAATGGGTATTGGAATTAGGGGGAATCAAAAAAGATATTATTTTCCTTATCATATCAGGGGCAGCGGTCATATGCAGCCTGACCGGATGGTCGCCTTTCCCTTTTGATGCTGCATGGATCGCTATTGTATTTTGCGGAATCCCGATCATTATGGAGGCCATCATCGGTCTTGTGACGGTCTTTGACATCAAAGCGGATGTCCTTGTCTCCATTGCATTGATTGCCTCGGTGATCACCGGAGAAATTTTTGCCGCCGGTGAGGTGGCTGTCATCATGCAGCTTGGCGGCCTTCTGGAAGAACTGACTGTTGCAAAAGCGAGAAGTGGTATTGAGAAGCTCGTAAAGCTGACTCCGACGACAGCCCGTATACTGGGAGCGGATGGAAAGGAAAGCATCGTCCCCGCCATGCAGGTCAAAGTTGGAGATAAAGTCCGGGTCCTTCCGGGAGAGACGATCCCGGTGGACGGTGTGATCCTTTCCGGCCAGACTTCTATCAATCAGGCAGTTATGACCGGCGAATCCATGCCGGTAGATAAGACCGTCGGGGATGAGGTTTCTTCCGGAACAGTGAATCAATTCGGCGCATTTGATATGGAAGCGACAAAGGTGGGCGAAGACAGCTCCATCCAGCGAATGATACGTCTGGTGCAGTCCGCAGACGCGGGGAAGGCAAAAATCGTAGGGATCGCAGACCGGTGGGCGACCTGGATCGTGGTGATCGCGCTCTCTGCCGCTGCCATCACCTGGCTTGTGACCGGGCAGATTATCCGGGCCGTGACAATTCTGGTCGTGTTCTGCCCCTGCGCACTGGTTCTGGCGACGCCGACGGCGATCATGGCGGCAATCGGAAATGCCACAAAGCACGGCTTCCTCGTAAAAGAAGGGGACGCACTGGAACGGTTGGCGAAGGCGGAAAAGATCACTTTTGATAAAACCGGTACTCTCACTTACGGAACACCGAAGGTCATTTGCGCAAAAAGTATTCTCCCGGAGCTGTCCTCTGAGGAAATCTATTCCTTCTGCGCCGCCGCAGAACAGCTGTCAGAGCACCCGCTGGGCAGGGCGATCATAAAGAGTTACAGCACAGAGACGGGGAAAGCCCTTCCCTCCTGCGATCAGTTTGCCATGCTGCCGGGACGCGGAGTGTCCGCCGAGATTAACGGGGCTTCGATTCTTGCCGGAAATTATGAAATGATGGCGGAAAAGAATATCGCAGTCACAGATGCGGTCCTTGCGGAGACAGGAGAATTTTTGAAACAGGGCTGTACGGTGATTTATGTGAGTGCAGACGAAAAACTGGCCGGTTTTCTTGTCCTTTCCGATACGCCGAGGGAGAACAGCGCTTCTATGATCGACCAGCTAAAACGCCTTTCTATAGAGCCTGTACTTCTGACTGGAGATAATGAAGAAGCTGCCACAACGATTGCGGGGCAGCTGCATATTGAGGAAGTCCACGCAAATTGCCTGCCAGAGGATAAGCTGAAATGGATTGGTTCCTATCAGGAAAAACGGACATCGGTCTGCATGATCGGCGATGGCGTCAACGATGCACCGGCACTGAAAAAAGCAGACATCGGGATTGCCATGGGTGGTATCGGGAGTGATATTGCGGTGGACGCCGCTGATATTGCCCTGATAGATGACAAGGTGGAAGAATTGCCCCATCTTGTGGCTCTTTCCAAACGAATGATGACTACCATCAAGCTGAACATGACCTTCTCCATGACACTTAACTTTATCGCAATCACCCTTGCGATCACAGGCATATTGAACCCGGTCGTGGGCGCTCTTGTCCATAACGCAGGTTCCGTCATCGTAATTATCAATTCTGCTCTTTTGCTGAATTGGAAAATGAAATCGGGAGGTGGTGCCGGATGAAAGGTTATAAAAACGTAGGAATACCAAAAGCAAAACAGCCTTCTATGAACAAAGAACACAGAAGGCATGAGAAATATCTGCAAACACAGAAGAAAAACGGGTCGGAAATCAGAAGGAACCCTGATACATCGCCAATTAGCAAATTGGCCGCTGAAAAGTGTCCGCTCCAAAGGTTCACCTTTTCCCATGAAGGGCTGTGGCACGGAAATTTATTAGCAGATTTTATTAGCAAAAAACTTGATCACTTTTTTATTGCAAGGCAAAAAGAAAGCCGAAAGCCTTGAAAAATAAGGCTTTCGGCGTTGTTAGCTGGCGTCCGCGAGGTGACTCGAACACCCGACCTACCGCTTAGGAGGCGGTCGCTCTATCCAACTGAGCTACGCAGACGTATGAAGTTTATTAGCAGAGGTCCCCGCGGAAAAGTGTCCGCTTTAGGTTCTCTTAGGAGGCGAACGCTCTATCCTACTGAGCTACAGAGACTTACACCCGCTCAGTATACTACATCCGGCCTGAAATTACAAGCCATCATTTTTAAGTCAAAATTCATGCTCACATTCAAAGCATTCACACTCAAAGGTGCATCTGCAAATATATCTGCAATTTCATGTCATTCAAACTGAATCTTCCCTTGCAGCCAGATATTTCCTTTGAATCTGCGTCCAACCTCCGGCTCACCAAGCAAGTCTTTTTCGTTGATGCAGACGTCAAACAGAAGATCGTTGCACTCGATATTCATCAGATAGATTTTCTCACCAGTGGATGAGTTTTCTACCTTTTTGCAGTATTCAATATTGCCCATAATCTGATACTGATCGCACTCGATCCCATATGGCATGAAGAAAGTGTCAACGATGGAGTAAACGTCTTCGTTATACATCCGTCTGGATATCATGGAATATGTATCCATATCTTCTATCGTCAGACTCTCAATCGCCTCTTCATCTCCATTCTTCGCAGCTGACATCAGTTTACTGTGTTTTTCTGTTGTTATATGCTGCTGGTTCAGCTGGTGGGTATCTTTCTGAATAGGGAAAAGCACCATACCGTTGCTGGAAAGTCCAGCCAGGGTAGCTGTTACTTTACGGTTGAAAATCTTATTCAAGACTCCTTCCCGCTGATATTCCGCTGCGTTTTGAAGATAGAAAATGATGGAAACGCCGATATGGCAGTCCTCACAGACGCCGGCGTAAGAGACGCCATCTACGCGTCTCTCCAGCGTCACATCTTCCACCGGGGTGACTTTTGCCCCGTTAAAATAAGGAAAATAATACTGCCTGTGAAATCCGTTTTCGTCCAGACTGCCGCAAATCGCAATTCCCATATCAGTGGCATATTCTTTTTTCATCTGGATAAAAACGGTTTTATTCTCTCCCTTAGCGATCTCCCGCTCTGTATAATCGCGGAAAACCTCGTCCAGAAGTTTTTCCATATCCGTTTCATTATTTATTTCACTGAATCCGATTGCTTTTAAATATGAATGCATATTTGCTCCTTATTTTGCTGAAATCAGCTCTTTCCCGCCCATATACATACGCAGCGCTTCCGGAATTCGTACAGAACCGTCCTCATTCAGGTTGTTCTCAAGGAAAGCGATCAGCATTCTTGGCGGCGCGACACAAGTGTTGTTCAGAGTATGTGCCAGATATTTTCCGTTTTTCCCGTTTACGCGGATTTTCAGGCGTCTTGCCTGCGCGTCTCCAAGGTTCGAGCAGCTTCCCACCTCAAAATATTTCTTCTGGCGCGGCGACCAGGCTTCTACGTCAACAGATTTTACCTTTAAGTCAGCCAGATCACCGGAACAGCACTCTAAAGTACGAACCGGAATATCCAGGGTGCGGAAGAAGTCAACCGTATTTTTCCAGAGACGGTCATACCACATCATACTGTCTTCTGGTTTGCAGACTACGATCATCTCCTGTTTTTCAAACTGATGGATACGGTACACGCCTCGCTCTTCGATACCATGCGCACCTTTTTCCTTACGGAAGCACGGGGAATAGCTGGTCAGCGTATAAGGCAGGTTTTCTTCCGGAATGATCTGGTCGATGAACTTTCCGATCATCGAATGCTCGCTCGTACCGATGAGATAAAGATCCTCACCCTCAATTTTATACATCATAGCGTCCATCTCTGCAAAACTCATAACGCCTGTCACCACATTGCTGCGGATCATGTAAGGTGGGATGCAGTACGTAAATCCCCGGTCAATCATAAAATCGCGCGCATAAGAAAGCACTGCGGAATGCAGTCTCGCCACATCGCCCATCAGATAGTAAAAGCCATTTCCGGCCACTCTTCCGGCCGCGTCCATATCAATGCCGTTCAGCTTTTCCATAATTTCCGTATGATATGGAATCTCAAAATCCGGTACAAACGGCTCACCAAAGCGCTCCAATTCTACATTCTCGCTGTCATCTTTTCCAATCGGAACAGACGGATCGATAATGTTCGGAATAATCAGCATAATTTCACGAATTTTCGCTTCCACTTCCTTTTCCTGTGCGTCAAGTTCTTCCATGCGCTGGGAATTCTGTGTCACCTGACGTTTGATCTCTTCCGCCTCTTCTTTCTTTCCCTGTGCCATCAAAGCGCCGATCTGCTTGGATATCTTATTTCGGTTCGCACGGAGAGCTTCTACTTCCTGCTTGATGTCACGGTTTTTCTGATCCAATTCCAGCACCTCATCCACAAGCGGCAGCTTCTCATCCTGGAATTTATTGCGGATGTTCTGTTTTACTACTTCTGGATTTTCTCTCACAAACTTGATGTCTAACATTTTATTGTCCTCCATTCATATCACTAAAATAGGCTACCGCCTGGCGCAACGCTTCTTTCTCTTCCGGTCCGAGCACGATGTAGGATTCCCCTTTTACTATTTCCTTTACATAGGTATAACATCCGTCTCTTCCATGTATTGTATTTAACACAAAGCCGGAATCACTTTCATCCAGCATAGCCAACGCAAAACTGAGCCGCCCTCCGACATCCGGAAAGGCATCGTATTTCACAATACCGATTTTATTTGCAGAACGCTTCTGAATTTCCTTAATTCTGTGTATCTCATCACTGTGGAGTCTGCTCATCTCGGTAAGCTTGTCTACCTCAAGAAATTTCTGAGTAAACGCCTTTTCCAGTGAAGCCGCATCTTTTCCCTTCATAAAGATACGATACTTTTTCAAAAATCTGGTCATTTTCATAGAAACATGAACCATATACAGCAAGACTAACACCAAAATTCCCATCATGGCAATGATCAGAATCCCGGGGTCCACGCCGAGTGAATTTAATATAGTGCTTTCCATTCTATTCTCCCCTAATCCGGATAAACCGGAGCAAAAAATGTTCTTAAGTTTTTAATTCAAACAGACCCAAAAGAAATGAATTCTTCTAATTTACTGAATTTTCCGTCGGAATTGACTGAAACAGGTACATCAGCCTTTCCAATTCCTCATTTGAATAATAGTCTATTACAATTTTCCCCTTATTATTTTTCTTATGCTCTATGGAAACCTTTGTTCCCAGCAAACCTTTCATTTTATCCGCAAGTTCCTGATAAATAAATGCATTTGCATTTTCCTGTTTTGCTTTTTCTTCCTTTTTTTCTGTCAATGACTTTACCAGGCGCTCCACATCCCGAACGCTCATTTTTTCATCAAAGACTTTCATGGCATATTTATATTGAAGCTCATGGTCCGTAATTCCAAGCAAAGCCCTGGCGTGTCCCGTAGTAATCATTTCATCAATTACCATCTGCTGTACACGTTCATCCAACTTCAGAAGGCGCATGGAATTTGTCACAGCTGTTCGGCTCTTTGATACGCGTTCTGCTACTTCATCCTGCTTTAGTTCAAACTCGGTCAGTAACCTCTTATAAGCGACTGCTTCCTCGATTGGATTCAGGTTTTCTCTCTGGATATTCTCTATCAATGAGATTTCTACAGCCTGCTGTTCAGAAAACTCCCGAATAATGACAGGCACTTCCTTCAATCCGGCCATTTTGGCAGCGCGCCATCTGCGTTCTCCCGCGATTATTTCATAATAATCACCTTTTTTCTGAACAATCAGCGGCTGTATGACGCCAAACTGCCGAATGGAATCCGCCAGTTCAATCAGAGAATCTTCATCAAACTTTTTTCTGGGCTGCTCTCTGTTCGGCTCAATTTCTGTCAGTTTCAGCTTTATTTCTTCATTTTTGATAGCCGTTTTTTCCTTTGGCGGGGCCGATACTTTTTCCGGAGCCTGTTGTTTTGGCGCTATCAGAGAATCGAGTCCTTTTCCCAAACCTGTTTTCTTTACTGCCATTCTTCCTCTCCCCTATGTACTACCTCTTCCGCTAATAAGCGATATGCTTCCGCTCCAGACGACTTTGTATCATACTCGATCACCGGCAAACCATAGCTTGGTGCCTCTGCAAGCCTGACATTTCTTGGAATAATGCTTTTGTAGATATTCTGATGAAGATTTTCCTTCACATTTTCCACAACCTGCAAAGAAAGATTGGTTCTCGCATCATACATTGTAAATACGACACCTTCAATCTCAATATCCGGATTTAAACGTTCTTTGACCAGGTCAATTGTATGGATCAACTGACTTAAACCTTCCAAAGCGTAATATTCGCACTGAATCGGGACTAAAACTGTATCTCCCGCACACATAGAATTAATTGTCAGCATATTTAAAGATGGTGGGCAGTCAATCAGGATAAAATCATACTCCGATTTCACTGCTTCAAGCGATTTTTTTAGCAGAAACTCTTTGTTATCAATTCCAATTAATTCAATTTCTGCACCGGAAAGATTGATATTTGATGGAAGAAGTGATAAATCCTTATACACATCTCTGTGTACACACTCTTCAAATGTATTTTCCTCCAAAAGCAGTTCGTAGACTGTTTTTTCTACCTGGTCCTTTTCCACGCCAAATCCGCTTGTTGTATTTCCCTGTGGATCCATATCGACGACAAGCACCTTTTTTCCCATCTCTGCAAGTGCTGCCGATAAGTTAATCGTCGTAGTGGTTTTTCCTACTCCACCTTTTTGATTTGCAACCACTATCGTTCGCCCCATTTTTCTTATCCGTCCCCCTATTATTGCATTATTACTATCGGTATTGATTTGAAACAACTAAATTTGTTTTCAATAGTATATCACTATTTTTACCAAAAATGTTTCACGTGAAACATTCCTCCGTTTTTCACAAAAAAGAAGACTATTCTGTGCTATTTTCCACCTTTTTTGCATACTCTTTAATTAAATTTAATGTACTCCGCAATTCTGTCTTGCAGCGGTTCTTATTACCGTTTATTAATGCCAGAGAAGTCTCTGTTTTTTTATAGATTAAATTTAAAAAATGTATTAAATCCTCAGTTGTAACATTCTGCACATATTCATTATTCGTATGTTCCTCTTCATTCTGTTTAACTCGATTATCACCACATTCTGCT
>JAJPXU010000055.1 GCA_021205305.1 Lachnospiraceae bacterium
CAAGCCTTTCACATGGAATATAAAGAAAGGAGTGTCGAGACTGTCTACTCGACAAGCCATAATTATGCGTTTAAGTGAAGAGGGTTTAAAGAACAGCCAGGAGTGGCTGGATAAAGGCTATCAGCTTCCCAAATTTGACCGGGAAGCGATGAAAGCAAAAACAAAGGAGACCCCGGAGTGGATTCATTTCGGGGCAGGCAATATTTTCCGTGCATTTCAGGCAAATCTGCTGCAGGGTCTGTTGAATGACGGGCAGTGTGAGACCGGCCTGATCGTAGCGGAAGGCTTTGACTATGAGATCATTGAAAAGATGTATCTTCCGCATGACAGCTACAGTGTACTGGCGACGCTGAAGGTAGACGGCACGGTAGAGAAGACTGTGGTCGGCAGTATTGCAGAGTCTCTGACACTGGATCCGGAAAATACGGCGGATTTTGCCCGCCTGAAAGAAATCTTTACGGCGGATTCTCTGAAGATGGCGAGCTTTACGATTACAGAAAAGGGCTACAGCCTGGTGAATGGCAAAGGCGAGACACTGCCGGCGGTTGAGGCGGATTTCAAGAATGGTCCGGAGCAGGCGACAAGCTACATAGGAAAGGTGGCGGCGCTCCTTTACACAAGATATCAGAGCGGGGAGAAGCCGGTCGCGATGGTGAGCATGGACAACTGCTCACACAACGGCGATAAGCTCTATGGCGCGATCAATACCTTTGCGCAGGAATGGGTAAAGAATGGCGTGGCGGATGCCGGATTTGCAGATTACATTAATGATAAGACCAAGGTCGGCTTCCCGTGGAGCATGATTGATAAGATCACTCCGCGCCCGGACGCGAATGTTGAAAAGATTCTTGCGGACGACGGGCTTGAGGAGCTGGAGCCGGTTATCACCTCGAAAAAGACTTATGTTGCTCCGTTTGTAAACGCGGAGGAATGCCAGTACCTCGTGATTGAGGACGCATTCCCGAACGGCAAGATCAATCTGACGCCGGGCGGAGTCATTTACACGACACGTGAGAACGTAGACCGTGTGGAGAAGATGAAGGTCTGCACCTGCCTGAACCCGCTGCATACCTCACTGGCTATCTATGGCTGCCTGCTGGGTTATGAGCGTATTTACGAAGAGATGCGGGATCCGGTTCTGAAGAAAATGGTAGAGACTATCGGTTATAAAGAGGGACTTCCGGTTGTTGTAAAGCAGGATCTGCTTGATCCGGAACAGTTTATCGGCGAAGTCATCAATGTCCGTCTGCCGAATCCGTTTATGCCGGATACGCCGCAGCGTATTGCGACCGATACTTCACAGAAGCTGGCGATTCGCTTCGGCGGGACGATTTCCGCTTACGCAAGCTCCGATACGCTTGATGTCAAAGAACTGAAACTGATTCCGCTTGTACTTGCGGGATGGCTCCGCTATCTGATGGCCGTCGATGATTCCGGCAAGGAGTTCGAGCTCAGCCCGGATCCGCAGCTTACGGTCGTCTGCCCGTATGTAAAGGATATCAAACTCGGCGAGACAGAAGGCATCGAAGAGAAAGTAAAACCGATTCTGGAGAGAACCGATATCTTTGGTGTGGATCTCTATGAGATCGGCCTGGCGGATACAGTGATTGGTTATTTCCGTGAGCTGATCGCGGGTACCGGGGCAGTGAGAGCGACCCTGGAGAAATACGTGGGATGCTGAACGTAAAAACATTTGTGGAAAAATTGTAAAGAGAAAGGCATAGGTAACTGCGCAGATAGCGATCAGTTACCTATATATGATGCACACGGACGCATGAGGAATGGCTGCTTCGCAGCCTTGCGTCCGGCGCAAAGTAAAACGACTTACGTCGTTTACTATAAAATATATGAGAACGCATGAGGAGGAAACAGTATCATGGAGTTAAATTTAAGACCGGCAAGTGAGTGCAGATATGATGCGGTATCTTTAGGTGAGGTTATGCTTCGTCTGGATCCGGGCGAGGGACGGATTCGCACGGCACGTTCGTTCCGCGCGTGGGAAGGCGGCGGAGAGTATAATGTTGTACGTGGCCTGCGCCGCTGCTTTGGCCTGCGCACGGGTGTGATTACTGCTTTTGCTGACAATGAGGTTGGCAAACTGATGGAAGACTTTATCCTGCAGGGTGGGGTCGATACCTCTCTGATCAAATGGATGAAGACGGACGGCATCGGACGCGTTTGCCGCAACGGCCTGAACTTCACAGAGCGCGGTTTTGGTATCCGCGGCGCAGTTGGCTGCTCGGATCGTGCGAATACAGCGATTTCCAAAGCGACTCCGGAGGACTTTGATTTTGATTATATCTTTGGGGAGCTTGGCGCGCGCTGGCTGCACACAGGCGGAATTTACGCGGCACTCTCTGAGCAGTCCTGTGAGACGGTCATTGCAGCGATTAAGACTGCAAAGAAATACGGCACCGTGATTTCCTACGACCTGAACTACCGCCCGTCCATGTGGAGCGCGATTGGCGGTCAGGCGAAGGCGCAGGAAGTGAACAAAGAGATTGCGAAGTATGTCGATGTCATGATTGGCAACGAGGAGGACTTCACCGCCTGCCTCGGCTTTGAGATTGAAGGCAATGACGCGAACCTCAAGGAGCTGAACATCGATGGCTATCGCAAGATGATCAATGAGGCGGCGAAGACCTACCCGAATTTCAAGGTAGTGGCGACGACCCTGAGAAAGGTAAAGACCGCGACAGTCAATGACTGGAGTGCGCTTTGCTGGGCGGATGGCGAAATCTACAAGGCAGCGGATTACAATGGCCTTGAGATTATGGACCGCGTGGGCGGCGGCGATTCCTTTGCTTCCGGCCTTGTATATGGCCTGATTACCGGTAAGGGCGCAGAGGCGGCAGTGAATTACGGCGCGGCACATGGCGCACTGGCGATGACGACTCCTGGCGATACGACTATGGCAAGCCTGAAAGAAGTCGAGGGTATCATGTCTGGTGCGGGCGCCAGAGTGCAGAGATAAAATTGCAACGGTCCAGGACAGCATCGAAACGAAAATACAGGGAAAAGACCGTGTGAAAACAAAGGAGAAAAACAGAGATGATTGACAATACCTGTGGATATTGCGTGGGCGGCGAGCCGCTCGCAAAATTCGGGATAAAAATCTGTGACCTGGATGTGAGTCAGCTCATTCTTTTTAAGGAGCAGAGTAAGCCGGGGCGCTGTATTGTAGCTTATAAAGATCACGTCAGTGAGCTGGTCGACATCAGCGATGACGAGCGGAACCGTTTTTTCGCGGATGTGGCGAAAGCAGCAAAGGCTCTGCACAAAGCTTTTTCACCGGATAAAGTAAACTATGGCGCGTACGGCGACACCGGCTGCCATTTGCATATGCATCTCGTTCCGAAATACAAAGATGGAGATGAATGGGGCGGTGTGTTCCAGATGAACCCGGATAAAGTATATTTAACGGATACGGAATATACGGAAATGATCGAAAAAATCAAAGCGTGCCTGTGATCAGTAAAATCAAGGTTGTTTTTGACTAAGGGAATCCCGCAATTGCCTTTATCGGAATTGCGGGATTTTTTACATAAAATTTAGTAGCTTTTTGAATACTATATGGTATCATATGATCAGGTAAAGCCAGAGAGCCGCGCATGCATAATCGTATGCGACAGGGAGGGAGAAAAGATGAGCCACGAGGATTTATGGGAAATTCTGGAGAAACATCAGGGAGAACTTTTTTATACAGTAAAAGGACTTCCGTTCCGTTATACGGTGAAAGGGGGAGAATTATTTGTGGATCGGCGGGAAAAGTCTATCACACGCTCTACAATTGTGAAAGCGTACGATCGGATCTGCGAGTCGCCCGATGAAATCACCGGTCCCAAAAAACTGAATGCTTTCGGGGCACCTTATATTTGGGCGATCTTCCGGCAGCTGAAGGTTTTTCTACCCGCCGCAAAACCGAAAAAAGAAGCGTAACCTGGTTGCCATATGCCTGAAAATCATGTAAAATGTGCATGACAATTCAGAACAGCACAAAATGAAAAGACAGGCTGCCAGCCTGGAAATGGAGGACAATATGATAGCAGTAAAGCCGGAAGTAGAAATCCTGGATATGGCGGATTATCAAACGATTCTGGAGAAGATTGAGCGGATCGGGAGAGTTTGTTACAAAAGTGAGGACAGGATTGGAGAAGGGACAGCGGAAAGATTCATCGCCGGGATAATCAAGAGCGGACATGAGTCTGTCATAGAACACGAAAGTGTGACAGTAAAAGTGACCTGTGACCGTGGTGTGACGCATGAGATTGTGCGGCACCGTATTGCAAGCTATTCACAGGAAAGCACGCGGTACTGCAACTACTCAAAAGACAAATTCGGGAATCAGATTTCTGTTATTGACATTGCGACCGGGTTTCATTATGATCTGAACACCCCAGAGGATCGCAGAAAATATGAGATTTGGACTGCCGCGATGGAAAGCGCAGAAAAATATTATTTTGAAATGCTCGAGGCTGGAGCGTCGGCCCAGGAAGCACGGTCGATCCTGCCGAATTCGTTAAAGACGGAACTTGTGATGACGATGAATCTGCGTGAATGGAGGCATTTTCTGGAACTGCGTCTTGCGGGAGGTGCGCATCCGCAGATTCGGGAGGTTTCACAGCAGATTCTGAAGGTTTTCCAAAAAGAATTGCCGGTATTTTTCCGAGACATTCAGGTTTCTCTTGAAAAATAATTTTTTCCAGTGTATACTAAACTCTGATTGTGTGTTGTGAAAAGGATGAAAGAATCATTGTGGGTCATATGGCGGTGTGGGGGCAGGCATAGTTGCCGGCCATAGAAGGAACTGCAGGATCGGAAGCGCCGGTCCTCCTTATGACATATTTATGAAAGGGTAACATGGAGGGAATTTACGACATTCACTGTCACATTCTTCCAGGTGTGGATGATGGGGCGAAAACGATCGAAGAGACCCGCGAGCTGCTTCGCCGGGAATATGAAGACGGTGTGAGGACAATTATTGTTACGCCTCATTACAGATTGGAAATGTTTGAGCCTGAACTGCCGCGGATATACCGCGCTTTTTGGGCTGCGTGCGATGAGGCGGCCTCGATAGCCCCTGATCTGAAGCTGTTTATGGGGTGCGAGTTTCATGCGAATATGGAGATGGTGGAGACTTTGAAATCAGGAGGAAGACCGACGATGGCGGGCAGCCGCTTTGTACTTACAGAGTTTCGCGAAAGTACGCCATTTTCTTATATAAAGGAGCGTGTTGTGGCGCTGCGGTCTGCCGGGTATCGTCCGATCATTGCGCATGCGGAGCGGTATGAATGCATGCGAAAGGAGATTGAACACGCAGAAGAATTGACAGATATGGGTGCCCGCATTCAGATCAATGCGGGAAGCTTGTTGGGTGATACAGGATATGTGCTGCGGCAGTATTGCAGGGAGCTGATTGAGGAGGATCTGGTGTGGTATGTCGCTTCGGACGCACATAATCTGAAAGATCGCAAGCCGAATCTGGGAAAATGTGCAGATTGGCTGGAAAAAAAATATGGCTTCGGATATACGAAAAGACTTTTAATTGATCATCCGGCGGAGATTGTGCGGGGCGGAGTAAAAAAATAAGGGGGAAAGTTTAGAAATGAAAAAATGGCTTATTTTTGTAATTATCCTTTGTTTCATCGCGGGCGGAGGCCTGATTTATCTGCGCCTTGCAGAGGATCGGATAGCTCCGGAGATCTCGTATTCTTCTTCTGTTGTTTACACAGACGGTATGACCGATGAAGAACTTCTGGAGGGCGTTATTGCGATCGATGACGTGGATGGAGATGTCTCTGACAGCCTGACGGTAGAGCGTGTGGTTACAAACAGGGATGAGGCGAAGGCTACGGTGATTTACGTGGCAAAGGACAGCCGCAATAATATCGCGAAAATCACCAGAGTCATTGATTATGATATAGAAGAAGAGAGCGAAGAAGAGAGCGAGTCGGAGACCGAGAAAATGACAGAGAAGGCGCCGGAGACTGAGGCGTCAGAGACGTCCGCGGCTCAGAGCGAGTCAGAGGCAGAAAGCGATGATTCTGACATTGTGGTAGATGCGGCGGCAGTAAATGAGTCAGAGACGCAGACGGAAAGTGAAGAAGCGCAAGAGGAACTTGCGGCGGACGCACCGAGGATCACGCTGAAGCAGACCCGGGTAACGATTAAAATCGGCGATTCGTTCGAACCGACGGATTATGTGGATACGATCACGGACGACTATGATAATAAATATACGCTCTGGCGGCGGATTCAGGTGGAAGGAAACTATGACACCGGCATCGCCGGAATTTATCAGTTGGTGTATTATGTGACAGACACGTCCGGGAATAGTTCGAACCGGGCTACTCTCCTGCTGATTGTGGAAGACGAAGATTAGAAATGATGCGTTCCGGAATGGCCTGGAATCTGGGATAGAATAGATTCGATGGGAAATTTTTCTAAAATTTGGATTGATAGAACGGAGAATGTGTAGTATACTGAACCTGGTTTACAGGAATCTTGTTGTTCAGAAGCAGGTAACAAATCAGTACAGCGGCCATAGAGTGGCGGTTGTCCTGAGTTGCTAGTAAAACATCACAAAGAGAGGTTGAATAGTATGGCATTAGTTACAAGTACCGAAATGTTTAAGAAGGCTTATGAAGGCGGCTATGCAATTGGCGCTTTCAATGTAAACAACATGGAGATCGTGCAGGCGATCACAGAGGCTGCTGCGGAGCTGCATTCTCCGGTTATCCTGCAGGCTTCCGCGGGCGCGAGAAAATACGCGAACCCGACTTATCTGAAGAAGCTGGTTGAGGCTGCTGTGATTGAGTGTCCGGATATCCCGATCGTTATGCATCTGGATCACGGCCCTGATTTTGAGACCTGTAAGTCCTGCGTAGACGGCGGATTTACTTCTGTTATGATCGATGCTTCCAAGTATTCCTTCGAGGAGAACATCGCGATCACAAAGAAGGTTGTTGAGTATGCGCACGATCACGGCGTAGTAGTAGAGGCTGAGCTTGGAAAGCTGGCAGGCATTGAGGATGATGTAAACGTATCCGCTGAGGATTCTTCTTATACACAGCCGGATGAAGTAGAAGAGTTCGTTACCAGAACCGGTGTTGACTCTCTGGCGATCGCAATCGGCACCAGCCACGGCGCGTTCAAGTTCACTCCGGAGCAGTGCACACGCAATGAGGAAGGCATTCTTCTGCCGCCGCCTCTCCGCTTCGATATCCTTGAGGAAGTATCAAAGAGACTGCCGGGCTTCCCGATTGTTCTGCATGGTGCTTCATCCGTACCGCAGGAGTATGTGAAGATCATCAACGCGAATGGCGGTGCTCTGAAGGACGCGATCGGTGTTCCGGAAGATCAGCTGCGTCAGGCTGCGAGATCTGCAGTCTGCAAGATCAACATTGACTCTGACCTTCGTCTTGGTCTGACTGCTGGCTGCCGTCAGGTATTCTTTGAGCATCCGGAGTACTTTGATCCGAGACAGTATCTGACCGTTGGCCGCGCGAATGTGAAGGCTGTTGTAGCTCACAAGATCAAGACCGTTCTTGGCAGCGAGGGCAAGGCCTGAGAAATATTCTGTTGTTATTCATGCAGGCAGGAATAGGCGGCAGAAGGAAAATCACTGTCTAGATTGCATATTTTGTATAAAGCGTGTGATTGCAAACGGCGGAGATTTGTAAAAAATATGGAAATATTGCAATTTACCGAAATTTTTGCTTGCATTTTACAGGAGAATAGAGTATTTTAAACACAGGTGACGAGGGCGTTCCATAATGAAGATCATGGAATGCCCTTATTTATGTCATAAGGGGGACCGGCATGCCGGTGGATCCCTTATACCGCAGGCAATTTAAGAGAAAGAGGAGGATATTATGAGCGAGTATTTTAATGTAGCTGACATTTTCGGTGAAGATGTATTCAACGAAAAGGTAATGCAGGAGCGTCTCCCGAAGAAGGTTTACAAAGCACTACAGAAGACGATTGAAGAGGGCAAAGAGCTGGATCTGGCGACAGCGGATGTCATCGCGGCGGCTATGAAAGACTGGGCAATTGAAAAAGGCGCGACTCATTATACGCATTGGTTCCAGCCTCTGACAGGTGTGACAGCGGAAAAGCATGATTCGTTTATCACCGCGCCGAATCCGGATGGAACGGTTCTGATGGAGTTCTCCGGCAAGGAGCTGATCAAGGGTGAGCCGGATGCGTCTTCTTTCCCGTCGGGCGGTTTGAGAGCGACCTTCGAGGCGAGAGGCTATACGGCCTGGGACTGCACGTCACCGGCATTTGTGCGGCATGACGCAGCTGGTGCGATCCTTTGTATCCCGACTGCTTTCTGCTCTTACACAGGTGAGGCACTCGATCAGAAGACTCCGCTGCTCCGCTCCATGGAGGCGATCAATACCCAGTCGCTGCGTCTTCTGAGACTGTTTGGAAATACAACTTCTAAGAAGGTGACTCCGTCTGTAGGACCAGAGCAGGAGTATTTCCTGGTAGATGAAAAGAAATTCCTTCAGAGAAAAGACCTGATTTTCACCGGCCGCACCCTGTTTGGCGCAATGCCGCCAAAGGGGCAGGAGTTGGATGACCACTATTTTGGCACGATCCGCCAGAGAATTGCGTCTTTCATGAAGGATGTCAATAAAGAGCTCTGGAAGCTTGGTGTGCCGGCAAAAACCCAGCACAACGAGGTGGCACCGGCACAGCATGAGCTGGCTCCGATTTATTCCGAGGCGAACGTAGCGGTAGATCAGAACCAGATCGTGATGCAGACCCTGAAGCGTGTGGCCTGCCAGCACGGTTTGAAGTGTCTGCTGCATGAGAAACCATTCGCCGGTGTTAACGGCTCCGGTAAGCATAACAACTGGTCCATTACGACGGACGACGGCATCAATCTTTTGGATCCGGGCAAGACGCCGCACGAGAATATCCAGTTCCTGCTGGTGCTTTCCTGCATCCTGAAGGCAGTTGACGAGCATGCGGATCTGCTCCGTGAATCTGCGGCTGACCCGGGCAATGATCACAGACTGGGAGCAAACGAGGCGCCGCCTGCCATTATTTCCGTATTCCTTGGCGAACAGCTGCAGGATGTGGTTTCACAGCTTGTCAGCACAGGCGAGGCGACGCATTCCAATAAGGGCGGCGTCCTGAAGACCGGTGTAAAGACCCTTCCGGATCTGGAGAAGGATGCGACCGACCGTAACCGTACTTCACCGTTTGCCTTTACGGGCAATAAGTTTGAATTCCGTATGGTAGGCTCCCGCGATTCCATCGCTTCTCCGAACATCGTATTGAACACGATTGTAGCGGAAGCGTTCTGTGACGCCTGCGATATCCTGGAGAATGCGGCTGATTTTGATGCAGAGGTACACAGCCTGATTAAACGTCAGCTGACCGAGCATCAGAGAATTGTCTTCAACGGCAACGGCTACGCTCCGGAATGGGTAGAGGAAGCAGAGAGAAGAGGCCTTCCGAACATTAAGTCCATGGTAGATGCGATTCCGTCTCTGGTAACGGATAAGTCGGTTTCCATGTTTGAAAAGTTCGGCGTATTTACAAAGGCGGAGCTGGAGTCCCGAGTAGAGATCAAGTATGAGAACTACTCCAAGGCGATCAACATCGAGGCGAAGTCCATGATCGATATCGCGAGCAAGCAGATCATTCCGGCTGTTATCAAATATACAAAGAGTCTGGCAGACACGATTAACACAGTAAAGGCAGCAGGAGCGGACACTTCTGTACAGGCAGAGCTGCTCTCCGAGACCAGCGCATTACTGGTAGAGACAAAGGCTGCACTGGCGAAGCTTAGTACGGTTACGGCTGCCGCTGGCGCGATGGAAGAAGGCGCGGAGCAGGCGAAATATTTCCATGATGTCGTCATGACAGCAATGAGCGACCTGCGTACACCGGTCGATAAGCTGGAAATGATCGTTGATAAGGAAATGTGGCCGATGCCGTCTTATGGCGATCTGTTATTTGAAGTCTAATAGTTGTGCAGTACAGTACTTCGCACTTGTTGCGAAGTGCGTATGAAGACGTGTATTGTGTGGGGAAAAGCTCCATCGCGGCGCTGAACGTCCAGTGGACGTTCGCTTAGCGCCGACCGAAGCGGCAGCGGAGACGCGATTTTAAATGAGCTTTTCCCTCGCGACTGTGAAGGTACTGAACAGTCACGAAGTCTAAGTTCAGAGTGGCTTGTTTCCAGTCCCCGGGAGCGTCAGAGCGGCGCTTCCGGGGATTTCGTAATTTTTACCCATGCAGAAGGATCATAATAGTCTGGATTTGAAAAAAATTCGTGCATTTTTCACAATTTTAATTGATTTTTTTGTAGAGTTATATTAAAATGGCATCAGTGAATTGTAATATCCTATTTTAGAGGCTCATAGGATGATGGATGTGTGCGCAGCAAAAAGTGTACTTTGAGAAACTTTACGGCTGCGGATGTGCGGCACATTTTTTTATAACAAAGGAGGGCATGGAAGTGATATCAAATCAGGTTTTACAGACGACACTGGATGGGGTGAAATCGATCAGCAAAGTAGATTTATGTGTATTGGATACAGAAGGTGTCATTCTGGCGACGACTTTTTCAGAGGCAGAGAATTTCAGGGAGTCCGTGCCGCCTTTCGCAAACTCTCCGGCGGACAGTCAGGTCGTGTCGGGGTGTCAGTTCTTTAAAGTATTTGACGATCATCAGCTGGAATATGTTCTTCTTGCGAACGGAAACAGCGATGATGTCCATATGGTCGGACGGATGGCGGCGTTCCAGCTTACCAATCTTCTGGTTGCGTACAAGGAACGTTTTGATAAGGACAATTTTATTAAGAATCTTCTTCTGGATAATCTGCTTCTTGTAGATATTTATAATCGCGCAAAGAAGCTTCATATTGATACAGAAGTTCGCCGCGTGGTATTTATCGTGGAGATTAATCATGAAAAAGAATCCGGCGCGGTGGAGAACATCCGTACCCTGTTTAATGGCCGTCCCGGCGATTTTATCACGGCTGTGGATGAGAAGAGCATTATTGTCGTGAAAGAGCTCGGGGAGCAGGAAGGATATCCGGAGATGGATCGCGTTGCGGAGATGATTCTGGATTCCCTCGGTGAGGAGAAGAAAAAGGAAGCCCTGGTCGCGTACGGTACGATCGTCGGTGAGATCAAGGAAGTTTCCCGTTCCTACAAAGAAGCACGGATGGCGCTGAATGTTGGCAAGATTTTCTTCGAAGAGCGCAAGGTCATCGCTTACAGTTCCCTTGGCATCGGCCGCCTGATTTACCAGCTGCCGATTCCGCTCTGCAAGATGTTTATCAAGGAAGTCTTTGATGGAAAATCTCCGGATGACTTTGATGACGAGACACTGACTACGATAAATAAGTTTTTCGAGAATAGCCTGAATGTCTCCGAGACTTCCAGACAGCTCTATATCCACCGGAATACGCTCGTCTATCGCCTGGACAAGCTGCAGAAGACTACCGGGCTGGATTTGCGTGTGTTTGAGGATGCCATCACGTTCAAGATTGCGCTGATGGTGGTGAAGTATATGAATTAGATGGTGAG
>JAJPXU010000039.1 GCA_021205305.1 Lachnospiraceae bacterium
CTTATATTCTCCCTTTCGGCCAGGCCATCGCCGAGCTTAGACGCGGAATCCTCATCAATGAAGCAGGGGCTTTTCTCTGGGAACAGCTGCAAACCGGCCCATCCTACGAAGAACTGCTCGCGGCATTCGCGTCTCACTATCAGGCCACAGAAGAAGAACTTCCCGAGTTAAAAGCAGATATGGATGAATTTCTTGGGCAGCTTATGGCCTTTGGCATTCTGCGGGCAGAGGAACCTGCGAATACGTGTCAGCATCCGATAGCAGAATCTTCCGATTCGCAGGACAGCATATATACAGATATTTCCATCGAACCAGATACGCGAAACGCAGCGCTGTTCGATTCACAGGAAGATTTCCGCGCGCAGGAGCACTTCCTGGAAATCGGTGGTTTGACGCTGCGGCTTCTTGGCCCATCTGCCGCCTTTGCTCCGGAATTTGTCTCTTTTGCATGCAAAGCAGAAAGCAGCAAGCTTCCTGACCTGACGGTTGAAGTTCTCTCTGCATACCATTTCGCAGATGAGCCAACTGCACGCCGGTGCGCAGATGAGCCTGCCGAATCCTGTCTCGCAGATGAGCGAACCGCCCCCGCTCCCGCAGACGAGCCTGCCAAATTCCGGCGCGCAGACACACCTGCCGCTCCATACCTCATCCGCCATCCGGAACTGACCGTACAGGACTGCGGAGACTTCTTCCGGCTGCATTTCCCGCAGGCTCCGCAGATTCAGGGGATGACTCTGCGCAAAGACGGATCACACGCGCGTTACATCTGCACGCCGCCCTTCGAAGGACAGGCCGTCACTGATCTGTTCCACGCCATCCGCATCGCCTATCTTTACCTCGCACAAAAAAGGGGCATCTACGCCCTGCACTCCGCCTCCATCCTATACCAGGGAAAAGCCTGGCTTTTTTCCGGACAGTCCGGCGCCGGGAAATCAACACACACCGAAATCTGGAACCGTCTGTTTGGAGTTCCCATTCTGAATGGCGATCTCAACCTGCTCACCATCCGGGATGGCGCTCCTGTCGTCTGCGGTCTTCCCTGGTGCGGTACCTCCGGCATCTCGACTGCAAAAGACTATCCGCTCGGCGGAATTATTCTATTAAAACAGGCCAGGCACAACCTCTGCCTGGCCCCCGGAGCAGATCGACAGATCCTGCTTCTTTCACAGCGCTTCATTTCCCCCATATGGACACGCGGCCAGCTCGAAAACAGCCTGCAATTCGCGGAGACCATTTCATCGCTCGTCCCCGTCCGCCGTCTCAGCTGTACAAAAGACGACGAAGCCGCGGTCTATATGAAAGAGCAAATCGATTCTGAACAACGGAAAACACATCCATAAGAAAAGCATTCTTAGCAGGCCCCGTTTCAGTCTTCCATACGCTTTAAATAATACACCTCTCCCTCCACATAATCTTCTGCCTCAATGGTACATTCCGCGTCGGTGTACAGCATATCTTCATATTCATATGTGCCATAAACGAAAACGTCATACCCCTTCGTCAGGGTCACCGTATAGGTCTGTTCCTCATCCGTCCCCGCATCCGCTATGACAGAAACCGTCACTGCGTTTTCTCCGGACATCGCTGCTTCCAGGTCTTCATCCAGCGCATACTCCCCGCAGCCCAGTTCCATAATTCCTTCTAACAGCAGAATCTCCTCTTCCCCTGATACCACATAAGTCCTTATTTCAAGAATTGCCTTTGTCTCTTCATCAATGATATACTCAATCGAAAAAGAATCTACATCTTCTTCCCCATATCCGTACGATTCGAGGAAAGAAGTATCATAGCTGTCCGCAGGTTCCGTGGTATACAGATAAATCAGCCCGTCCTCCGCCTCTTCAGATACAATCTGCTCTTCTTCAATATACCGAACAGGGCTATCCATCCTGGCTTCCTTAAAGCTTTCATACCAATCTTCTAAGAAAAGATATTGATACAACGATCCATCATCTGCTGCTTCAAAGTAAACATTTTCTTCTCCATCCCAAACTAAAATTCCCCACTCATCTTCCTCAATATACCATTCTTCATCCTGATGATACTGATAAACGTGCTCTGTCCCATCCGCCTCAATCTGTCTCAGTGTATGACACATACTCCCATATTGGGATACAAGTGTCTCAAAAGCATTCACATCCTCCAGCTCCATCAGAAGATTCTCCTCTGCCGCTTCGGTGCTCTGCTCCTCTTCTGCTGCTGCGGGGAATCCCACGGACATACAGAATACACACATCATAATCATAAACGCTGCCAGCCTTTTTTTCATTTCATTCTCTCCTTTTCTCGTGGACAGCCATCGGAGGGCTGTAAAACAAGCAGGCTCAGACAAATCCTGCAAACAATCGTTACTTATTTATCATATCATCATTTATTTCCCTCAGCACAACTATTGGTGCGTTCATTTCCGACCATTTATGACAAAAAAGTTATTGATCACCTCTGTACCGCTATTCTGTAAAAAGATTCAGCCGAATGCGTACCGTAAAGGTTTGGGCCTGCTCGTCAAAGCAGAAACGCGCATCCCCGTCATATTTTTCCGCCGTATGCTGCAGGCTGGACAGCCCGTAGCCGCCGCCCTCCCGGCTGCTCTGAAACGCCTCTGCAGGAAGAAATGTCCCGTTCATGGGATATTTGCCGGAAGGATACACCTTTTCACATGGGTTTACCATCTGTATAATCATCGAATCACCAACCACGCCGATTTCTACGGTAATCCAGCGGTCTCCCTCTATCTGTCCACAGACGCGGATCGCATTATCCAGCGAATTGCCCAGCAAAACAGTCAGATCAACCGGCGCAATGGAAATATCCCCACAGTTCGCCTGCACACTGCAGCGGATCCCCTGGTCCGCCGCCATCCCCACATAATATTGCAGCAGTCCATTGACCGTCGTGTTTTTGCAATAAAGAACCGTATCCTGGTGGCTGATCTCCCCACTAAGCTCCGAAAGATATTCTTTCATTGCTTTCTCATCGCCCAAGGCAAGCATCTCCGACAAATGATTCATCGAGTAACGCATATCGTGACGGAGCCGCCGAAGCTGTTCCATCTCATGGGTGATGCTCTCATACTGTAAATTTTGTATCTCCATAGTTTTGCGCTCTTCACTGTCACGTTTCCGGCGCACGGATTCACGAAATAACGTCCAGTAAAAAATGCCAAGCATTGACACATCCAGCAGAAGCGGCGGAACCAGCCACCACCAGTAGTCCGCCAGCATTCCTGCCGGTCGGGAAGAATAAATCATCAGTATGACAAAATAGAGAAAGGTCATCAGAATCAGCATTCCAAATTCACGGCGGATATTTTCAATTTCAATTTCCGCAAGATATGCCCGCACCGTCCGGCACATAAACAGTGCAGAAAGAGGAAGCAGCACCGCCGCCGTACCCGCATAAAGCGCCAGCGTCAGGGGCGGATAAATATCCGGCAGCATGCCGCCCGGAAACAGCGGGGTGACAAGATTTACCAGCAGGTACTGCGTGGCCGCGTAAAACAGGGTCAGTACCAGGGCAATCATTTTTTTAACCGTCTCCACCTGCAGCGCCCGAAAATAAAACGCCACGAAAATCAGAATTACAACCAGCATATACAGATTTGCGAACATAGCCTGGTAATAGGAAGAACGAATCACTTCCATGCCCATGATGAGGGGAAATACAGCCGAGGATAGAAGTGCCAGTGCTCCGCAGCTGATGTTGACGCTCTTGCGGGGATAGCGAAATGCCCCTTCCGCAAAAGGAAGGATACACAGGAGCATCCCTGCCCCAAACTGGATAAGAAATCCGGCAAAATTGCGAAAATAAAAAAACAAAAAAGCCTCCTCTCCACTGGCATTCACATCTAACATCCGCCAGCCACCTCTTTTTAGCATGCATTCTAGCATACCAAATTATGACATGCAAGGCTTTCGTGCTTCACTGTGACAGAGTTCCCCCTTTTGTTTTTCTTTGTTGTGCGCGCAATCGCTGCCATGCCGATACTCCATGTGCCACAATCACAGCCAGAGCCGAAATCGTAACTCCAAGCAGCATGGTAATTCCCACCGGGAGCTCCTGTGTCCCACGCGCGACGGAAAGCGCCAGTCTGATAATGATAGCAATCAGAATCCAATGAATAAAATAAATCTTTGCGATATTCCTGCTGACCTCAGACGCAAAGTCGAGCAAACAAGCCGGAAGATGCCCACAGATGACGTAGTATCCTCCCAGCATCGCCACCGCCGCCAGAAGGCTCGCGATTACATCCGGAGTAGAAATGTGATAATAGCAGTTCTGCCCTTCGCCAAACATCCCCAGTCCATAACAGATGCCTCTGACAAACCAGACCGCCGCCGCTGCCGCACAGGGGATAGATACCACCAGATAGAAGCGGCGCTTATCGCGCACATGACGCAGACAATCCCCAAACAGATAACCGACAATCGGCACAATCATCCAGTGCAGAAGCGGAAAATCGGAGCACACCAGCCCCGCCGCATCCTCTGTCCCAATCAGGTAGCCCAACAGAACATTGAGAATCGGACTTCCCATATCCACCGTGCCGATCGCGGTCGCCGCCAGTGAGGCGGCAAGCCCAATACAAAGCATTCCCGTTTTGGGCAGGCGCATCCAGATAAAGAACGCCATCACAAGCGTCGCCAGCCCCGCAAACTGAAAAATATCATTCATAAAAGTCAGATACGGAATCTGCGTCAGATACTGCTCCGCGTCTCCGGTAAGCGCATACGCCAGCAGGTAGGGAATGGTACTCCGGCATACGTTCAGCAGATATCCTGCCGCCAGAATCAGCAGCCCACGTTTTACAAGCGCCTGCCACGAGTTTTTTCGTGAGTACGCCATCCCGATCCCCATCGCAAACATATACATCGGCGCGCTGAGCGGCCCGCCAATGATCGTATCAAACAGGTAAGGAACGCCGGACACTAACCCAGCTTCCGGAGTACACTCAATGATGCAGTGAATCGGCGCAAGGCACAGAATAGCCAGCGCTTTTGCCAGATCCAGTTCCGGCTGCCGTCCGGTATTCACCTGCTTATCCGAAAAAATACTGCGAACGTTCATCTTTCCTTCCCCTTTCTGCTCTTCCATAATACTTCGCAATATTTCTATTTTATCATTAAATCGGCCTTTTGTGGAAACTGTTCGTGCGTTGAAACCATACCATTTGTGTCAATAACACTTTTATGGAATCGAGTCGGAGGCGGCTTGCCAAGTTTTTCATTGCTCATACAATTGTAACTATTCAGAACAGCAGGCCACAGACCGCCTTCTTCGAAGGCTATATGCCGCCTACGCGTCATATGTCTGAGGCTTGATGGGCGTTCCGCCCATCCCGAAATACAAATACAGCCTTTAGCAGGTAAACCTGCACAGTCTGTCTTTGCATTTCGATGCTGTTCTGAACTGTTACATAAAATCTAAAAATCATGAATCATCTGCTCTACCGCTTCCCCGTCCAGCACTTCACACCGCCGGTTCCGAATCGCGTATACGCGGTTGCAAATCGTAAGAACCGTGGGGCGATGCGTAGTCACGATACAAGTACGCGGATACTTGTCGCTCATGATATTGCGCAGCAAATGCCGCTCTGTCGCGACATCCAGCGCGGAGGTTGCCTCATCCAGAAGCAGGATCGGTGATTTGCGCAGCAGAGCACGCGCGATGGAAAGCCGCTGCGCCTGCCCCTCTGAGAAACCGCCACCGCGTTCCTTGATTTCACTGTATATCCCATCCGGCAGCTTCTCTACAAAATCCCAGGCACAGGCCAGTTTCAGCGCCTCGATGATCTCCTCATCGGTCGCGTCTGTCTTTACGTTACGCATATTCCCTGCGATCGTGCCGGAAAACATCGTATTTCCCTGCGGCACGTATGAAAACATCATCCGCGCGGCCGGGGTCATGGGGATCGCGTCCAGCGTTTCTCCGCCATACAGCGTCAGGCTTCCCGCCTTTACCGGCATCAGGGCCAGCACCAGCCGCAGCATCGTCGTCTTTCCCTCACCGGACGGTCCGACCAGAGCCACGATCTCATGCGGCTTCGCGCAAAAAGAAGCGTCCTCGAATACCTGTGTACCCGTCTGGTACGCATAGTAGATGTGATCGGCGCAAACACGGATCCCGTCCTCCCTGTGCCGTTCCAGAAAAGCCTGTACCTCAGGAGCGTTGCTGTAATCCTCGCGCGGCATCTCAATAATATCCATCAGCCTGCCCGCAGAGGTCGTCAGGGAAATCGCGCTCGGTACAAGAGAAGTGAGGTTGCTGAGCGCGCCTGTCAGAGTTCCCGAAAGAGACAGGAACATCGTCATCGTACCATAGCTGATCGCCCCGCTCCAGACGCGATAAATCCCCCAACCATAACTGGCGTAGGAAACCACCAGCCCTACCGTCGTTAACAGCAGCGACGTCCAGACAGACATTCGCTGAAAGTCCAGCCTCATATCAATGTATTCCTTCTGCAAATCCTTCAGGTACTGTACATAAAGGGAAATCAGCCCGAACGCCTTAATAGTCTGGATATTGGAAAACGATTCCTGGTTAAAACCAGACATCTTCGCGTTCATAGCCGCACTGCGCTTATTGTTATTCACCATACGCCGCATCAGCTTCCTTGAGAGCAGCAGCGACACCGGCATTCCCATAAAAGCAAACACCGCAAACGTCCAGTCGTAATATACCACCATGGCAAAGGCACTGATAAACCGGAACGCGTAGATAATCGCATTCGGAATAAAGCTCAGCACCCCGCTGGAAATCTGGCTCGCGTCCGAGCTCCACCTCGTCAGCAGATCGCCCGTGTGATAATTCGTCAGGCTCTCCCAGTCCGTCACCAGAATCTTCTCAAAAATCTCGGATTTGATCTCCGCATCCACCTTCATGCTGATCCATTCCGATGCATAATTCGAGATCATACTGACGATCGTATTGCCGATATTCAGGCCGATCATAAAACAAAATGTCTGCACCACCACACCGGTCTCATGCCCGGTAATGATATCTACCAGGTCACGCGACACCAGGCTGGACAGCAGCGATACCACCGTCCCTGTCAGCCCCAGCGCCGTATAAAAAATCATCGGCAGCCAGTACCGCCGCGCATAAGAATAAATCCATTTTGTCTGTGCGATAAAATCCTTCAGGCGCCCCGCCCTGATGCGCCCCCAGTAAAATGCCAGCCGCTCTTTCATATGTCTCTCACTCACCTTAAAGCCTCCGTCTAGATGCTGTATAAACAGCCAGTCATTTCTGTGAATCGAGTATAACATAAATGTTCCTGCGATACCACAGTTACGCTTGTATTTTTCCGTAAAAATCATCATCGTGAGAGAAGACAAAAAGACCCGAAGCACAATTATAAGCTTCGGGTCTAAACACAGTCACTACACAAAACTTACTATATTAACCATTGCATATCAAGGAATAACCAGTAATAACAAGACCATCGCCAGCTGAAACATAAACATCGCCTAAGCCAATATTATCACTTGCATTGTTCCAATATGTATAGTCAATATATAAAGTAGAAGTCCCATCTCCTGATTTTAACGATCCGCCGGATGATACATATGTAACTGCCTGATTAAAACTCAAAACCAACGTCTGAGAGGAAGAGGTATGATCTGCATCATGTTTTGCATTTACTTGAATCACATATGTTTCTCTTCCAGTCTCAGGTGTCTGAGTTATATACGCGCTCACACTATAACAGCCCGTACCATTACCGCTTGCCGTATACACGCCCTCTGAAATCTCCTCATTTGCCAAGACTACTGGCCTTCTATACATTTTATCCATCGATAATCCTCCTGTCTGTCACTCACACATTATCTACTAACAGTTAAAATCTGTCACCGGGTCATTCGGCCCATAGTTTTTCTGCTCCCAAGTTGGCTTATAATAACCGATATCTGACTCATAACTGGACGCATAACCGGAAGCCACATAATCTGTCAACAGGCCACAACCATTTGAACGATAGGCGCGGCAACCAAGACATCCATAATTGTATTTATACCCCGGCGTCCCATTCGACCAATCGTAGGTAGGTGCCTGCCAGACACCGTTCATATAAGCACTCTCACACTTCACCGTACCAGTCGCTGAAATTGTCTCCGCTCCGCTCGAAGTATATATCCCTTCCGCCAACTCACTGTCCGCCAATATCAATGGCTTTCTATAAGTATTTTTCACTTCATCTGCACCTTCTTTCCCGGCTCCGCTGTCTCTCTTCACGTCCAAAAACGAGCCGTTGCTCAAAATTAGTCTTTTATAAAATATACGCCAATTTTCCCCGATTGTAAAGAAATTTGCGGCAATTTCACGCTTCGAAATATCACCAAAATTTTACATTCATTTTTGTGGACTTTTCCTGTCCCGGCTGCTCCCCGACTATTCGTCAAATATCCGCAGTTCTTCCATCCTGCGGCTGCGTTTTCCGGCCTCTTTTAATATAGAGAGCGTGGAGGTATGCCGGACTCTGCGATTGTTGCGCAGAAATCGAATCAGTGTGAGCGTCCACAGAGCTGGCCAGAGCAACACGATTTTCCCCTTTTGGGGATAGTTCAGGTGCATCTGGTGATGGAATTCCCTAATGTAATCCGTCAGATGTGCGCCTTTCATCGCTACCATACGCTCAGATTCTGAATGCCCAAATTCTTCGGAATCAAAAATCTCACGCAGAAACGCTTCTGCGTGTTCCTCATCCGGGTTCAGAAACAATACACCAGAAACATCCAGGCCAAGGTATTTCACGCAGGCGCCAGTGACCAAGGACGCGAACCGGCAAAGCCCGTCTTCTCTGAGAATTCCGGTAAGTTCTCGCTTTTCTTCCTCGTTCCACGGCTGCGCAAACAGAACACTCCAGTCACAGAGCAGTTTTAAGCCGAAGCCGGCTCTCAGGAAGTGCTGCAGCATATGCAGGAGCAAATGCCATGCCTGGTATGGACGGTCGAGTACTGGGAATTCAATATCCATGATTTCACGCCGGACACAGTGAGCCGGGCACTGCCGCATCCGTGTTTTCATGCGCTCGTTTCTGCCGGAATCCTCAAATGGTTCCGCCGGAAGCAGATGAAGCTCCACCTCAATTTCCTCAGAGGAAACATATACGTCATGATGAACGGATTCCTGCGTCTCGGCCAGATGAAAACCGGCTTCTGCCATAATGCCGGGAATATCTGCCCCCTTTGGCGTAGCCTCATGGTAACCCGGAGGCTCCCTGTTAGATTTTTCAGAAATACACCCCAAACACCCTTCCTCTGGCTCTTCTACAACCAGGAGATCCACGTCTCCGGATTTGCGCAGCTCCGGCACAGGATAATCCGCAGCTGCGCTGACGCCCTTTAACACAATCACAGAAACCCCGTGAGTTTCCAAAAACGCAACCAGATATTTTGTCAGAAACAGCAGATGATACGCCTGCGGCACGGTATGACGGGCAGCTGCCTCGACCTCTTGTTGAAAGCTTTTCCAGGCCGCCGCGTTCCCTCCATTCTCTGTAAAAACCCCGTTCTTCGTTCTTGCAACTGCTTCCCCACAGGCGGCGTCGTAAAGCAGCGGCAGCACCGCATGCTTTCGCGCGACAGCGGACAGCTGTGACAGCTGCCCCTGATCAATCTCCCAAGGCGGCCCGGCAGGCTTTTCTGTTGAAGCCAAAAGCGATTCAACAGACTTTTCCGCTGAAGCAGAAAGTGCCTCCGCAAGCATCCACAGAAGTGCCTGCTCTTCTGATGTCAATTCTTCTTTTTGCATTCTGTTCCTCCGCTGTCCGCACTTTTCTACGGCCTTTTTTCCGGCTGTAGTTTTCTCCTACCGCTATTCTTTTCCTGACTGCTACTTCTTGCGGACACCACTCTTACCTGTAAGTCTCCCCTTTACAATCGCCAGAACCTCCCGGAACTCTCCCGTGCGGCCATACAACAGCAAAAAACACAGATTTGGCCAAATGACCGCGATCAGCAAACGAAGCAAAAACTTCACCAAAATCGTTCCACCCATCTGACCGCAAATCCGATCTGTCACAAACCAGACACCCGCCAGGACTGCCGCATATTTTGCATATTTCGCAAAATAGGAGCGGACCGGTGCTTTCAGGCAGTGCTTATAAAGCACATATGGCTCCACCCAGAGTGAGGTCGTCACTGTGCTGATAAAGGTTCCCCAGAATACGCCCGCGGCGCCAAACCGCAGCGCCAGCACAATGGATACCGTCAGGTTTACCAGTGCTTCCGCGATAGATTTGTAGCGGTCATACCAGAACAGCCCCAGCGAATCCCGGAAAATCAGGGTTGCCTTCCGCATCCCTGTGAGATAAAAATTCAGACAGAGTACCAGCACCACTCCCGGATCAAAGACATAATTCACCCCGAAACTGATCTCTACAAACAGGCTCAGCAGCTCATACAGGCAGATCGCGGCAAACCCGTAGAGCCACTGTCCGATAAAAAAAGAGGTTTCAAATATTTTCCGTATATGTGCCTCATCCTCCAGGACGCCGAGATTCCCCACGCTGGCGGAAATCCCCTGAAAGACCTGGTCCAGCACCTGTCGCACAGAACCGATCACCAGATAATAGTTGGAATACTTTCCCACACTGCCGAGCCCGACCAGCGCTGAGAGCAGGATGTTATCGGTATTATTGACTATCACCGTACCGATTTTGTGCATCAGCATAGCCTTGACATTCTTTATAATCCCGTTTTTTTCCTGCTGATCCAGAGGCGCGACTTCCCGGTCTCTCAGAAACGGATACATACGATCTGCCTTTCGGGAGATACTCACGTTGCCGCTCACCGTGCAGACCACGGCGATGATACAGAACAAAAGAAAATTTCCGGTTGTCAGCAAAATCAGAATCTGTGCCACATCCTGAATGACAAGGAAAATCGTATGGTACATAGTACCGATATATGTCAGCTGGTGCGCCTCAATCAGCGTTTTTTTATAAATCAAAAGATAGGAAAGCACCGAATTCGCCAGATACAGCAGGTAGATCAGCGTCAAATGCTCCACCTGCGGCCTGTCTTTCATGATCACATCCATAAATGGGACGACCAGAAGTCCGCCAACCAGCACAATCAGCGCCACGATCCGATAAAACCAGCAGTACAGGCGCATGATGGATTTCTGCTTTTCCGTATCTTTCTCCGCGACCGGCTTATAAAGGGCATAAGTGATCGCCGTACCAACCCCCAGCTCCGAGAGTGCGAGCACATTCAAAATGTCCGTAAACAGGCCATTGATACCGACGTAATTTTCACTCAGAACATGGGTAAATACCACCCGCGTCACAAAGCCCATCAGAATGGCTATCATCCGGGAAGCGACGGCGACCGTTGTATTCTTTACCGAATATTCTGTTCTGGTGCGTGTTTGATCTGCCATTCCTCTGCTCCTGTCATCCTGGTCTCTTCCTGCCGACAACCTGTCATCCGTGTTTCTTCCGTCTCTGCGCATATCTCCGCGGCAAGGCCCTGTCTGTATCTTTCCTTCCGTCATTACCTGCTCATGGTTCTCTCCTGAAATTGCAGCAGGCAGAATTCATCCGTCTCCTGCACAACAGCAGGCTCTTACCATCTGCTACCGCTCGAACGCGGATTTTTCCGGTAAAATCTTCTCAAACGATTGCCGGATTTCCGCTTTCGCAGCCTCAAAATCAATTGCGTGATTCGCGTCATTGATACAGACGCATTTCGCTTTTTGCTTTTCAATCGTGCGGCAGAGTTTCTGATTGTCATCGCTCACATTAAAATACCGAAGATCCCGCAGCACATTTTTCGGATGAAATTCCCCGCTCAGTTTCTGCCACTCCCTGACCAGATAAGGGCCAATATCCTCATTTGAGCGAAAACGGTGTGTGGAAAATTCGCTCAGGTAATCCCCCTCCTTCTGCCAGATTATTTCAAACGTAGATTTGCAGAAAGGGAACGGTCCATGAGGCGTATAAAAGCCTGTATAAAGCGGAAACGTCAACTCCAGCAGATTGTAGAAAAAGTACAGCGGCGGATACCCGGGGTGAAAATAATTTCCGGGATGCCGACGCACATTCTGCCGCTTATCAAAATATTTAGACAGCATCAGCGAAATATTCAGAAACTCGTGCGACATATTCGGATTGGCAGGATTGGCCACCACCGGCTGGAATGCCAGCAGATCGCAGGGCTTTCCGTCTATAAAATAGTCCTTCGGCGCGGTCGGTGCGGTCAGAAACATATCATCATTAAAATAAACAAAATTCTCACTCAAAGCATCAATCCGGTGCAGATGCATCTCAATGACGCGGCTGTTAAACGTCGGCAGATATTTCTCCGGAATATAGTCCCGGTGATTGACCACCTTAAGCTTCGGATGTTCCGTGTTAAGCCATCCGGGCAGATGTCCCCAGGTTACAAAATAAATATGGCCTGCCCAGGGTGCAAATTTTTCCACACCGCGAAACCAGTATGGCAAAAGCTCCCAGTCCCGGTAACGCTCCGGCCGGGCGTCCGCGTCTCTGGACGGCGCATAACGCGCTTTTTCCCGCTGCCATGCCGGGTCGTCTCCATCTACCCAGGTAACTACAAAATCAATCGCACCCATGCTGTCAAAGCCTCCTGCAACTTCTGCTTTCCTTATATAATACTGCTATATACTACATTCCGGTGTTAGGAGCTATTGCAAAATAACTTATACATTTTGCACCACCTAATGCGCATATCGCGATCCATAAAAGCCTCAACGCAGCCCGTTTCGCCGCCATTTATCAAATCACAACCCCCTGCTTCCGCAATTCCGCCAAAAACGCGCCTGCATCCTCTCTGGCCTGTTTCGCCGGAATTTCATATGTCTCACTGAGCTTTTCCGCGATTTCATCCAGATCCATTCCCTGCCGCAGCATTTTCCAGATCGCGGCGCCCATTTCATTCATCGGCACTGGTTTCACATAGGGCATACCGGACTGTTCCATATCAAGCAGCCAGTAAATGCCCGCGGCATGGCGCAGCTGATATCGTTCTTTTTGGGGGATTATTTCCCCTTTTTGCTTTTTTCTCTCTTCCATGAACCTTTTCTCATATGCGTACTTGCTCGCATTTCTTCATAAACTTCACGCTTTATAAAATCCGCAGGAATAAAATGTCTTTTCCTGGTATCGGATTTATGCTATGATATTCCATATACCTTGTATTCATCCGCAGCTGGTATATGGACACTGATTAATGCTTTTCCTGCTGTGTCCGTCCGCTTTTTCAGGAGGCTTTTATGTATAAACTGTCCGGGCGCGCCCATTCTGTATTTTTACCACAGATCTTTTCCTTGGGTCTGCTGCTTCTGTTCTGCCTGCTCTTCGCCGGGCAGCCGTCTTACGCATCCTCCGGCTCTTCGTTTTCCTATACATCCGAACCATTTGAGGAAACCACGCTTTCCCTGGAAAATCCTTACCGGGGCTTTTATCAGATCCACGCCTATGAACTGAATGACGGGAATTCCTCTCTGGGCGCTGCCATCCAAAAGCAGATTGCATCCGATGAAGGACTGACCCTCGTCCTGCTCGAAATCAACCTGCAAAACTACGCGGAATGCGCCATCTCGGAAAGCGCGCTCTCACAGATTGATTCCATCCTGACTGCCTGGAGCGCCAGCGGCAAACAGATCATTCTCCGCTTCCTCTATGACTGGGACGGAAACGGGCTGGAGTCGGAACCTTCCTCTCTGGAACAGGTGCTTGAACACATGGAGCAGGTCACGGCCATCGTCAACCGCTACGCGGACTCGATTCATATCCTGCAGGGTATCTTTGTCGGCAATTATGGAGAAATGAACAACTCCGCCTATCTGAGTGCCTCCGATATGACTACGCTGCTCACGACCCTTGCTGATCTGACCGACCCGTCCATCTACCTCGCGGTGCGGACACCCGCACAGTGGCGTACCGTGACCGGACTTTTTTCTCTGCCCAAGACGTTTCTCGCCTTTGACGGCTCCCTGCTCTCCCGCCTGGGGCTTTACAACGACGGCATCCTCGGCTCTGAGACAGACTTAAGTACCTACGGCAGCACTTCGCGAGCCGGTTCCAGCGACCTCTCTGACAAGGGAACGCGCGAGGAAGAGCTTACCTTTCAGGAAGAACTCTGCCGCTACGTACCAAACGGCGGCGAGGTCGTCTATGACTACACACAGGGAGACCTGGAAGCAGCCATTGATGCACTCTCGCAGATGCACATTTCCTACCTGAACGCGGGCTATGACGAATCTGTGCTGGATACCTGGAAGGAAATCACCTATACCGGCGACGATGTTTTCTATGGCTGCAGCGGCTACGATTACATCAGCACCCACCTCGGCTACCGCTATATCCTGACCGCTTCCGGTATGGAAACAGGCCGTCAGACCGCTGGGGAGGCGACGCTTTGCTTTACCATCCAAAACACTGGGTTTGCTTCCAGCACACGCGCGTTCGACGCCACCGTCACGCTCCGTATGTCTGCGTCAGCTGATTCGGATGACGCTGCCGCTGAATCCGATGAGACAGAAGCTTCCTCTGAAACATCCTCCGGCGATGCGCTCCCTTCCACAGATGAGGAGCCGTCTGACAGCCGCGAAACAGATACGCTTACATACACCGCTACCATTGATCTCCGCGCGCTGAGTACCGGGGAAAGCACAATCGGTACGGCCATCATCCCCGTTGGCGAGCTTGTCGACGGCACGTATACTGTCTATCTGACCCTGACGGACGCGGTCACCGGTACGGAAATTGCCCTGGCGAGCAGCCCGGAAGCGACCGCATACGGCTATCCGCTCGGAATGCTCACGATTGGAAATGAATAACCTGCATACCATATGTTTTCATACAGTCTTCGCAGCAAGTACGAGGACCTGTTCTGAATCGTCACAACCCACCATTCATACAGCCGGCCGCCATCCGAACACAGTACCGATGGGCAGCAGATTTTTGGCATTCTGATTCGCGAACCAGATGGTCTCCCCGTCTTCCTGCCGCAGCCGCAGAAAAAGTTCTTCCCGCCATGGGATTCCGTCTTTGCCGTCAGCCGCCACGCCTGGGCATTCTGCGGTAATACAAAATGTCTGTCCCGCGTCCCAGGCTCCCGGATTTGTATCCAACGGCTGCCGTACTTCGCTGCCGTCCGCGCCGCGCGCGATCAAAGACAGGCGCGCAGCCCGAAACAAATTGCCAAACCCGACGTTTTGCCCGCGAATTTCCAGGTGCAGTGTGAGACTGCCGCCACTGATTTCCCTTTCTTTTCGCGCTTTTCCAAACCGGAGCGCCCGGTTCCGGGCGAATGACATACGCTCCTCACGGAACCATCCGGACACTTCCTCTATGACAAACCGATACCCCAGATGCAGACCAATATAGTCATAAAGGCTGCATCCCTGGTACACGGTATCTTTTCCCCGGTAGCACAGCTGTTTCCATCTTGCAATCACCGTCTCGGAATACACCCGATTCAGATACGTCAGGTGCATCCGGCGCATCGTATTTAAAACCTCATCCACCGTAAAATCATACCTGTTTTTCGATGTCCCGTCCGGCGCCTCCCCACCGTTCGGCACCCGCACACACGCCTCGTTCAGATAGGATAGTTCCAGAGACGCACTCCACGGCCGGTTTTCAATCAAAGTACCCTGGGCGTTTCTGGAATTGATCTCCCCGTACCGCCCTTCGGCAAATGTCCCCAGGTGGGATTCCGAAGCAAACAGACCGTCGTCATACAGACCCACCGCCAAAGCAGAACACTCCGGCGCTGCCTGAAGAATCCGCTTCTGCACCGGTTTTCTTACGGACAGGAAGCAGGTACCGCCCGTTGCCTCCCAGAGTGTTTTCGCGAGCAGGCAGATATTCTCATCGGACAGGTAGCGGGACGAATGCATCTCCCCCCAGCTGCCCACCAGAAGTCCCTGCAAAGTAAGAATGTATGGGGCGTATTTCGCAAACAGCGGCCCCAGCTGGCGGATATGGCGCAGGATCTGGGAAATCTCGTCCGGCTCCCGTTCCATTCCTTTTCCTTCCCGGTCGTACACCGTGCGGACAATCATCTGCTTTGCATGCGAAGAAAAAAAATCAAAAATTCGCCGGATATTGCTCAGCTCCCGCTCCGTCAGGTCGTCCATGCGGCAGCAGCCAATATCCAGAATAACCTGCGCCAGGTGTTCCCGCGTATCCAGACACCACTTCAGTTCTTCCTCATGGATCGTTTCGCGCACATCAAAACTGTACACCTGATACCAGCCGCGCCCCGGATTAGGCAGTTCGGCAGCTGTCTCCGCCAGCGTGGCGGGCCAAAAACGACTCTTTTCACGACGAAACATCTCTCTCCCACACTCCCTGTTACTGTTCCCGCAAATCGAATTTTCCGCTACAGGATCGGCACCAATGCCTGCCCATTTTGAAGATTCCGCTACTGTCCGCAGTTTGCACCATCCGTACGATTCATCTGCCGGACATTCGTATCCATTTTCAAGACCTTTATCCGGACCAGCACCGCCAGAATCGAAAACACCATCCGAAACATATAAAACACCGGCTTCAATCCGGAATGCATACTCTTCCCTGACATCCGGCTATGCATCACGGCCGGAATCTCCCGCACCTGAAATCCGAGAAGAAGCATCTGCATTACCATGTTGGCGTCCGGATAGCGATCGTCAAAATGGTTGTATTTCGAATAATAGAGAAACGCGGCGCGGCCGAGACCCTGCAGACCGGTTGTAGGGTCGCTGATTCTTTGCCCGGTTCCGAGATACACCAGTTTCCGGTAAAACCGGAACGCCAGATTTCTCACTCTGGAAATCGGGTACTGACCGCTGCCCTCCATAAAGCGGGACGCCAGGATAATGTCCGGATACCGGCCCTCTTCATCCGGTGTCTTCAGCGCCTGATAAATCCGGGGAATATTGCAGACGTCATGCTGCCCGTCCGCGTCCATCTGGATCACATAGCGGTAATTCCGCCGGATCGCGTACTTATAGCCGAGCTGAAGCCCGCTCCCGTAGCCCAGATTAAAAACATGCGTCACCAGCTTGTGCCCCCGCGCCTTCACAATCCAGTTCGTATTGTCCGAAGATGCGTCATTCATAACCAGGATATCCGCAATCGCGCGGATTTCCGGCTGTTCCAGCGCCTCCAGCACCGCCGGTATATTTTCTTCTTCGTTATATGCCGGTATGATAATCAGCAGTTCTTTCTGTTTCTCTTCCTCCATCTTTCATTCTCCCGTACCGATTCCTTCATCCAGCAGCGACAGCAGCTGCCTGATTTCCCCCAGATCGAAGTTCTTCTTTCGAGCCGCGGCTTCCTTATACCGCTGCCGTTCTTTTGGATGATCCAGCATCCACACAATTCCCTCGGCGATATTCTCCGCCGTCAGAGCACACAGCCTGCCATCCACACCTTCCGTGATCTGCTCACGATTGCCGCTGCAGTCCGAAGCGAGAATCGCGCAGCCCAGCGTCTGCGCCTCCTCAATCGCGATGCTCTTTCCCTCAAACCGTGTGGCATGTACATACAGATCCGTCTGCGCGTAATAGGGATACGGATTCTCCTTCTGTCCCAGAAGAAGAAAATCCTTCTCCAGTCCCAGCGCGGCAATCTGATGTTCCAACGCTTTTCTCCGGTCGCCTTCGCCCAGGACATACCAGCGAACCTTCCGCCCGCGCTGTTTTAAAAGATAAAGTGCTTCAACCGCAAGATCGTACGCTTTCTGCTCAGTCAGCCGCCCCACTGTCAGAATCCGCAGGCCTTCAAAGATATCTGTAAATCCCCCCGGTTCACGAGCCAGCCGGTGAATTTCGCTGACATCCAGGATATTGTGGAATACCGCCGTCCGGCTCTCACATTCCGGATATGCTTTCAGAAACGCTTCCCTGACCTCATCCGAGACGGCAAACACCCGGTCAAACGAGAGATAGCAGTCCAGATCCAACTCCCTGGTATAACCAGCCATCCCGTAATCTATATGGATAAACGCAGCCTTCTTCGCGGCATTTACGTAGTCCGCGACATAGTAGGCAGCGCCCCCTTCCAGAAACGCCACAGCCAGGTCATAGCGCTTTCGCGTCCTGGCGGAACCGTCCGCGACCAGCCTCCAGAGCAGCTTTTCCGGCAGAATTTTATGCTTCCGGCACATATCCGCAAAATTGCGCGCCAGATACGGCAGCCGTCTGAAAACAGCCCCGCCGGTAAGCGCGTCGCGCAATACCGTCCGCCGCAGCTGCTTCCGGCCTTCCCCGGAAAGTACCGGCAGTTCTGTATAGTCACGGTTCAATAGCCGGACGCCCTCCGGCACATGTCCCATCAGCTGTCCCTGACCCAGAAGTACATACAGGGAAAGCTCGTACTTTTCCCGGTCAAGGCAATGCAGCAGCGCCAGCAGGGCGTGTTCCGCTCCCGCGTTTCCCATCGTATTAATGACAAACAGGATTCGTTTTTTTCGCTTCTTTTTTCTCTTTCGTCCCATCCTTTTTCTCTTTTCCGCCTTTGGCCGGTATCATCTTCAGTTCCGTCAATATCTGCTCATTTTCCTGATTCAGAAGGGAAACCTGCATGGCCAATTCCTGATTTTTGCGGATCAGCTTCGAAACTGCCATACTCTGCCAGAACAGGACAGCCGTCAGGAACAGTGCCGTCACAAAGAGAAAGATCAGACCGGCCGGTGTCATATCGGCGCACCAGGAAAGCGCTCCCGGCCAGATGGCCCAGATGACCAGCAGAATCGCAAACAGCCCCCAGACCAGACCGGCTGCCTCTGTCAGCTTCTTTTTTACATATTCCCAGAAAGACAGGAACAGAAACAGGAGTCCGGCTGCCGCCATTGCAAGTTTCATACCGATGACCATATTCACCTTTCTATCCCCTCCTTGTCACATACGAGCATCATATACCTTTCCGGAAGGCCGCCTTCCTTTTCCTTTTTTCAGGATCGACCCTCGGCAAAACACATGCGCGTCCAGATGACGTTCCACCCAGCGCAGCCGCCCGTAGGCGATTGTCCAGCCCGTGAACGCGCCCACGATCACGCCGACGCCGTACCAGACTTCCGCCAGGTTCGTCGCTGCCAGGCTGCCTGCAAACGTGATAAGGCAAAACCCTGCCGCCGTCAAAAGCGCCCCCGTCATATCGTTAAAATAGTAAAGAAAAATAATCGCGGAGTACATGATAAACAAAATAAAATACCCTGCCGCCAGGCACGGATAAATCCGCAGCACCATACCGGAAAACCCCAGCTGCGGCAGAAAAATCATGCAAACCAGAAAAATCGCGACTGAAATAATGAACTGAATCCGCACCAGATTCATCAGTTCTGTGGAAATCTGCCGGAACATTCTGCGCTTCGCGTTCTCGATATCCATCCCCCGCCCTCCGATCACGGCCTCGGAATAAGCGCGGTAGCGCTCATGAAAATGCATCTCTACCCGCGCGATGAAAATGACGGTAGCCGACAGATTGGTAAACATCGCCAGACAGCTCGCCATATCGTATGGCTCTGCGCAGATGAAGCTATTCGCCACGGTAATCCGCAGATCCGTAGACCAGAAGACAAAGTTATGAATATACAAGCCCAATGTATAGAGAAAATTCGTCATCATCAGCTTCCAGTATGTTCGAAAATATCCGAGCACACGCCGATACCGGCGGCTGTTCGTCTTGAAATACTGTTTCACTGCGGCAAGCTCCAGGCAGGCAATCAGGAAAAACCCGGCTGTCAGCGCAACCAGCATCGCCCAGGTGACCTCCCAGGAACGCTGTTTTACCAGAATCCAGGCCAGGACAAAGGACGTTGCCATTCCGGTCAGAAAGAACCGCGATATTTTGCCGTAATCCTTGCAGATACTTAAGTAAAGCATTGCATAAAATACCAGCAGCAGGGAAACGAACCCGCAGTAGCCGACAAGCACATACAGCAGATCCACACCCCCAATGAAATATTCATGCAGGCAAAAGGGAATCGCCAGCGCACAGCCCAGAGTCAGCGTCAGCACCAGACCCACGTAAAAGCAGGGCAGGATATCATCATAATGCTCCTCATAGATCACGTCCGACATATAGCGTGACAGTACCGTGTTAAATGGAGACGCCACCAGCAGCGCAAAGATAAAAATATACAGAATCGTACAGGAGAACAGCTCCCGATCTGTATATCCAGCTTTCGAAAAACCCAGCGCCTGCCCCATCAGCAGAATGTCGCCGATCACCAGGAACATCGGCGCGGCTGTGATCGCTGCACTGTAAAAGAAGCCGACCAGGCTGGTAAAGATTGTGTTTTTTTCAAATATCTTATTGAGCGTAACCCCAATCCCAGCCATTCTGCTCTTCTTCCCTTCTCACCCTTTTGTCCTTTGTCACCCGCGTGCCTGCCAGCGCGAAGGCGATTATTATACAGGAACTCCTTATAGATGAAATTTCTCCATCGGCCATGTCAGCTTCATGCTGTCCGAAAAATCATGGTAAATCGTCTCATAGGTTTTTTTCATATCTTCAATGCGGTACTTCGCCATCACGCGGCGGTATCCGGCCTCTCCCATCTCGCGGCGGCGGCCGGGATTTCTTGCCATCTCTACCATCGCCCGCGCGATCTCCTCTACATTCATAATGTGAGTCAGAATCCCCGCCTGGCCAAAGTCATCATTCTCACCGTAAATCAGGCCGTAACAATTTCCCACATCGGTCGCGATGACCGGACGGTGGGCGGCATAGCTCTCCAGAATCGTCAGCGGCTGTCCCTCGCTGATGCTTGTCAGGATCGTCACATCCATCCTGCCAAGATAGTCTTTCACATCAATCCTGCCCGTAAAGATCACATCGGATACGCCCAGCGCCTTTACCAGGTCAAAACATTCCTGCGCGTAAACCTTGTCCTCGTCGCTCGGTCCCATAATCCACAGCTTCATGCCAGGCTCCATCTTTTTCGCAAAGGCAAAGGCCTGAATCATTGTCTTGACATCCTTGATCGGCGTCACACGCAGCACCGCGCCGATGTTAACGATGTCTTTTTCTTCCTCCGGCTTGCCCGGAAGATTCATCAGGCGCTGCGTATTGATCCCATTCGGCGTCACCATGGTCTTTTCCGGCGGACAGCCCAGTTCCATCTGAAGCTCCCGCGCGTGCTCGAACAGGCTCGTGACCAGATCCGCCCTCTGATAAGCCAGATCCGAAAGCTTATGGAATTGGTCAATCCAGATATTTTTATAAATCCCGGTCACCCACTTTGCCTTGATCAGCTCTTCCTCGCGTTCCCTGGTGTAAATCCCATGTTCGGAAATCATTAGGCGGCAGCCGTAGAAATACTTCGCCATACTTCCGAGAACGCCTGAATAACCGGTCGCGACACAATGGTACAGATCCGCCTGCGGAATCTCGGACTGCATCGTGAGGAACAGCGGCAGGTAAATGGAGCGCATCGTCCACAGAAAATCAGAAAAGACAATCTGCGAATACTTCAGCCGGTAGCACTCTGATACTGCCTGCAAAAAATCTTCCCCCATCAGAAGGTCATCAATCGAAAGCTCTTTGCGCTGCAGCAGATCAAACAGCGTATTCCAGTCCGTCTCCTGATTCAATATCATGCTGCGGAGCGCCTGGTATTCTTTCTTTTTCAGTCTCCTGGTATGGCGTCTTCCCCGGCGGATGCTCCAGTCCTGATCTTCCAGGTAGACTGCGTGTACCTCCGTGACATTCTCCGGCAGCGTATAAGCAAAATCTGCTCCCACTGAGCGGTTCGCCACCACCGCCAGCACAATAAACTCGTGATTCGGCAGAGACTGAATCAGACTATGTACCCACCCGGAAACGCCGCCGACCACATAAGGATAACAGCCTTCCGCCACAATGCATATTTTCGTAACCGGCACCTCCTCTGGCATAGTCTTCTGGTCAATAGTAATACAAATCTGTCGATTTTTCCAGTATTATTTTGACATTTTGCTCATTTACTTCAATCAAATATAAGTCCGTCTCGATTTCCTCCCAACTGCCGCCCTCGATGGAAGCGATTTCCTCCCCGTCTGTGCGCAGAAGGAACCATGCTGTATCCGTAAGTCCTGTCGTCGTGAGAGAAATCGTATCCCCCTCGCGCGTATCCGTATAGTCCAGGGCCAGAAATGCCCGCACCCGCTCATCGCTCTCAGAAAGCGTCGTCCGTTCAAAATCAGAAAACGCTTTCCAGTAAGTGCCGATGTTGCTGGAAAAATCTTCATACAGGTTTTCCCAGTGGTCGGATTCATCCTCCGGCCAGAGCACTCTCGTCAGATCCAGGGAAATGGTAGAATACCCAAGTGCGGTCTCCAGGGCACGGAGCGTCAAATCCTCTGAAAAAGTATGGCTGTAAGCGTCGCTGGTAATTCCCTGTACCGTCGTCGTCTCATTGATATAATCGAGCAGATAGCAGTCTCCTGTATCCGCGGTAACCACCGTCGTGACAGTTTCCAGATACGTCCCGTCAGCCGCCTCCCCGGTCAGGGCGGCCGCCTCGGTCAGCTGCCCTTCCGAGACGTACAGGGCACTGTACTGATAAGCGCTTCCCGATGATTCCCAGAAAGCCGCGTCCTGCGAAGACGCCTCCGCAAGAGACGCCCCGTCCGTCCGCCAGAGAGACAGCCCCACTTCCGCACTCTGTTCTTTCAGATATTTCAGATAATAAACCAGGTCATCCGTCTTTGGTTCGTCTATACCGGAGGAATCCGTCCGGACAGCCAGCAGACAGGTCATCACAAACCCGGAATCCTCTGAAATCGCCGCCAGCCCCGGAAAAATCACATCCCGGAAAAGCTTGTCGGAATCCCGGCTGTAGATCGTCTGCATCTCGGTACTGTTTTCAGATGCCAGCACCGGCCCGTTCACAATGACCAGATTCTGCGCATTGACAATCGGATAAATATCATAATCATACATCTCGGAAACCAGCGCAGTCAGAAAGCCAAGTCCGCCCAACCCTTCCAGATAATCCCCGCATACCGCAAAGACATAGGCATTCCCATAGGACGACCGCCAGATCAGGGCCGGATAAGGATCCGTTTCGGAATCCGCTTCCTCCATCATCCCGGCCATATAGACTTTCGTCCTCGATCCGGTCTGGTACCAGGGCGTCGTCAATTCCAGATCCTGCCGTTCCTCATCCTTCTCATCTTCCACGATGTATTCCGCTTTTCCGCCAATCAGAAAACCCTCAAAGAGCTGAATTCCATCCAGCGTACAGGATTCCGCACGTATGGTATGAATCCCAAGCAGTTCCTGCAGGTTCTCCGATTCCTGAATCACACTCACATCCGGCAGGTTGCAGAAAATCATAGAAATCCCAGTTTCCGCAATCTCCATCAGCAGCTCCACGTCCGTATCGTAATCCAGGTAATCCGAATTGATCAGCAAAATCTCCGGCGTCTCCTCCATGCGCGCATACCAGGACGAAAGGCTCTGATAGGAGAGAACCTCCCGTTTCGTATAAGTACACCATTCCCGCACCGTATCCCCCAGCGCGTCCTCACGCAGACTCCCGATATAAACCGCCAGATCCGATGCCGCAGCTGCCGTGGAACCACTTTCTGTGCTCTGACTATCTGTCGCTTCAAAGTCTTCTCCGACGTTCTGGCTGTCCGCCGCCTCCGAATCTTCTCCGGTACCCTTCCCCGCGGTCCAGGCATCCGCCTGTGTCAGGAGTTCCCCTTCCGAGACATGGCTGTTGGTATCATAGTCATTCCACTGATCTCTCGCCACCCCACAGAGCAGAAAAAGGAAACAGATAACCGCCATCATGATTACGATTGTAAAATAATTTCGTCTTGATATCATGTTTCCTCCTTTCCGGCGCTCTGCACCGTCTTCTCATCCGCCCCAGGGGTCTCTCTGCCATGCAAAACGCAGGAGCAGCACACAGCGTTGTCGCGCATACATCCCCAACATTTCTTTTACATCTTGTCACGATACATTGTTATAGCCATAATCGATAGCAAAATTGTACAGATAATAGGTATTCTGTTCAATATAATAGCACACGAAGTCATCCGTCTCATAATAGACCTTAAATTCATTCGGATACAGTTCGGCAAATGCCTGCGCCCAGTAATACATCCGCGACATCATAATCCAGCGGCTTTCCAAATGATATATGGACGAGGTGGAACCATAGGGCAGCAGCCGTTCAGCCCCCTCTTCCGAAATCGATCGCCCACTGTACAAATAATCTGAATAATAATAATCAATGGGCGTCTTCTCAATAAAGAAGTAGACATACTGCGTTGGAATAATGATTTCTCCGTCTTCTCCGGTGGATTCCATTGCGTACAGAAATTCACTGATTTCATAGTGATATCCATGATCTTCCCCCATTCGAAGCTCATCATTGGCAGAGCAGATCGTCCAGGTAAAATCTTCATTGTCACGGATAATATTCGTCAGGCAGGTCACTGCCTCATTTGTGCCATAAGCTTCCGCAATCTCTACTTTTCTCACCAGTCCCTTTTGAATCACGGCCGAAACTGCCAGCACAATCACCAGAATGGTCGCCGTATTTCTGACTCTCCCGTTTTTCAGCCAACCAGTCAGCACACTCCACACCGCATCAAAGAAAAACACAACAGCTACTACCGACATATAGGCAAAAAAGATCGTACAGCGAGACGAATCCATCAGGGACGGCAGCCCCAGAGCCCCCGCTGCAAGCAGTGCTCCCAGACAGGTAAGGCAGAGTCCGGTGGACAACAGTCTTGCTCCGTATTCCCTGGACTTGCTCCGGGTCAAAAACAGCACGCCCGTCAAAGGGATCAAAACAATCATCCGAACCAAAAATGTTGACAGGTCAACCACACTTGTATCCAGAACATTATATCTGATCTGCGTGCGTATGGAGGTAAATACGCCGTTGATGCGGAAATAAATTTTAATCAAGGCCGCCCTGACCTGGTTTCCTACCCCGGAAGACTTCGTACGGATTCCGCCCTGCCACAGATCGGCCATAGAAATAAGCCGCGCGTCTCCAATATCGCTTTCTTCTTCCGTGTCTTCTGATTCCTCTTCCAGGTCTTCTTCGTCCGCGTCATCTGACTCTTCCGCCAGATCTTCTTCCCCCAGCGTATCCGATTTTGTTTTACTATTACCAACCACCGTGCCGCTTCCCGCTTCTGTCCCGCTCTCTGTCTCATCCGCGTTCTCTGTCATCGTTTCATTTCCGGCTTCCTCTTCTGTCTCAGTTTCCGTTTCAGTTTCCTCCTCTGTATCCGAAGACCCGGAAGAGCCGCTGATGACATTCATGCCCCACCGCAGGGAACCCTGCAGCGGAGTGCCCATCGCCACAGCAATCCCCATCGGAAGGATGGCCAGCGCCACGCTCAGAATACCGGCAATCATGACACGCCCAAAATACTGCTTCCGGAACAAACGAAAACCATATCCGACCGCAATGCAGGCACAGAATATCCCCGCAATTATCGTGTTATAAAAATGTGCGGAGATCGTCATAGAAAAGGAAATTGCAAATGCGGCCAGACAGATAAAAGAATCGTTCGTCCCGGTATGCTTTACAGGTAATTTCTCCGCATGCTTTTTCACGGCCGCTTCCGGATCCTGTGGCAGCAGGGCTGCACGGTCAAGCTCTTCTTTCTTCGTCTGAAAAAACAAAAACAGGAAAAATATGGATGGCAGAATAAAGATCATGCCGAACTCCTGCGGCAAAGAGGAACAGAAACGCCAGTACGTCGCGTAAGAATAAACATCCAGTCCCGCATAAACCGCTACGCCAACATAAGGGATATAGCGATTTTTACAGCATACTTTCAAAAATGTAAGCAGCGAGTAATGAATCAGCAGCGTTTGCACCAGGCAAAATACCCGCAGCAAAACATAAGTATCAATGCCGGTCACCGCATGGAGGTAGTAGATGATGCAGTGAAACCCGAACGGATAGACGCCCGCTATAAAAATCTCTCCCTGGCTCATCCCGTTGATCCAGTAGTTGTGAACGATAATATCCGAAGCACAGTAGGCATAATGTTCAAGCAGGTTCCTGCCGTACTGCCCAAGCACCAGGGCCGTCACCGCAAGGAAAAAAATCCATTCCACACTTCTGCCCCGTACCATCGTGCGCAGGAAACGCGCCCCACAGCGGATTTTCTCTCCAAGGAAACGCAGAATATGCAGGAAAAAGGTCTTCATCCCCATTCGTTTTGAAAGCACCAGCTCCACATTGCGCCACATGGCATTCAGACTTTCGTGCCAGGGCCTGTGGTTCAGCTTCCAGTCCGCAATGCCATAGATCAGGCAAGTCCCCAGCACCAGCGTCACCCGATTGGAGATATGGAGCAGCTGCAGGGCAAAGACCAGATTCATCAGGGAAAAATTTCCGATCAGAAAATAAAAGAAAAACCGTACAGACAGCCCGAATCCGGCTGCTTTCCGGTGAAAAATCAGCGCAGGAATGCCCGTAGTCAGGATCAGGTACCAGAAAAGCACCGACACAAACTGTAAAATTGTCAGTACATCCATCGACATCTGCGCATCCCCTTTCTTTCCTTCTGATCATCGGAACTCTTTTCCGGACAGTTCTGCTATCTCATTCTATACGGCAATGTATTTATCCCACCGGTTTCTCATTAAACATCCGAATCAGTTCCAGCGTCTCATTGTCGATCACCACATCCGAATGCTTCACCTGCTCCATCGCTTCAAAGAAACGGTCTCTCCACCCCGCGGTAAAATACAGCTTCAGTCTGCAGGTATAAGAAACCAGCTGATCCGGATAACACTCCACGACCCGTGTACACCAGGTATCCGCCCGCTCATACTCTTCAATCTCCATCAGCCGCAGCACGATGGATTCAAAAACACTGCTTTCCATCTTCGCCGGGTTTTCCTCAAAAAGAATTTCACAGACCTCGTCCATCTCCCGGACGAAGGTTTCCTGTTCCAGGCCGGTAAAGACATGCTGCGCGAGCACCTGATCCATATAGGTAATCAGCAGAGCAGCCTCCTCCGAAGCATCTTCCCCGCTTTGCTTTGCCTCCTGAATCTGTGTATAAAGCTTCCCTACATAGGCACGGAAATCATTCAGCTGATCGCGGAGCACAGACGCGGCATAATGGGAAGTCTCTGAGTCCTCGCTGTTCAGCGCAAGCGCGATGGAAGCCAGAGAATTCTGGATATCCCCGCGGATGACATTGAGCATCAGACCGCGCAGGCTGGCCCGGTCGCTGACCGCCAGCGCTTCCTCCATCGGCACCAGATTGCTCTCCTTCTCCACATCCGCCTGCAAAAGAGAGCGCACCCGCTGCTTACTGAATATCACATCTGCCAGGTCTACCTCCCGGCGCAGCAGCAGGTGGTGAAAACAGGTCCCGAAAAAAAAGAAGAGCACTCCCACGACCGGGCAGAGCAGCATGACAAACGTATTAAGCACATACTGCGCCGCGCCCTCTTTTTTCCGACGCAGGCAGATACCAAAAAGCAGGTACAGCAGCGCTACCGCCGCATTCACCGCCAGCAGAACTATAAACCAGCGCGGAAACCGCTGTAGCAGTGACACCGTATTTCGTGCTATATTCTGTATCGTGTTCTGCACCATCTCTCGTTTCACAAGAAAATATCCTTTCTATACCTGCCGGATGACCGGGCAATGCTTATCCATTACAGGTCAATGCCCCTCTGCACATGCGCGTCCATCTCCAGCTTCCGCACGCGTTCGAGGACAAATCCGGCCGCTTCTTCATCCGAATTCGACAAAAGCAGGTAAAGGTTCTCTGACATCACTCCGAGGTAATCCGTCTGACGGAATGCGCCCCGCAGCCGCTCGGCCGCCTCCTCTATGGAAAACGCTTTGGTATCGATCGCCACCAGCGCACATTCTGTGAGCCCGTTCGTCTGTGCGGAGAGATACGCACGCACCAGCTTTGTAAAGGCCTCCTCTTCCATGATCGGTGTGCCGCTGATATAGCGCCGGTCTTCCAGCGCCGCCAGATAGCGGTTCGCGCGCAGCACGGCATTCTGAATCAGGTCGCTGATCACAGTCAGGGTATCTGCCTGTGCAAGCGTCATGTGCTCCCACGGAATCCCCCACACCATCAGGATCAGCTGCATCTCATCCTCGGAATAGATGGCACAGGCCATCAGCGGATAGCGTTCATCCAGTTTTTTATTGATGTAAACGCGCCGTTCTGTAAGAGCCGTGCTCATCTCTTCCATCGTAAGGTACTGAATGGATTTTCCCAGCTTGCGCGCCTGCTGCGAAGTCGACGAGTATAGACGCGCGTATTCCCGGTTCGCAATCGTATAAATCGCCACATCCTTACTGCCCATCAGCTTCGCTACGATGTCCGCGGCGTAAAACAGCACTTCTTCCGGTTCGTATTTGTTCAGCCGGGAAGTAACCTCATAGATTTTCCCCAGGCTGTCGCTCTGATTGATGATCTGATCCACCAGCATATTTTTCATCCGGGCGTTGCTGGTATTGATATCCTGGATGTCATCCAGCTGATTCTCCATGTATTGCAGCTCCTGCCGGTTTTCCTGCTGCATCACATTCAGCCGGTCTTTCATATACCCCACAATAAGTCCGACGATAAAAAGCTGCGCCATCCAGACATAAGTATTATAGTCCATCATCACTTCAAAGCTGCTGCGGTGATAACTCTGGCGGAACACGTATCCCAGGACGGCCAAAAGCGCGGAAAACGTAGCCTGCTGCTGCCCATAAACAATCGCGAAAAGAAGTACATAGAGCAAATAAAAATCCAACTTTGCAAAATACTTACTGTCGGTCGCCCGATTATTCAGCATAAAAAACGGAATGAAGCATATCATGTTCTCCGCAAAAGGCAGCACAGCCCAGAACAGCGAAACCACCCGGTCAAAGAAACGGTTCCGCAAACTGCCCTGTGCTCCATCCAGGGAGATAAATGTATTCCGGTGTTTTTTCATATAAGACGCAATCTGCAGAAGCGACTCCCGCGGCTCATGCCGGATCGCCAGCCGGAATTCCGCGGCAAATGCCTCATTCGAAAGCACCAGCCGGTTCATCTGCCCGACGGAATTATCTTCCACCTCCGTGCCGGAACCGAGTCCTTCACATAAAATCCGGGCGATCTCCATCTGCGTGATGGCATATGACGCCGAAAGATTATACAGCGGCTTCTGATGCGACTCACATGCGCACACCTGGTAAATAAAATCCATTGCATCCTGTAAATGCAAAAGGGAGATCTGATAACGGTCAGAAGCAGATATCTTCCCTGTTTTCAGACCCTCTGCACACATTTTCGCACTGATGTGCGTACATTCCTCAGCCGAATGCGGAACCGAATACAGGTGATCCAGCCGGAGCACCACGACATCCAGCCCCATCTGCTGATTGTAATTCTTGCACTGCTGCTCCAGCTGGGCAAACACCATCGCCCGGAATCCGCGTGCGCTCGCCGGTTCCTCCTCCATAATATTCGTCGAGTAGGAATTACCGTACACTTCTTCCGTCGAAAGATACACAAACCGTCCGCTCTGCCGCGCGGCAAATACCGTCAGCAGATTCGTCATCCCAAGAGAAAAACGAACCGACTCTTTTCGGGCGTCCGTCCAGTCATAATTGGCGTCATAGGCCCCCATACACAGGACAAGCTGCGGATTTACGCTTTCAAAGACTTCCTTCAGGCAATCGCTGTCATAAGGGAAATAATAATACTCAAATACCTTCCGGTTCCGGGTACTCTCAAAGCGCCGCTCTGTCAGCACATAAATCCGATGACCCTCTTTATTTAATTTATCAATCGTGGCATTCATCAGATTATTTGCGCCGCCAACCAGCAATACATCCATGGTACTTTCCCGCCCCTTTACGGATTCTCCGCGCCTCTCGTGCAATCATAATAAACATCATACCGAATTTCCCTTCTTTTTTCAACACTTTTCTCAAACGTTCCCCTAATCGTTCCATAATCCTCTTTTCTGCCCCTGTATTTGCATTTGATACGCCTCCTTTTTGAAAATTCATCAATTCCGGATTCTGCATAATTTCTGCATAAATTTACAGAATTTATGAATGGCCGCCTTGACAGAATCCCTGTCCGGTGCTAGAATAATCCAAGTGACAAGGGCGTCAGCTTTCGTGGCTGCGCCTTTTTTGCATTATTATTCAGTAACGCTTCCGAACAGCAGGCTTTGGACCGCCTGTTTTGATGGGTTACGATCATTTCAAGAAAAGGAGTGTTTCATAATGAAGAAGAAATTAGCTTTCGTACTTGCTGCGGCGATGATCGCAGGCTGCATGACCGTTCCGGCAGCAGCTGAAGAAGAGACTGAAGAATCCAAGGTATGGGTGATCGCGACAGACACCGTATTTAAACCATTCGAATACACCGATGAGAACGGTGACTTTGTAGGTATTGACGTAGACATTCTCGCGGCGATTGCCGAAGATCAGGGCTTTGAATATGAGTTGAATTCCCTCGGCTGGGACTCCGCGATTGCAGCCTGCCAGGCCGGTCAGGCGGACGGCATGATCGCCGGTGCTTCCATTACGGATGAGAGAAAAGAAGCCGGTTGGACATTCTCCGACGGATATTACAACGCGACACAGTCCATGACCGTAGCATCTGACTCCGAGATCACCGGTTTTGAAGACCTTGAAGGCCTGACCGTTGGCGTAAAGACCGGTACCCAGGGCGCTTCCTACGCAGAAAGCCTGCAGGAAGAGTACGGATTTGAGATTACCTATTTTGAAGATTCACCGACGATGTATCAGGCAGTGCTCGGCGGACAGGTGGTAGCCTGCTTCGAGGATACGCCGATCATGGCTGCTTCCATTCAGGACGGCGATCTGGCTCTGACTATTCTGTATGATACCGAGAACGACGGCGCTCCTTACGGTTTCGCGATCTTCTCTGAGGACAGCCAGGAGCTGCTTGATATGTTCAACGCAGGATTAGCTGACATCGTAGAGAACGGCACCTATGCGGAAATCATCGCTACTTACCTTGGCGAGGATGCGGCTGCTACGGCAGAAGCTTCTATGCTTGGCGACGCTGAGACTGAGACAGAAGTCGAGACGGAAGCAGTTACAGAATAATCTTCAGGTAACCGTTCAGAACCAAAGCGTAGAGACCTGCGGCCTGCTGTTCTGAGAAGTTACATTTTCGACCGGTGGAAATTCCGTAGCTGACAGAATACGGCACAGTTACAGGTTTTAAAAACATTTCTACTATTAATGAAAGAAAGGTTGCTGTAAAATCCGCCGCGGGTTTGGCAGCAGCCTTTTTACATAATTTCATCCGAAGGGAGACATTTATGGTTCTGATTCTTACAAAATACGGGCATCTTTTGCTGAATGCCATGGGGCAGACGGTTCTGCTCGCATTGTGCGGTCTGTTTTTTGCCTGTATCCTCGGCATTTTCTTCGGCATTCTTGGCGTTATGAACAATAAAGTATGCCGCGCGATCGACAAGGTCTTTGTCGACGTCATCCGCGGTGTGCCTCTGATCGTACTCGCCTACTTCGTCTATTTCGGCGTACCCTATTTTATGAAAAATATTGTCGGCAGTCCCATCACGCTCTCCGCCCTGCAGGCCGGCACCATCTGTCTGGCGCTGAACTGCGGCGCTTACATGGCCGAGATCATCCGCGCCGGAATCCAGTCTGTAGACAAAGGCCAGATGGAAGCTGCCCGCAGTCTCGGACTTCCCTGGTGGAGAGCCATGTACCGTGTCGTCATGCCGCAGGCCATCCGCACCATGATCCCCAGCATCATCAATCAGTTTATCATCACCCTGAAAGACACCTCGATCCTTTCCATCATCGGTTTTCCCGAGCTGGTCAACACTGCGAAAAACGTGGTGGCAAATACCTTTATGTCTTTCCAGACCTGGGGGATCGTCGCTGTCATGTATCTGATCGTGATCGAGATCTTAACCGTGGCATCCAGAGCGCTTGAGAGGAGGCTGAACCGTGGCAAAGAGTAGTAATGTAAAAATCCATGTGTCCCATCTGAAAAAGAATTTCAAAAAGCTGGAAGTGCTCAAAGACATCTCCACAGACGTCCACGAGGGAGAAGTGGTCGTTGTCATCGGCCCTTCCGGCAGCGGCAAATCCACCTTTCTTCGCTGCATCAACAACCTGGAAGAAATCACTGGCGGCGAAATTACCGTCGATGGCATGAGCCTGACCGATAAAAAAACCGACATCAATAAGCTGCGCGAGAACATCGGCATGGTATTCCAGCACTTTAACCTGTTCCCGCACATGGATGTGATGCGGAACCTGACACTCGCACCGGTAGATCTGAAAAAAGCCAGTAAGGAAGAAGCTACGGAACGCGCCCATAAGATGCTCCAAAAAGTAGGCATGGAAGACAAAGCCAACGCCTTTCCGAACCAGCTCTCCGGCGGCCAAAAGCAGCGCGTCGCCATCGCCCGCGCCCTATGCATGGAGCCGGATATCATGCTGTTTGATGAACCGACCAGCGCCCTCGACCCGGAGATGGTCGGTGAGGTACTCCAGGTCATGAAACAGCTCGCAGCGGACGGTATGACCATGGTGATTGTCACCCACGAGATGGGCTTTGCCCGCGAGGTCGCGGACCGCGTCCTCTTCATGGACGGCGGCTATATCGTCGAAGAAGGCACCCCGCAGGAGGTGCTGCTGAACCCGAAAGAACCACGGACGATTGATTTTCTCAATAAGGTGCTGTGAAAAAAGGGGCGTTCTGTTTAGCGCCCCTTTTTTCTATTCCATCATATATTTTTTTCGTGTTTCTCCTTTACCGGCTTCTTTTTCGTCTCCTTCGTCCCGTTCTTTTCCTTCGTCCCGTTCTTTTCCTTCTTCACGCTGCTTTTGATTCCGGTAATCTTTATCCCGGTATCTGCATTCTTCGTATCCCCGTCCTTATCTGACTTTTTTTCCGGCCACTGCCTGGGTTTTTTCTGCCGCTCTTTGCCGAATCCGCTGTGTCAAGCGCAACCGTAAAAGAGACCTGTGAGAGCTTCTCACGCATATTGCCGCACACTTTTTCCATAAACCCCTGAAAAAGCGCCGCGTCCTCTTTTGAAAAATCTTTCATGCAGGCCCGCCTGCACTCTTCTACCGCATGATGGATCTCTTCCAGATATGCCTTCGATTTTTCCAATAGTTCAATGGAAATCCGCTCTTCCGTATCCGGATCAAACTCAATCAGCTTATCATGCTTCAGCCGCTGAAGCGCGCGCGAGGTTTTCTGCGAATTCAGCCCTGCAAGTTCAGCAATTTCCTTCCGGTCCTCGAACTGCCGGCAGTTTTCCAGCAAAAGCAGCAGCAAGGCTTCATCCAGTGTGATCTGTTTGAGCATTGCGCTTAATCCCAGATAATATTCCAGCAGCTTGCGGAAGTAGTAGAGATCCGCCAGAATCCCCTGCGTCAGGCTGACAGACTGCCCGGCAAGCTTCATGCGTTCTTCTCCGAGTTTTGCTGTCCCAGGCACTACAGAGGGCATAACAAAACCGTCCCAGGCGGTGCTGATCAGGAACATACGCACTTTCTGTTTTACCTCATCGTAGTCCTCTGCATAGACATCCCGGTAAAAAGCGTTATAATAATCAAAAACGGTACTCTTCATCCGGATTGTATTGCTGATACTCATTCCCTGGGAAACCAGGCTGTCTTTGCGGTTCATATAATAATATACGGGTGCCTGAATCGCACGAATTCCTTCCGCGTAGCGGATATATTCCAGATTAAACAGGAAATCCTCACACCAGTCAAGCTCCACATCCATCCGGATCTGGTGTTCCTCAATGATAGAACGGCGGAAGAACTTGTTCCAGAGTACGCCATAATAAAAATCCGCCGGATTCTCGATCATATAGGAGGCAAACTCTCTGCGGTCCATGAGATGGTCCGCGTCAATGTCGCCCTTCTGTGAAACACGCTTTCCCGTCACCCGGTAAAAATCAGCAATCACCATATCGCACTGTTTTCCAGATTCGGCTGCTGCTCCGGCTCTCAATTCAGCTGCTGCTCCGGTTCCTGCCCCGGCATCGCCATTGTATCCCAGCATAGAACGCACGAACAGCTTTGTCGAATCCGGTGTCAGCCAGTCGTCGCTGTCCGCAAACTGGATAAATTCGCCGTTCGCCAGATCCAGCGCATGGTTCCGGGTCGCAGAGACACCCGCATTTTTCTGATGGACAACGCGGATTCTCTTATCTTTTTTCGCGTACGCATCCAGCAGTGCGTCCGTGCCGTCACTGCTGCCGTCATCCATCAGCAAAATCTCCAGATTCTGGTATTCCTGGTTTAAAATACTGTCCACACAGCGCCCGATATAGTCTTTTGCGTTGTAAACCGGGACAATGATGCTCACAAGCGGTTCCATATATTCTCCTCCAATCTTTCCAGATCCCATGAATCATATTTCAGGCAGCTCTTTGCTTCCCTTTACACCGTTTCATCCTCTTTGCAGTCTCAGATGGGCCTGCTTCCGCTTCATTCCACACGAATCGCGTTCGGATAAATCTTTGCAAGCGTGTCATCATCGTAATATGTATCCAGCCACACCTGCCAGCCCTGTGTCGCTTCCACGTCCTCGAGACGCTCATTGCTGCGCAGCAGCGCCATGCCGGACACAAGCATATTACAAATCAGAAAAACAACCATACACCAGGTAAGAATTTTGCCGCCGCGCATCGGGATCTTTTCGACCAGCCCGGACAGGCGCGGATAGAGTACCCGCAGCCACAGCACCGCCGCCATTCCCCAGAACAGACAATACAGCAGATTGATGCGTCCGCCCAGGTTAAAGGGAATCTCGCTGTAATCCCAGAACACCGTGCCAAATATCATTTCGGACAATACACTGCACAAATATTCGTAGACCGCCCCCAGCACCGTCCCCGTCAGAAAAATAAAACTGTCCGAACGGTCCCGATAGGGATACAAAAGCCGGGTCGCCGCCGCAATCGCGAAGCCCCATATGATACTGAACTGTCCCCACACCAGACTGGTGCGGCTCATCCAGACACCGGTCGTAATTCGCATAAAAACAATTTCAAAAAGGTCGCCCAAGATAGCTCCAAGAATGAACTTCCATATCAGCTTATAGGGCGAACAGCCCGACGCAAAAACACCTGCCTCGCGCACTTCTTTCTTCTCGACCGCCTTTTTCTGCGGATAGGCACGTTCAATCCTGCGTGTCACCTGGCGGTAGAGGCGTCCGCCGAGATTCCTGCTCAGAGAGGTAAACCAGTTGTCGACCGTCCTCCATCTCTCTGCGTGCGCACTCCTGCCATACATGAGCGTCAGGGTCGCCAGCGCATCAAGCAGAACCGCAACTACACAGATCCAAATGACCAGCACTTCCGCAAGCTCCGGTAAAACCCGGAACGGAACGATAAGCAGCGCATTCCCCCAGAGCATACAGACAGTCGCCAGCGTTCCCCACATCAGAGTTACCGGAAGACAAATGTAGCCGTCCAGATTCCACTTTACATTTGAGTAATCCCACCATCGCTCATGGTAAAAATACTCGACAGCCCGTCCGCCAATCCACTCGGTCATTGCCGTCACGACCGTAGCACCGCAAAACAGCCAGAACCAGGACAGTTCTTCCCCAAACACGGTAATCAGCACCATCGGGATACCATAGCTGATACACAAAGGAGCATTAATCACGCCGCGGTTTACAAAGCGCCTTTTCTTTAGCGCGGCCATAATCGTCTCCAAAACCCAGCCAAGGAACGAGTAAACAAGGAAAAGCCAGGCCAGTTCATATCCATTGTAAGTCATAGTAAAATCTTTCCTTTTCTTTCGTATATATGGTTTACGGACTACAGCATATCATTTATCGTTCAAGTACAAAATAACTGTTTCTTCCTGGCAGGCACCATATCAGACATTGCAAGAATCATATAAAACAACATATTTGCTTCTTATGGTATTTTTATAATATAGAGTAAACGTTTTCCGGCTGCCTGTCAATCCTGTTTTTGTAAAGGAAACCGTAAAAATTCGTAACTATTCAGAACAGCAGGCCGCAGGTCTACGCTCCGCTTCAGCCGCAAAACTCCTTGCCCGGCTCTGCGCACAAAAGGAATCCCCGACAGAAGCTGTCTCCTTTCTGCCGGGGATTTCACCCTCATTTATGCTTTTTTCGCCTTATGACTCTGACTCTCTTCCCAGATCTCATCAGCGGTCGGTTTCCAGTTTTCGGCATATGGCGTGGTCTTATCACACAGATCATCTACACTCTCCGGACTCTGGTAGTCTGTGTTAACTGCCTTTGTCTGTTTTACCATCTCGCGCAGCCGCTCCGGATTTTCCAGCATCGGGCACGGACGCAGCATATTGTCATTGAATGGCTGGTTGTCATGGTAAGCCTGGAAAATCGGGCTCTTCAGCGCATCCTTCAGCGAAGTTTCCTTGATGTTGCAGTTCGAGTAGTGAATGAACACGCACGGCTCCACATCGCCCTTCGCGTTGATGTGCATATAGAGCCGCCCGCCGGCAATACAGCCGTGTACATACTCGGCGTCATTCTGGAAATCCAGGGTAAACAGGGATTTTGTGCCGCGGTATTCACGAATCTTCTCATACATCTTTTTGCGCTGCTGGGGCGTCGGCAGAAGATCCGGTGAGGCGTCATTTCCAACCGGCATATAGTGGAAGAACCAGGCAAAGAAAGCGCCGCTTTCGATCAGGTGATCGAAATATTCCTCGCTGCTCACGCTGTCCACGTTCGCGGCAGTATAACAGGTTGATACGCCAAACGGCAGCCCGCGGTCTTTCAGAAGCTTCATCGCATGCATGACTTTCTGATAAATGCCTTCGCCGCGCCGCCCGTCATTGGCCTCTTCGGAGCCTTCTACGCTGAACGCCGGGATAAAGTTCTTTACACGCAGAATCTCATCACAGAATTCCTCATCAAAAAGAGTCCCGTTCGTGAATGCCAGGAACTCACAATCCGGATGCATCTCGCAGAGCTTAATCAGGTCTTTTTTGCGCACGGTCGGCTCACCGCCGGTGTATATGTACATATAAACACCAATCTCCTTACCCTGACGGATGATGGAATCAATCTCCTCCAGCGTCAGATTCAGCTGATGTCCATACTCCGCCGCCCAGCAGCCGGTACATTTCAGATTGCAGGCACTCGTCGGATCAAGCAGAATCGCCCACGGCACATTGCAGTTATGCTCCTGCGCATAATCCTTCTGCATCGCGGTACCTTTCAGGCTGGCATTGATAATAAAGTTCTTAAAAAAGGTTTCCCGCACACCCGGATCCAGTTCATACATACGAAGGATCAGCTTATACCAGTTATTGTCCTTATCCGCAATCGCAGAGCGGATCGCATTCCTCTGGGAAACATAATAATCCTTCGGCATATATTTATCAACCAGCTCCATCAGCCTGGGAATATTGGCTTCCGGGTCCTTTTCCAGATAACCAATTGCTTTTGTCGCCACCATCTCCGTGGCTGCCATTTTTGCTTTGTCCGCCAGTTTCATCGTTTTTCTTTCTCCTTTTTCGTGTATTTTATGCGCACATTTTTCTGTTCATGAGTCCGCATACTTTCTGTCAAAATACGTTTCACTCTGCCCCATTCGGGACAGATTCTTCTGCCTGCTGCAAACAGGTCTCATGATCTGCTGTATTCGTCCGGCGGCTCACAAAAGCGATCCAGAATCTTAATCGTATAAACAGCCACACACAGATTCAGAATCCCTTCCAGCACTACTGCGGCACCTACCAGAATCCTGGTAGCTCCTTCCCCGTTAAAAGGGTCCACCACCAGAATCATCCCAAAAATACCAGCCAGCACTGCAACCAGCAGGATTCTCCACCACAGACTCAGCCCGAACTTTTTCGCATCCAGCGACATCTGAATTCGAAACAGCGCATCCGTCAGGATCACCAGACCAAGCACCACGTACAGCATCCGTGAGTAAGTTTCTCCCCGGATCAGAATCAGCAGGCCCAGCGCCGCCATCAGGATTCCAAAGGCAAAATCATACTGAAACGCCAGGCAGTAGAAGTCTTTGGAAAAATAGCCGATCATCTTAATCACTCCGTCCGCGATAAAAATAAGCCCCAGCGAACGGATGAGAATGTCAGTCGGATACCCTGAATGAACCAACAGGTCAACGCCAAACGCACAGATAATAAGAGCAATGACAATATATCCGTTACGCGCTATTTTCAGCGTTCTTCGTGAATCCATTCCACGCCCTCCCTTCGCCATTATTTTATTCCGTCATTTTTCGAAAAAAAACAGACAAAAAAAGAGCGGTGCCCAAAAATCAGACACCACCCTCAAAATGACTAAATACCAAAACCATTCGCTGTAATCAGTAATCGGCGGACGAATGCACCGCCAGATCCATTAATTCCATCGCACGTCTCATGTCTGAAGTCAGATTCTCATTCATACCATGCTCCAGCCAGTCCAACAGAACGCCCTCCAAAATACACTTCTGAAAATTCCTTATAATTCGCTGATCCTCTTCCGGGAGCATCTGCACATCAATGTAATCCTTTGCCCGCAGGACATATTCAGAAACCATATACTCGCACAAAACATCAATCTCACGCATCATGACCGCACGATCCAGGGAACGGTATATATGGAGAAACGCTCTCCTGTTTTCCGAAAACATTTCCATAACCTGGAGCAGTCCGTCAAAGACATCCTCCGCATCCAGATGCGTCTCCATAATCCGGTTCATTTCACGTTTCACAGCAAATTCCATGACATCCGTGATATCCCGGAAATAATAGTAAAAAGTATTGCAGTTAATCCCGCAGCGCTCCACAATATCTTTCACTGTTATTTTCGAAAAGGAGCGTTCATTCAGCAATTCAAATACCGTCTGTATGATCCGTTCTTTTGTATAACCAGCCATGAAAAATCACATCTCATCTTTCTCTTTCCATTTTACTGCCATCCGGATGTTATTTGTTGTTCTTTATAACACAGTTCCGTTAAAAAGTCCAACTTTTTTATTTTGGAAACAGAACGTTACAGGTCACACTATGACCAAATTTACGTTATTTTAGCCTCTGCAGGTGTGACCTATAACCAACATCCGCTAAAATACGTTGACGGGAAAAAAGAAAATGCTATAATAAATGCGAATGAATCGGTTTTCATACAGTCTTAGCTTCAAATGCAAGAACCTATGCGGAATAAAACGATATAATACAGTCTTTTGCGGAGGAAATCATGGTTGATAAATGGAAAATCACAATCCCTGAACTGACCGGAGATGAAGAGCGAGGCGTCTATGTATACCTGCCGGAGTCTTACGCGTTTGAACCGGAACGGCGTTATGAGGTGCTTTACATGTTCGACGGACACAATGTTTTTTTTGACTCGGACGCGACCTACGGAAAATGCTGGGGCATGAAAGAGTATATGGACTACACGGGAACACCGCTCATCATCGCCGCCGTAGAATGCAACCACAGCCCGGATAACGGACGCCTGAAGGAATACACGCCATTTCCCTTTGAAGCTCCTTCCCTGGGGAAGATTGAGGCCCGGGGCCAGATCACCATGGACTGGATGGTACATACTTTTAAGGAAGAAATCGACCGCCGCTACCGCACCCTTCCGGAGAGAGAACACACCTTTATCGCCGGAAGTTCCATGGGCGGACTGATGAGCCTCTATGCACTGCTCGAATACTCCCGGTATTTTTCGCGCGCGGCAGCCCTCTCTCCCTCCCTGTGGGTCGATCTGGACGGACTCGCCAAAATGATCAAAAAGGCTGTGATTCCATCTGATACCATTCTCTATATGGATTATGGTGAAAAAGAGCTGGCGAACCATAAGGATATGCTGCGAACATTCGGCCAGGTCACGGCAAAGCTGATGAAAAAAGGGATTCTGCTGGAAAGCCGGATCATCCCCGGCGGAACGCACTGCGAAGCAAGCTGGGAAAAGCAGATTCCGTTTTTTATGAATACCCTGCTGTACTCCTAGTATAACGTTCGATATTTAACTCGACTTTTTCAGCGGGAGCGTATCCAC
>JAJPXU010000035.1 GCA_021205305.1 Lachnospiraceae bacterium
CAAATCCTGCGATCTGCATGCCCCGGCGAAGTATGTGGATGAGGAAGGGGTTGCACTGGGTGCCTGGCTTTCGGATCTGCGCGCCTGGAAGAATGCCGGTGGCCATCAGATGTCTTTATCGCCGGAACGCGTACAAAAACTGGATGATCTGGGGATGGTCTGGGATGTGCTGGATTATTACTGGGAGCGGAACTACGCGGCGGCGTATCAATATTATCTGGAACACCGAGATCTCAATGTCCCTGCCGGCTATGTGACAGAGGACGGGATTCGCCTTGGCACCTGGATTTATCGGGTACGCGCCCTGCGGGCAGGGACAGCCAAAGGAACCCCGCCCACCGAAGATCAGGTGCGGCGTCTGGATGCGATTGGCATGGTCTGGGGCAGCCAATCCGATGACAAGTGGGAGAAAGGGTTTCTGGCCGCAGCGGATTACGCAAAGAAGCATGGAAATTTGCAGGTGCCGACGGGATATGTCGCGGAGAACGGCTGCAAGCTGGGTTCCTGGTTACAGCGGCAGCGCTATTTATATAAGAAAGGAAATCTTTCAGAAAAACGAATCAGACGTCTGAATACCATCAGCAGCAACTGGATGGCAGACAGCTGGCAGGCAAAGTATGAGCTGGTAAAAAGCTGGTATCGGGATAAAGGCACTCTGGATATTCCGCATGACACCGTGGTAGACGGCGTCTGGCTTGGGGACTGGATCGCGAGACAGAAACAATATCTCCTATCCGGGAAACTGAGCCGGGAGCAGGAGAAACTGTTGTCGGAACTGCCGTTGGAGCAGGCAGCGGTATCGCAGAAAGAAAAGCTTTGGAAGAACTGGATGCAGGGGTACCAGGATGCTGTAGTATATGTGGAAAAACATGGCTGCTTGAAGAATATTCCGCATGATTACCGCGGGAGCAGCGGCTGTCTTTTATATGCATGGGTCACGCGCCAGCGTAATGCCAAAAAGAAAGGCCGGCTGAGTGGCGAACAATGCCGGATGCTGGAAGAGATGGGGAGCGACTGGTGAGAACTTAGAACTTATTTCCTTTGGGTGGAGAAACAGACAGGAATTATCGCAAACCCTTGACTTCGCCGTTCGGCTTGGTTTATACTATGTATGTATAAATCAGGTCGAACGGCGTTTTTTTATTATAATGAGATCAAAATGAGCCGAACGGCGAAGATTGTATGGAAAAACGGATGGAATGTTTGTATAAAAAATGAAAGCAGGTTTATCGCATGAAAATACTGGAAGCTTCCGATTTGGGTGCGGCAATCCGCGGTCGAAGAAAAGAATTGCACTATACACAGGCGTATATTTCTGAATTTACGGGATTAAGCATCAGTTTTATATCCGATGTGGAAAATGGGAAACCAACCGTGGAAATGGAGAAGGTGTTTCAACTGCTGCAGATACTGGGAATGGATCTGTTTATTGAGAATAGGTAATAGGATATTATCAGAGAAGACTTCAAAAAAGAAGGCAAAAAGGTCGGTGTGGGTTCTGGTATTGCCATGGATCATTTTGACCGGATGCTGTCGGAATTTGAACAGGCGCTGTTGCTGTCAGCGGAAGAATTATGTGTACAGGGATTTGCAGAAGCAAGGGAAACAGCGGGAAAAATATTGGCAGTTTTTAAAAATAGATTTTTATGAAGTTTTAATACGCACCCCTGTGTATCGTGAAAAGAGCCGGATCAAATGACCCGGCTTTTCGTGGAGATAGCAGGACTCGAACCTGTGACCCTCTACACGTCAAGCAGATGCTCTCCCAGCTGAGCTATATCTCCGTTGCCATCTATCATAAACGAAAACCGCATTGATTGCAAGAAAAACTTCGTTTCAAACGAATATTAATTTTGACAGTGAAATGAAAATTTAAATTCCACAACTCGGGGGTACAAGTGGAATTCAGTCTTACTCAAAATTCCACTTGTATTTCCGGCGTTCGCAGCAAAAACCTAGTGGAAATCAGTCTTACACCATATGGCCTACCCAATTCTACTGGGTAAATGATGGCGTAAATGGAATGAAGTTTTACTCCTTGACTGTGCTTTTAATCCCTGAAAGAGTGAAATCCACCGGAAAATCACAAATTTTGGTGTGGAAATAAACTTTTCACTTCAGCTATTAATTTTGACTTTAATTCACATTCAGCATAGAATTGTGCGAAAAAAGAATAGAACGGGGGACGGAAAATGTAGTACAATAAAAAGAAAAAAAGAAGGGTGGAGCATATGAACTTACGGGAAAAACCATTTTATTTGACAGACGGCCAGGTGCGCTGGGTGGAGGAGACGCTTTCCTCACTGACAGCGAAGCAGAAGGTCGGTCAGCTGTTCTGCGTGATGGGGCAGGATTTTGGAGCGGATGAACTGAGAACTCTGGTGAAGGATTACAACATTGGCGGAATTCTTTTCCGACCGGCGCCTGCAAAGGAGATCCGCGCATGGTATGAGCCACTGGATGAGGCGGCGCGTATTCCTCTTTTGAAAGCGGCGAATCTGGAGGAGGGCGGTACCGGCGGATTGAGTGACGGCACTTTTTTTGGCTGGCCGATGACTGTAGCGGCGACGGATGATCTGGGTGTGATGGAGAAATTTGCGAAGGTATGTGCGCTGGAAGGACAGTCGGTCGGGCTGAATTGGACGTTTTCTCCGGTTTGCGACCTGGATTTAAATTATCGGAATCCGATTACCAACGTGCGCACCTGCGGCTCGGATTTTGAGCGGGTAAAGAGCTTCTGCTCACAGTATGTCCGCACTTTGCAGGAGCAGGGCATGGCAGCCTGCGCGAAGCATTATCCGGGGGATGGCGTGGACTTCCGTGATCAGCATTTGCATCCGACCTACAACAGCCTTTCTGCGAAAGACTGGTACGAAAGCTATGGCGCGATTTATCAGCAGCTGATCGAGGATGGCCTGATGAGCGTCATGGTGGGGCATATTGTGCAGCCGAATGTGGAAATGGACATCAATCCCGAACTGCGGTTTGAAGATTGCCTGCCAGGTTCTTTGAGTAAGGAACTGCTGACCGGTGTTCTCCGCGAAAAATTTGGCTTTAACGGCGTCATCACAACCGACGCGACGATTATGAGCGGTTTTACACAGGCTATGCCGCGCAGAGAGGCGATTCCGACCGCGATCATGGCGGGCTGTGATATGCTTGTGTTTACGACCGGATTCTATGAGGACTACCAGTATATGCTGGACGCGCTGGAGAGCGGTTTCCTGACAGAAGAGCGTTTAAATGAGGCAGTGACCCGCACGCTTGCGCTGAAAGCGAAGGTGGGCAAGGTGCCGACTGGAAGACAGCTGCCTGAAGCGAAGCAGTGGCAGGCAGAGTGCGCGGATAAATGTGTGACGCTGGTAAAGAATAACCAGGATGTGCTTCCGCTGACACCGGAAAAATACTCGCTGATCCGTCTGGTGACGCTTGGAAAGGATGCGATCACGGAAGGCTGCGAGGCCGCACCGGATGACGCGCGGTATCCCATTGAGAGCAGTATGACCGCGATCGCGGAAGAATTGCTGCGGGAAGCGGGATTTGAGACGGAGCGCTTTGATATTGAGAAAGAAGAGCTGCATGGCACAAAGGATCTGCCGAAAAATCGTCTGACCCTTTACCTTGCAAACTGTGAGCATGCTTCCAATCAGACCGCCGTGCGGCTGTTCTGGGCGAAAAAGCATGCGCTGGATGTGCCGCGCCATGTGGAAGAGGAGCCGTATATTTTTGTCTCCTTCTCCAACCCGTATCATTTGCAGGATGTGCCGCGGGTCAAGACTTACATCAACGCCTACAGCTGCCACCGCCCGATGATCGAGGCAGTCATCGGCAAGCTGCTTGGAAAGAGCGCGTTCAAGGGTGTTTCCCCGGTAGACGCCTTCTGCGGACTGCCGGACGCGAGACTGTAGAACTGTAGGAACTGCTTATGAAAGCACTTTTGAAAGGGACTGCGGGGGTGCTTCGCGGGCATTTTATGATGGAAGGCATAGAAAACAGTTACGGTATTTTGATGTGACATGGTTCCGGAGGAAGACGTATGAAACGGATTGTGGTAGGAATCAGCGGCGCCAGTGGATTTCCACTGGCTGTCTGCCTGCTGAATGAATTAAAAAAGGTGCCGGATGTGGAAACCCATCTGGTGTATACTTATGGTGCGGAACTCACGGCAAAACAGGAGAGCGGGTATGAGCCTGAGCAGATCCGCGCGCTGGCTGACGTTTGCTATGAGAATCAGAATATCGGCGCGGCGATCGCGAGCGGCACCTTCCGGACAGAGGGGATGATTGTCCTTCCCTGTTCCATGAAAACAGTCAGCGGCATCGCGCATGGGTTCAGTGAAAATTTATTACTGCGCGCCGCGGATGTGACCATCAAAGAGCAGAGGAAGCTGGTGCTCGCCGTGCGCGAATCGCCCTTAAGCCCGATTCATTTGGAGAATATGCTGACCCTGTCCAGACTGCACAATGTCTATATCATGCCGCCGGTCGTGACATATTACATGAAGGATAAAGAGGAAGAAGCATTAAGCGTTGGCGATATGGAACGCCATATCGTCGGGAAAATGCTGCAGCCATTTGGCATTGAAGTGGAAGGATTCCGGCGGTGGAACGGATGAAAACACTTTCCATGTCTTTCGGTTTATGGTATATTGTCTGTAATTGTTCAGAAATGATTATGACAAAAACCGGTAAGGAGTGTTTTACTAAATGGAAAAGCTTCCTGTGCAGAAAAAGCGCAATTATCAGAAAGAACTGGAGCAGGTGATTGCCCAAAATACAGCAAATGAATGTGCAGTACCGACTCTGCTGCTTCACAGTTGCTGCGCGCCCTGCAGCAGCTATGTGCTGGAGTATTTATCACAGTATTTTCAGATTACGGTGCTTTATTATAACCCGAATATTTATCCGGAGGATGAGTATGTGCGGCGTGTCAGGGAACAGCGCCGTCTGATTGAGGAGATGGGCGCAAACGGCGTGCTGCCGAATCCGGTGCGGCTGCTTGAAGGGCGTTTTGACAGCCGGGAGTTTTATGAGGCGGTACGCGGCCTGGAGCAGATCCCGGAGGGCGGCGAGCGGTGCTTTGCGTGCTTCCGGCTGCGGCTTGGAGAAGCAGTGCGGAAGGCAGCGGCGGATGGCTTTGATTATGTCACAACGACGCTGACCATAAGCCCGCTTAAAAACGCGCCGAAACTCAATGAGATTGGGGAAGAACTGGCTCGTGAATATCAGGTGCGGTGGCTGCCCTGCGATTTTAAGAAGCGCAATGGTTATAAGCGGTCGGTGGAGCTTTCCGCGGAATATGGACTGTATCGACAGGACTACTGCGGGTGTGTGTTCTCAAAGAAAGAGAGAGAGAAGGCACTAGCGAAAAAGAAAGATAACTGAACAGGTATATTACAGAAAAGAATGGCTTATAATATATATTCGAACACAGGTATACATAACAGAGGTTTATGGATACCTGTGTTCTTTTTATGCGCAGGGCTGCGTAAGGATTTTTCTGGCTGACGCCAGGCGCAGCCCACGCGGGCGAGTAGGAGCCGTCTCTTACTCGATTACACAGGCGCGAGAGGAAATTAGCAGCTTTGCTGCCCGCGCGAAACCTCTTTTATGAATTATTTGGAAAGAGTAGGTTACAGGATGAAGGACAGAGTGTTTGGCGTTTTGCAGCGCGTGGGGCGCAGTTTTATGCTTCCGATCGCGATTCTTCCGGTGGCGGGTCTTCTGATGGGAATTGGAAGTTCCTTTACAAATGAGACGACTTTGGAAACGTATCGTCTGACTCGATTTCTGGGTGAAGGGACGGTATTGCACGCGCTGCTGGTCATTATGAATGACGTCGGCAGTGTGGTGTTTGACAATCTGCCGCTTTTGTTTGCGATTGGTGTGGCGATTGGTATGGGAAAGAAGGAAAAGGAGGTAGCGGCGCTTTCGGCGGTGATTGCTTATTTTGTCATGAATGCAGCAATTCGGGCAATGCTGGAGATTAATGGGAAGATTGTGGACGGTGAAATTGCAGAATCGGTGCTAGAGGGAACGGTTACGACGTCCTGCGGCATCTATACGCTGCAGATGGGTGTCTTTGGCGGGATTATCGTCGGGCTTGGCGTGGCAGCGCTGCACAATCGGTTTTATCGGATTCAGCTGCCGAATGCTCTGTCTTTTTTTGGCGGCACCCGGTTTGTGCCGATTATTTCGACGGTGGTATATATGTTTGTCGGTATTCTGCTGTATTTTGTCTGGCCGGTTGTGCAGACAGGTATTTATGGCCTTGGCGGACTGGTGACACGGTCAGGCTATATTGGGACACTGATTTTTGGCCTGGTAAAGCGGGCACTGATTCCGTTCGGGCTGCACCATGTCTTCTATATGCCTTTCTGGCAGACAGCGCTGGGTGGCACGATGGAGGTCGCTGGACGGATTGTTGAGGGAGGGCAGAACATTTTCTTCGCACAGCTGGCGGATTCCGCAAATATTGAACATTTCAGCGCGGATGCGACGCGGTATTTTTCCGGAGAATTTATCTTTATGATATTTGGACTTCCGGGCGCGGCGCTGGCCATGTACCAGTGTGCGAAACCGGAGAAAAAGAAGCAGGCAGGTGGCCTTCTGCTCTCCGCGGCGCTTACCTGTATGGCGACCGGAATTACGGAGCCGCTGGAGTTTTCTTTTCTGTTTGTGGCTCCGGCGCTGTTCGCGGTGCAGGTGGTGCTCGCCGGCAGCTGTTATATGGTTGCCCATATGCTGAATATTGCGATTGGCCTGACCTTTTCCGGCGGATTTCTGGATTTTTTCCTCTTTGGCATTTTACAGGGGAATGCAAAGACGAACTGGCTGCTGGTGATTCCGGTCGGGGTGATTTACTTTTTCCTGTATTATTTTCTGTTTCGCTTTCTGATTCAAAAATTTGATTTTAAGACGCCTGGGCGTGAGGACGACGAAACAGATGTGAAGCTTTACACGAGAGCGGATGTAAACGCGAAAAGTGCGGTTGAAAGAGGCACTGCCTCCGGCGGGAGAATTGGTGAGAAAGCAAATACTGGTACAAGAAATGACGGCGAGACATTGGTTCGCGCGGGCAGTGAAAGAGCGGATGAAAATGATCCGGTCAGCGCCGCGATTACGCGGGGCCTTGGGGGCAAGAGCAACATAGAAGACGTAGATTGCTGCGCTACGAGGCTGCGCTGTACGGTGGCGGATTCGTCAAAAGTCAGCGACGCCCTGCTGCGTTCAACTGGCGCTTCCGGTGTCATCCGCAAAGGGAACGGTGTACAGGTCATTTACGGGCCGAATGTAACGGTGATTAAGTCGAACCTGGAGACCTATCTGGAGACTATTTTGGAGGATGTGGCGGGAAGTTCGCAAATCTTTTCTCAGCAGAGTTCGGCAGCAGATTGTGCTTCTGATAAGGAAATCGAGGCGGATGCCATCGTTACGGCGGATTACGGTTCAGAACCGTCGGATGTTTACAGAAAAAATGATATGATTTCCGGAAATAGGATCATTCACAGTCCCATGACCGGCATTGCCGCGCCGCTCTCCACTTGTCCGGATCCCGCTTTTGCGGAAGGAATGATGGGTGAGGGCGCGGTTGTGACGCCGACGGATCCGCTGGTGCGGGCGCCGGAGGATGGGGAGATTGATTTCGTGTTTGACACAAAGCACGCGATTGGGTTTCTCACGGATTCGGGAGTCAGCATCCTGATTCATATCGGCATTGATACGGTCGAATTGAAGGGACAGGGCTTTGAGGTGCTGGTTTCTCCGCGCGATAAGGTGAAACAGGGAACGCCGCTTCTGAAGCTTGACCTGGAGTATCTGCGTGAGCACGCCACGTCTATGGTTTCACCGGTTTTATTTGCGGAGCTGCCTGAGAATCAGAAGATAACGCTTTTAAAAGAAGGAGAAGTGCAGGCCGGAGAAGCCTTGTTTCAGATAGAGGAAAATTAGAAGAGCGGATGTCCGGATTTTATTCTTGCATGAGAGCAAAGCTTGTGATAGACTTTGAAAGATATGAACAGAGGGTTCCTGTACGGTGTGCGAAAGCATGCTAACGGATAAGAATGGGCAGAAAAAGCACATCGGCAGACGGTAACGTCAGATTGTGTGATATACGCAGTATGAATATGGAATCCGGATAGAGATGGCTGACGGGATACAGGAGGATTTACGATGGCACAGTTATGGGGCGGGCGTTTTACGAAGGCGACCGATCAGATGGTATATGATTTCAATGCTTCGATTTCATTTGATAAACGTTTATACCGGCAGGACATTGCGGGAAGTCTGGCGCATGTGAAGATGCTCGCGAAGCAGGGGATTCTTACGGAAAAAGAACGCGATCAGATTATAGCAGGGCTGGAGGGAATCCTCGCAGATGTGGAGAACGGTACACTCGCGATTACATCAGAGTATGAGGATATCCACAGCTTCGTGGAGGCGAATCTGACAGAGCGCATCGGCGAAGCGGGAAAAAAGCTGCACACCGGGCGCAGCCGCAACGATCAGGTGGCGTTGGATATGCGGATGTATGTCCGCGATGCGGTGAAGGAGACCGATCGGCTTGTAAAGGAGCTTTTAAAGGTACTCTATCGTATCATGGAGGAAAACCTGGATACGTTTATGCCTGGCTTTACCCATTTACAGAAAGCGCAGCCGGTGACGCTTGCTCACCACATCGGGGCTTATTTTGAAATGTTTAAACGCGACCGCTCGCGGCTGGCTGATATTTATAAACGGATGAATTACTGTCCGCTCGGCGCAGGTGCGCTGGCGGGTACGACCTATCCGCTGGATCGCGATTACACGGCCGAACTGCTGGGGTTTGACGGCCCGACGATGAACAGTATGGATTCGGTGTCTGACCGTGACTATGTGATCGAGTATCTGAGTGCGCTCTCGACCATCATGATGCATCTGAGCCGTTTTTCGGAGGAAATCATTATCTGGAATTCCAACGAGTACCGTTTTGTGGAGATCGACGACGCTTACAGCACCGGCAGCAGCATTATGCCGCAGAAAAAGAATCCGGACATTGCCGAGCTGGTGCGCGGTAAGACCGGCCGGGTGTACGCATCCCTGATGGGGATTCTGACGACGATGAAGGGCATTCCTCTGGCTTACAATAAGGATATGCAGGAGGACAAGGAAGGCACCTTTGACGCGATTGATACGGTGAATGCCTGCCTGCCTCTTTTTACTGGCATGCTTGACACGATGAAGTTCAACAAGGATGTGATGGAGGCTTCCGCGAAAAACGGGTTTACGAACGCCACGGACGTCGCCGACTATCTTGTCAGCCACGGCGTGCCGTTCCGTGACGCGCACGGAATTTCCGGCCGTCTGGTGCTGCGCTGCATTGCGGAAAACAAGGCGCTCGATGATCTGAGCCTTGCGGAATTCCGCGAGGAGAGCGAAGCGTTTGAGGAAGACATCTACGAAGCGATCAGTATGAAGACCTGCGTGGAAAAGAGGCTGACCAAAGGCGCGCCCGGCGAAGCAGCGATGCGGGAGGCGCTGGAGATATATAAAAAATATCTGGAGTCTGACCATTGAGAACGCTTTCTCAGCAAAAAACAAAGGAGTGATTCTGAGAAAGCCGATGACTCCGTGCTTCACAATTTCGTCATCAGCGCAAAAGGAGGGCGGGCATCGCTGCCCGCCAGAGAAAAATGTATGAAAAACAAATGTTGGTATGATGTCCTTCATTTGTTTCATCTGGTACTATACGCGCGAAATGTGTTTAGAATATGTTCAGATTATGGAGGATATGTGAAAATTACTCGTAACGGTTCCGTACTTTCACAGCTGCAAGTATTCTGATTTCAACACGGAAAAAGCGGGCGATCGTACCGAAAATAGTTTTTTGGTCTTGACAGATAGACGAAACGAGTGTATCTTGTAAAGACAAATGTGTGCCAGGCAAAGACATGAATACTGACATGGCATTGTGGACAGGCGGATGACCGAACCTGTTCTGCCGCGGCAAGATAGGTATGACCTGTAACAGTATTTTGACCGCGGCCCGACAACATGAATATGAGGAGAAATGAAAAAATGAGTCAGAAACTGAGAGTTGGCATTCTGGGAGCGACCGGAATGGTGGGACAGAGATTTATTTCTCTGCTGGAGAATCATCCCTGGTTTGAGGTAGTGACGGTGGCGGCCAGCCCGCGCAGCGCCGGCAGGACATACGAAGAGGCAGTCGGCGGCAGATGGAAGATGACGACTCCGATGCCGGAGGCGGTGAAAAAGCTGGTTGTCATGAATGTCAACGAGGTAGAGGCGGTCGCAGCGAGCGTAGATTTTGTATTTTCCGCGGTTGATATGTCGAAGGATGAGATTCGCGCGATCGAAGAGGAGTACGCAAAAACGGAAACTCCGGTTGTATCCAATAACAGCGCCCATCGCTGGACACCGGATGTCCCGATGGTTGTGCCGGAGATCAACCCGGAGCATTTTGAAGTGATCGCGTCCCAGAAAAAGCGCCTTGGGACGACCCGCGGTTTTATCGCAGTAAAGCCGAACTGCTCTATCCAGAGCTACGCACCGGCTTTGAGCGCATGGCGTGAGTATGAGCCGTATGAGGTGGTCGCGACTACATACCAGGCGATTTCCGGAGCTGGCAAGACATTCAAAGACTGGCCGGAGATGGTGGAAAACGTGATTCCGTACATCGGCGGCGAAGAGGAGAAGAGTGAGAAAGAGCCGCTCCGTCTCTGGGGCGTTGTCGAAGACGGCGTGATTAAACCGGCTACAGAGCCGAAGATTACCTGCCAGTGCATTCGTGTACCGGTGCTGAATGGCCATACGGCGGCGGTATTTGTAAAATTCCGCAAAAAGCCGACCAAAGAGCAGCTCATCGAGAAGCTGGTGAATTTCTCAGGGCTTCCGCAGAAGCTGGAGCTTCCGAGTGCGCCGAAGCATTTCATTCAGTATATGGAAGAGGATAACCGCCCGCAGGTGGTTCTTGACGTGGACTATGAGAAGGGAATGGGCGTTTCCATCGGACGTCTCCGCGAGGATACGATCTACGATTATAAATTTGTCGGACTCTCCCACAATACCGTGCGCGGCGCGGCCGGCGGGGCGGTGCTCTGTGCAGAGACATTGAAAGCGCTTGGGTATATTGCGGCGAAGTAAAGACGGGAAATGTATAAAAATTGATTTTATGATCTTGAAAAATTATATTTTTATGTTATAATGCATTTAACAAGGGAGCCGGAAGGTGAAGGCCACTCACCCGACCCGGCGTTAATAGTTTCTATAAGAAATAGTCGTCATCTCGGCCAGGAGCAGGACGGCTATTTCTTATTTTCCATATTCAGAATTTCGACTATTAATAAAGCAAAAGTCAGCAAAACCATAA
>JAJPXU010000125.1 GCA_021205305.1 Lachnospiraceae bacterium
TAAATATATCTAAAAACTCTTGACGAAAAAAATTTATGTGGTAAGATTGTTAAGAATGAAACGAATCGGAAAAACCTGGTAGTGAATGGAATTATAATCAGACAAATCAGAACCCGATCATTCAGGATGCAACTCATTTACGATGCAGATACAGTACAGACAATTTCCGAAATGGATCGTGAACAAAAGAATCTGAAATAGAACAAAGGATGGAACAGAGGTGCCTTTGTTTCTGTTTCTGTATACAAAGTTGTCGGAAGAAATGAATCAATGTAACGAACCAAAATGGCAGAACGTGGATTTATGCTTAGCATGGGGCGGAGTTATTTTGGATAGTTGCTCCAAAACAGGGAGGAAATGCGCATGATTGATATGACGGAATATACCAGAAGAGGCTCACAGACCTGTCGGAAGAATGACAGCATTCCGCGCGAACTTTATAAGGAATATGGTGTGAACCTTGGATTGAGAGATATCAACGGAAATGGTGTGCTGACAGGGCTTACCAATATTTCGCTGATCGTATCATCAAAAAAGGCTGACGGTAAAAAAGTTCCCTGCGATGGCGAACTCTGGTATCGCGGATATAATGTACAAAATCTCATTAAAAATCTGGGAAGCGACGAATTTGGCTTTGAGAAAATTGCCTACCTGCTTCTGATGGGTGAACTGCCTAATGAGAAAGAACTTGCGGAATTCAAAGACATCATAGGCAATAGCCGGACATTACCGACGAATTTCACACGCGACGTCATCATGAAAGCACCAAGCTCTGATATTATGAACACGATGACTCGAAGCATCCTGACGCTTGCTTCTTATGATAAAAACCCCAAGAGCACGAGCGTACACAACAGCCTGCGCCAATGCATTGAACTGATTGCGCTGTTCCCGGTGCTTGCAGTTTACGCGTACCACGCTTATAATCATTATGAAAATGACGAGAGCATGTACATCCACCGTCCGTCACCGGAGCTTTCGACCGCAGAAAATCTGCTGATGATGCTCCGTCCGGACAAGCAGTATACGGCAGTGGAAGCCAAAGTGCTTGACACTGCGCTGATTCTGCATATGGAACACGGTGGTGGTAATAACTCAACGTTTACTACGCGTGTCGTCACCTCTTCCGGCTCTGATACGTATTCCACCATCGCAGCTGCGATGTCCTCTCTGAAAGGACCGAAACACGGCGGTGCGAATATCAAAGTCATGGAAATGATGGACGATATCCGTGCGAATGTGAAGGATCTTCATGATGATGAGGAACTGGAAGCCTACCTCTCAAAGATTCTGGACGGCGATGCGTTTGACCATAAGGGGCTGATCTACGGCATGGGACATGCGATTTATTCCCTGTCGGACCCGAGAGAGCGGATTTTCAAAAAATATGTAGAAATGCTGGCACAGGAAAAGCATTGTGATGAAGATATGCACCTGTACGCAACGGTCGAAGAGTTAGCTCCGAAGCTGATTGCCGAAAAGCGTCATATCTACAAAGGTGTGAGCCCAAATGTCGATTTTTACAGCGGATTTGTCTATAGTATGCTGGATATTCCAATGGAGCTTTACACGGCTATCTTTGCAATCGCGAGAATTGTCGGCTGGAGCGCACACCGCATTGAAGAACTGATCTGCGCGGACAAAATCATCCGCCCGGCGTACTTGAGCGTGATGGAGAAAAAAGAATAAGGTATCAAAAACGGGAGGAAAAAGACTTGAAAGAGTTCAGCATGAAAGAAAGATGGTTACCCTTTATTGCCTCTGTTATTTTGTGCCTGTTATTTTCAACTTGTCTTATGGCGGCTCCACATTCTTATGCTGCGGAAGATACTGCGGATGAACCGGCTGTGGTGTCTTCTTCTGCCAAGCGGGGGCTGGTTAAAGTAGGTGATTATTACTATTATTACAAAAAAGATGGGACAAAGCTGAGAAATAAATGGAAAACGATTGACGGATATCAGTATTATTTTAAAAGCAGTGGGAAAGCCGCTGTTGGCGGTTATAAAATCGGCGACACTGTTTATGTGTTTGGGGTAAAGGGACGGCTTAAAACCGGAAAGAAATCCCGTTTTCTTACAATCAACGGAAAGACTTATTACGTAAGCGCAGAGGGTACGGCTGCGACCGGTTGGTTTGTTGTGAATGGAAGTCTTTATCGGGCGACGTCGGGAGGCAAAATCTCAACCCGAACGGTGGAGGGGATTACTTTTACGGAGAGCGGAGCGGCTGTAGATAATACGGAAAGCCGCCTGAAGATTAAGGTCATGCAGGTCGTGAATGACATCACGACAGAGAGCATGACGCAGTCGGAGAAGCTTAAAGCCTGTTGGAATTATATAACCGGGAGCGGCTGGACTTATGTACAGTATGATACTTCGTTTGCGAGTGGCTGGCAGAAGCAATGTGCCTATGATATGCTTGTGAAACGCCGTGGGGACTGTAAAAGCTTTGCCTGTGCATTTGCAGCTCTGGCCTGTGAGATTGGATATGATGCATATGTAATAAGAGGACGTGTGCCCGGTACGCGTGATCAGGCTGCGGATGGTTATACCAAGCACAGCTGGGTAAGAATTGACGGCCGCTATTTTGATCCGGAGGGAGACTGGGCCGGATGGAATGTGGGCTGCTATAATTACAGCTATTATAATGTATCTCACACGATTCAGCAGATCATCCGGTTTATGGATTAAAAAAGAATGACTTGTCAAGAAAAAATACTTGACAGGCCTTCTTTTTTTGTGTATAGTAATCGGCGGTGATGGAGATGGACGAAGTATTGCGGCAGACGCTTCTGTTTGATTTTTACGGGGAGCTGCTTACAGAACACCAGAGAGAAGTATATGAGGCAGTTGTGCAGAATGATCTTTCATACTCAGAGGCCGCTGAGGAATTCGGCGTCAGTCGGCAGGGCATACATGATCTGATAAAACGTTCTGTAAAAACTCTTGAGGAATACGAGACAAAGCTGCACCTGGTAGAGCGTTTTCTGGAGATCAGGGCAAAAGCGGAGCAGATGCTTGCGTTATCCTCCCATTATGAAGAAATTGACGTGCAGTTTTTTGCGAAACAGATTTCGAGTCTGTCGAGACAGATTCTCGATGAATTGTAAGCATTACTGCGTGTGTTTTCTCTATAAGGTTTCAGAGACTGGCGATGATTTTTGATAGAAAAGTTCTGAAATTTGCCAACGGATTTTTGACAGAGGAGTTATAGAATGGCTTTTGAAAGCTTATCAGAAAAGCTGCAGAATGTATTTAAAAACCTGCGCAGCAAGGGAAGGCTGCCGGCGGCGGATGTAAAGACCGCTCTTAAGGAAGGCAAAATGGCTCTTCTTGAGGCTGACGTCAGCTTTAAGGTGGTAAAGCAATTTATCAAATCTGTCGAAGCGAAAGCGATTGGGCAGGATGTCATGAATGGCCTGAATCCGGGACAGATGGTGATCAAGATTGTCAATGATGAACTGGTGTCTTTGATGGGTTCGGAGACGACAGAGATTGCACTCCGGCCCGCGAATGAGGTATCGGTCGTGATGATGGCCGGTCTTCAGGGCGCGGGCAAGACGACAACTGCTGCCAAGCTTGCGGGCAAATTTAAATCTAAAGGCCGCAGACCATTGCTGGTGGCATGCGATGTGTATCGTCCAGCCGCGATCAAACAGCTTCAGATCAATGGTGAGAAGCAGGGCGTGGAGGTTTTTTCTCTTGGTGATAAAGAAAGTCCGGTGCGCATTGCACAGGAAGCCGTGAGTTATGCAAAGGAGCACAACCTGAATCTGGTCTTTCTGGATACAGCAGGCCGTCTTCACGTCGATGAAGATATGATGCGTGAACTACAGGAGATCAAGGATACCGTCGAGGTGGATCAGACCGTTTTGGTCGTAGATGCAATGACCGGACAGGACGCGGTGAATGTTGCTTCCATGTTTGAAGAAAAGATCGGGATCGACGGCGTGATTCTTACTAAGCTTGACGGCGACACGAGAGGCGGCGCGGCACTTTCCATTAAAGCGACCTGCGGCAAGCCGATTCTGTATGCCGGTATGGGGGAGAAGCTTTCTGATCTAGAACAGTTTTATCCGGATCGTATGGCATCCCGTATTCTGGGGATGGGAGATGTGCTTTCCCTGATTGAGAAGGCACAGGAGAGCATTGACGAAGAAAAAGCCAAAGACATGGAGCAGAAGCTCCGGAAAGCACAGTTTGGCTTTGATGATTATCTTGAAAGTATGAATCAGATGAAGAATATGGGAGGCATTTCTAGCGTTCTCAGTATGATGCCCGGCATGGGCGGCGCGCAGATGAAGCAGTTGGAGGATGCCGTGGATGAGAAGAAGATGGCGCAGATTGAAGCGATCATTCTCTCTATGACGCCGAAGGAACGGTCAAATCCCGATATTCTGAATCTTTCCAGAAAGCGCAGGATTGCGGCAGGCGCTGGTGTAGATATCAGTGAGGTAAATCGTCTGGTGAAACAGTTTGAACAGAGCCGCAAGATGATGAAGCAGTACTCCGGTATGTTCGGAGGCAAAGGTGCGAAAAGAGGTAAGTTTAAACTTCCCTTTTAGACCGGCCAAAGGGCGTCATCGTCCTTGACCGATAAATACATTATTCTAACAGGAGGTGAATGACATGGCAGTAAAGATTCGTTTAAGAAGGACTGGTAAGAAAAAGAATCCTTTCTATAGAATCGTGGTAGCAGACGCGAGATCTCCGAGAGACGGAAGATGCATCGAAGAGATTGGCACCTACAATCCAAACGCAAATCCGAGTGAGTTCAAGATCAATGAAGATCTGGCTAAAAAGTGGCTTGCGAGCGGAGCTCAGCCGACCGAGACAGTTGGAAAGCTTTTCAAGCTGGCCGGCATCGAAAAATAATCGGAGGTGAGCAGGCATGAAAGAGTTGTTAGAAGTAATTGCAAAATCTCTGGTTGAACATCCGGACGAAGTCGAGGTTACGGAAAAAGAGAGTGGAAACACTCTTGTATTAGAACTGCGTGTCGCTTCCTCCGATATGGGGAAAGTGATCGGTAAGCAGGGGAGAATTGCGAAAGCAATTCGTTCCGTTGTAAAGGCTGCGGCGACAAGAGAAGACAAAAAAGTTGTCGTAGACATTATGCAGTAATTTTGCGATATAGGAAGCTGTCTGAGGATGTTCGGATTTGCGGGAGTGAATCCGCGGCGTATGAAGGCAGCTTCTCTTTTTTAGGTAACAATTCAGAACAGCACCGACCGGAGCGAAGCGGAGATGGGCAGGTTCACCTGCTAAAGGCAGTATTTTCATTTCGGGATGGGCGGGGTTTCGTCCTCGATTCGCGGTGGCGAATCGGGACATGATATTGAGGAACGTATATGCAGGATATTTTACAGGTGGGAGCGATCACTTCCACACATGGTCTTGTCGGTGAGGTCAAGGTTTTTCCGACTACAGATGACCCGATGCGATTCAAAAAACTGAACTCTGTTTTATTGGGAAATCCAGAACATCCAGATGCGGATACCATGCGTGAGCTTGAAGTGGAGCGGGTAAAGTTTTTTAAAAATCTCGTGATTCTGAAATTTCGTGGCCTTGATCACATTGAAGATGTGGAAGGCTTTCGCGGTCGTGCGCTTTTTGTAACGCGTGAGAACGCGGTGAAACTGGAAGAAGGGGAATATTTTATTGCGGATCTGATTGGCCTGAAGGTTTATACAGATGAACCAACGGACATGGATGAATCAGTTGTCTGTTCGAAGGAAACCGGTACCAGTTTGGCTGCTGGTGATTCCTCTTACTTTCTCGGTGAACTGACGGATGTCCTGCAGACTGGCGCGAATGATGTCTATGAAGTGACATTGCCGGACGGGCGCAAGGTGCTGATTCCGGCGATCCGACAGTGTATTCTGGATGTTGCCATTGAGAAGGACTGTATGCTTGTGCATTTGCTGGAGGGGCTTCTGGAATGAATTACTATGTTATGACCCTGTTTCCGGAAATGATTGAGCAGGGGATGCATACAAGTATTACCGGGCGTGCAATCGAGAAAGGCCTTCTTTCGCTTAAAACAATCAATATACGCGATTATTCTGTCACGGGTAACGGCAGAATTGATGACTATCCTTATGGCGGCGGCGCGGGTATGGTGATGCAGGCCGAACCGGTTTACCGCGCTTATGAAAGCCTGGTGTGTCAGGCTGAACAAAAGGCACTCAGACTGATCTACCTTACGCCGCAGGGGCGCGTTTTTGATCAAAGTATGGCACAGGAATTTGCCTGTGAGGAGAATCTGGCTTTTCTCTGCGGTCATTATGAAGGCGTGGACGAGCGTGTCCTGGAGGCAATCGTCACAGATTATGTTTCAATCGGAGACTATGTTCTTACCGGCGGGGAACTGCCGGCGATGGTGATGATGGATGCGATTTCCCGCATGGTGCCAGGCGTACTCAGTAATTCCGATTCGGGCGTGTCGGAAAGCTTTTCGGATGGACTTCTGGAATATCCGCAGTACAGCCGACCGGAGATTTGGCGGGGATGCCAGGTGCCCCCGGTTCTTTTATCCGGCCATCACGGAAACGTAGATCGCTGGCGCCATGAACAGTCCCTGCTGCGGACACTGCGTAACCGTCCGGATCTGCTGGAACATATGCAGCTGGACAAGGCAGACCGGAAATTTTTGCGAAAACTTCTCGAGGCGGGCGCTGACAGCGGTTTATCCGAAAAGGAGGTCTCCGTTTTGCAGAATATTCTGGAAAACTCCTGAACGGGTTATCGTGGCAGAATCCGACCATAACCGGCTGAAAAAGTTTGTAAAAACAGTTAATATTTTCTTGCATTTTGTCAGGAATCATGCTACACTCATTTGCGTTGTGAAAAAGATGGTCCTCTGGTACAGTCTGTGCGGGCCTGGCGTCTCGGTTTGGTATCCGGATCGCTGTTGCATTTGCCGTGACAAAAGGATCTGCGGCAAACAGGGTCAGAAGCACGCGTATTACGAACATCCAGTATAGGAAGGAGATCCACAATGAGCGATATTATTAAAAAGATTGAGGATGCCCAGCTGAAAGCTGAGGTTCCGCAGTTTGCTGTAGGCGACACCGTCAGAGTATACGGTAAGATCAAAGAGGGAAACCGCGAGAGAATTCAGGTGTTTGAAGGAATCGTTATGAAGAAGCAGGGCGGCGGCGTCCGCGCGACATTCACGGTTCGCAAGAATTCCAATGGCGTAGGCGTAGAAAAGACCTGGCCGCTGCATTCCCCGGCCGTAGAGAAGGTTGAAGTCGTAAGACGCGGTAAAGTAAGACGCGCGAAGCTGACATACCTGAGAGGACGTGTGGGAAAGAAAGCGAAAGTAAAAGAGCTTGTGAAATAAGGATCGGATCAGGGAGATTACATTCATGTATTCTCCCTTTTTTGCTAACCAAGTCCAGAACAGCATCGGAATGAAAAGACAGACTTTGCAGATTTATCTGCTAAAGGCTGTATTTTCATTCTGAGATGGGCGGGCGCTGGACATCCAGTGGATGTCCGTTTAGCGCCGACCGAAGCGAAGCGCAGACCTGTGGCCTGCTGTTCTGGAAACACAGCATCAGGAGGTCTTCTGTGAATACGAAAAAGAAATCAGTATTTGGAAGGATTCTTTTATGGGCATTTGAGATTCTGGTTGTGATTCTCTTTGCCTATGTGGTGGTTTACTTTTTCGGACAGACGAGGACGAATATCGGACAGTCTATGAACACCACGCTTTCCGGCGGGGATACAGTGCTTTTGAATACGTTCGCTTACCAGTTCAGCACACCAAAACGCGGCGATGTGATTGCCTTTAAGCCGAATGGGAGCAGCACTGCATATACGAGTATCAAGCGTGTGATTGGTCTGCCGGGGGAGACGATTCAGATAAAAAACGGCATGATTTACATTGACGGAGAAGTCTATATTGAGGAAAACAATTTTCCTTCCATCACAGATGCAGGTCTCGCTGAGGATGGCGTTACGCTTGGAGACAGAGAATACTTCGTGCTTGGAGATAACCGTAACAATAGTGAGGACAGCCGTTATGCAGACATTGGCGTCGTCTCAAGTGATTATATCGAAGGAAAGGTCTGGTTTGTTATTTCTCCCTCTGAACATTGGGGATTCGTACAATGAGGAGTAAAAGCCGGATCAAAGCAGAATGGTGAAGGGACAGAACCATTCTGAATATTGGAAGAAACAGGAGGGATATATGGCGTACCAATGGTATCCGGGACATATGACGAAAGCGAAGCGGATGATGCAGGAAGATGTGAAACTTGTCGACCTGGTCATTGAGCTGACAGACGCAAGAGCCCCGCAGTCGGGGCGAAATCCGGATATTGATGAACTGGGAAAGAATAAATCCCGCGTGATTCTGTTAAATAAAGCAGATATGGCAGATGAACGGCAGAATGTCTCCTGGGAAGCATACTTTCGCAGCAAAGGGCTTTGTGCGGGGGCGGTCAATTCCAGAACAGGCGGCGGAATGAAGCGGATTCTGAATTTCATTATGGAAGCCTGCCAGGAAAAATTGGAGCGCGACCGGAAGCGCGGGATTCAGAACCGTCCGGTGCGGGCGATGGTAGCGGGTATTCCGAATGTCGGAAAGTCGACGTTTATCAATTCTTTTGCTGGAAAAGCCTGCGCGAAGACGGGGAATAAGCCCGGAGTGACTCGTGGAAAGCAATGGATTCGTCTCAATAAAAATGTGGAACTTCTGGATACACCGGGTATCCTCTGGCCGAAGATTGATGATCCGCAGGTGGGGCAGCGGCTGGCAGCGCTTGGTTCGATTCGGGATGAAATCATCCAGGCAGAAGACCTGGCTTTGTGGGTAATCCGGTTTCTGCAAAAGAATTATCCCGGCTCTCTGACTGTCCGTTATCAGATAGCAGAGGAAATGGACGCAGTTTTTTTGCTTGGCGAAGTTGCCAAAGTACGTGGCTGTCTTCGCACCGGAGGAGAACCGGATTATGAAAAGGCTGCGGCACTTTTGCTGGATGATTTTCGCAGCGGACGGCTCGGACGAGTGACATTGGAACAGGCGCCTGCATAAAACGATTTACGTCATTTACTATAAATCAGGAAAGAAGATGAAAAAAAACAATGAGCAGGGAAAAGGAACAGAACAATTCCGCAGATGAGGTGAAAAAAGTGGATCCAAAAAGGGAGATAATAAGCTGGATCTTGTATATAGGCTTCGTGATTCTCGCAACCTGGCTGATTTTGCATTTTGTTGGCCAGAGGACGGTGGTAGACGGACGTTCCATGAATGATACGCTTCAGGATGGAGACAATCTGATCGTAGAAAAGCTTTCCTACCGCTTCGGCGATCCGCAGCGCTTTGATATCATTGTATTCCAGCCTTATGAGGATTCCAGTGAGCTTTACATCAAACGGATCATCGGTCTTCCGGGTGAAACGGTTCGCATTGATGAGGAAGGCAATATTTACATCGACGGTGAACTGCTGGAAGAAGATTACGGCAAGGAGACGATTCAAAACCCCGGCCGGGCAAGTGAAGAGATTACGCTTGGGGAAGATGAGTATTTTGTCCTTGGCGATAACCGCAACAACAGTACGGACAGCCGTACGGAACGGGTCGGTAATGTCAGCCGCGATTCGATTGTCGGCAAGGCATGGCTGCGAATCTGGCCGCTGGGCAGCTTTGGATTCCTGACGCATCAATAGATTCGGGATCTGAGTACAGCCTGGGAGTCTGTGCGGTGTGCGTCACTTGTGATATGGGGGAAATTTGAGGGGAAAAACGTTTGAAGAAGGGTGAAAAGAAAGCAGAGAAAACGTCTGAAAAAAAGAAAAAAAGCATTGTCCGGGAGGCACTGAGCTGGATTTTCTATTTTGTACTGATCTGCTGTGCGGCTTATCTGGTGGTCAACTATGTCGGAGAACGTACAGAAGTCCGTGGAGAATCCATGTATCCGGCGCTCAGTGACGGAGATCAGCTGATTGTAGATATGATTTCTTATCGGTTTACCGATCCGAAGCGTTTCGATATTGTTGTCTTTCCTTTTCAGTATCAGGAAGATACGTATTATATCAAACGGATCATCGGGCTGCCGGGCGAAACCGTGCAGATCATAGATGGCGTCATTTACATCAACGGTGAGGTTCTGGAGGAAGCTTACGGATACGAAGAGATTCGCAATCCCGGACTGGCGGCTACAGAGATTACACTCGGTGACCAGGAATACTTTGTTCTTGGAGACAATCGCAATAACAGCACGGACAGCCGGGAACCGAGCGTTGGGAATATTACGAGAGACCAGATTCTTGGAAAAGCGATTTTACGGTTCTGGCCGCTTTCGTCATTTGGACTGTTATAGGAGACTGCATGAAACAGATCAAAGAAATCAGAGAAGAGTTTGCACAGGCCGGGGAAGCTGAACTTACGCTGCTGTTTGAAGAGTATGAAAACGACAGCCGGAGCGGCGTCCGCGGCCTGGTTGCGCAGTATCGTAAAAAGATGGAACGGTTGACAGCGGAACGGCATAGACTGGAACAGATGCGGATTTATGAACATAAATACGAAGATCTGGGGCTGGTCTGCGGAATTGATGAGGCCGGCCGCGGACCGCTTGCGGGGCCGGTTGTGGCCGGAGCGGTGATTTTGCCGGTTGATTGTGAGATTTTATATCTGAATGACTCCAAAAAGCTGACGCCCGCAAAGCGGGAAGAACTGTTTGAGGAAATACAGGAGAAAGCGATTGCCTACGGTATTGGTATGGCTTCGCCTGCCCGTATTGATGAGATCAATATTTTGCAGGCGACCTATGAAGCCATGCGGGAAGCGGTTTCCAGGTTGAACCCACAGCCGCAGGTACTGCTGAATGACGCGGTGACGATTCCTCAGATTTCCATTCGCCAGGTGCCGATTATCAGAGGGGACGGAAAAAGCCTGTCGATTGCAGCGGCCAGTGTGCTTGCAAAGGTGACCAGGGATCGGCTGATGCTGGAATACGACCGGCTGATGCCGGAATATGGCTTTGCAGCGCATAAAGGTTATGGCACTGCGGCGCATATTGCGGCATTAAAGCAATACGGTCCGTCACCGATTCACAGGAAGTCTTTTATCGGGCATTTCGTGGAGGAATGTGAATGAACAAACGCGCAGTCGGCTCTGCATACGAAACACGCGCGACAGCCCATCTGGAATCGCTGGGCTATCGAATTATCGCTCGGAATTACCGCTGCTGTATGGGAGAAATTGATTTGATTGCCCGCCACCAAGGGTATCTTGCTTTTGTTGAGGTAAAATACCGCTCTGATGAGAACAGTGGCAGTGCGGCGGAAGCAGTGGATTTCAGAAAACAGCAGCGCATCATCCGTGTGGCGCGGTGGTATCTGATGGAGCATCACATTTCGGAAGAGCAGCCGGTACGTTTTGATGTAGTTGCTTTTGAAGGAAAGCAGGTACACGTCATACAGGACGCATTTTGGACAATCGAGTAGGGAGAAGATTTTCTCCCTACTCGCCGCGCGGGGCGCATCCAGCGCTAGCTGGAAAACTTCCATGTGCGCCCCTGCGCATAAACAACAGGAGTGGATCATATGGTGCAATTGCTCAGAAAAGATTCGGAAAATCATTTACAGGAAAACCACAAAAACGGTGTTCTCTTCTTTACTGTGCCTGCTTATGACAAGCTCCCTTTTCTGGTGCATGGATTTAGCAGCCGGATTGGCGGTGTCAGTGAGCGTGAACTAGGTGAGATGAACCTGAGCTTTACGCGGGGAGATGACCCGGAGCGTGTAAAAGAAAACTTTCACAGAATGGCAGCTGCGATCGGATTTCCGTATGAACGCATGGTTTTTTCTTATCAGACACACACAACGAATGTGTGTGAAGTGACAGAAAAGGATTGTGGAAAAGGCTATTTGTGCGAGCGGGATTATAAAGATGTGGATGGCCTGGTGACGGATGTTCCCGGTGTGGTTCTGACCACATTTTATGCGGACTGTGTGCCGCTTTTTTTCGTGGATCCGGTGCATAAGGCGATTGGGCTGTCTCATTCCGGCTGGCGCGGTACGGTCAATAACATTACCGGAGCAACCGTAAGAAAGATGAAAGAACGGTACGGCACAAAGCCTTCTGATTTGCTTGCGGCAATTGGCCCATCTATTTGCCAGGATTGTTATGAGGTTGGCGAGGATGTGATCCGGCAGGTGCGCGATGGGTTTCCGGAAGCGCTCTGGCCGATTTTGTACACAGAAAGAAGAAAATTACAGCCGGACGCCAGTCGGGCTCTGGATGTGTCCGCGGGCGACGAGAAAAAATATCAGCTGAACCTGTGGGAATGCTGCCGTCAGAATATGCTGCGTGCAGGCCTGTCCGCTGAAAACATCACGATCACGGATCTTTGTACCTGCTGCAACCCGGATATCTTTTTCTCACATCGCGCCTCCCATGGAAAGCGCGGAAACCTGGCGGCTTTTCTGGCATTAAAAGAATGATACGGAAAAATGATGCACACACTTTTTTATTGACGCACCGAACGCGAGATGCTATACTTCTTGCGTACTTTTGCAGAACAGTATTACTTGAACGTACTTTGTACGAAAGAGGGGGAGACCAATGTCCGAATTTGAATCGTTGGATCAGATCATGCCGGTCGGTCCGCTGAAAATAGCAGCGCTGGAGGGGTGCCGCGAATTTGGAGCGGCAGTTGACGCATGCCTTGTTGAGTCCAGAAAGAACAGCCATCTAAAACCAGAGAACAGAAATGTCATCTCACAGCCTGGGTATATTGCAGACACGTATCTGCTGGATTGTAGTTGCCCGCGGTTTGGCAGCGGTGAGGGAAAAGGACAGATCAACGATTCCGTTCGTGGTACGGATCTGTACATTTTGGTGGATGTTTGCAATTACAGTCTTACTTATACCGTCTGCGGCCATGAGAACCATATGTCGCCGGATAATCATTTTCAGGATTTGAAGCGCATTATCGCCGCGGCAAATGGCAAGGCCAAGCGGGTAAATGTTGTGATGCCGTTTCTCTATGAGGGCAGACAGCACAAACGTTCCAAGCGGGAGTCTCTTGACTGTTCCCTGGCATTGCAGGAACTGGTGGATATGGGAGTTTCCAATATCATTACGTTTGACGCCCATGACCCGCGCGTACAGAATGCGATTCCTTTAAGCGGTTTTGATTCTTTTATGCCGACCTATCAGTTTTTGAAAGCACTGGTCGATAACGTTGAGGATTTCCGGATTGATAACGATCACCTGATGATCATCAGCCCGGACGAGGGTGCGATGAGCCGTGCAGTTTATTTTTCCGGCATTCTCGGCGTGGATATGGGTATGTTTTATAAAAGAAGAGATTATTCTGTCATTGTGGATGGAAAGAACCCGATTGTCGCACATGAATTCCTGGGTGATTCTGTCGAAGGCAAGGATGTGATCGTTGTAGACGATATGATTTCCTCCGGAGAGAGTATGCTCGATGTTGCAAAGCAGGTGAAAGAGCGAGGAGCAAAGCGTGTGTTCGTATGCACGACATTCGGTTTGTTTACAAATGGACTTGAAAAGTTTGACAGCTATTATGAGCAGGGATATATCACAAAAGTGGTGACTACCAATCTCCACTATCGGAATCCTGATCTGCTTACAAAGCCCTATTATGCGGAGGCGGATATGACGAAATTCCTTGCCACGATTATTGAGACTTTGAATCATGATTCGACGTTGAGCAACATTGAGACACCGACCGCAAAGATTCATGAGCTGCTTTCTAAAATTCATAATAATGATTGAATGGGCGGAAACCGGATTAGACTATGAAAAAAGATTGTTTGGAACACACAATCGTGGCGATTGAGTCCGACAGTATCGCGGAAGAGCTGGAGCTTGCACCCGGCGATGTAGTGCTTTCTGTCAACGGGCAGGAGATTGAGGATGTTTTCGATTACCATTATCTGATTAATGAAGAATATCTGACTGTACAGGTACGCAAGGAAAACGGGGAAGAGTGGGAGCTGGAGATTGAGAAGGAGTTTGAGGAGGATCTCGGGATTACGTTTGAGAGTTCTCTGATGGATGAATACCGTTCCTGCCGGAACCACTGTATTTTCTGTTTTATAGACCAGATGCCGAAAGGAATGCGGGATACGCTGTATTTTAAGGATGATGATTCCAGGCTTTCTTTTCTGCAGGGGAATTATGTCACACTGACAAATATGAGCGACCATGATATTGACCGCATTATCCGCTATCATCTGGAGCCGATCAATATTTCGTTCCATACGATGAATCCGACACTCCGGTGCGAGATGCTGAGGAATCGGTTTGCTGGAGACATCTTTCCGAAGGTTCGCCGGATGGCGGACGCCGGGATTGAAATGAATGGACAGATTGTACTTTGCCGCGGCATCAATGACGGAGAAGAGCTGGAAGCTTCTATACAGGGACTGATCAGCTATCTGCCGCAGCTTCGCAGCGTATCGGTCGTTCCAGTCGGATTGACACGGTTCCGCGATGGACTGTATCCTCTGGAGGCATTTACACCGGAAGATGCCTGTAAAGTGATTGATTGCATTGAAGGCTGGCAGCAAAAAATTTATAAGGATTTCGGACTGCATTTCATCCACGCTTCAGACGAGTGGTATGTGCTTGCCGGGCGCGATTTCCCGGAGACGGAGCGTTATGACGGGTATTTGCAGCTGGAGAATGGGGTTGGCATGATGCGGCTGCTGATAGAAGAGGTCGGGGAAGCGTTACTCGAAGAAACAGAAGCAACAAATGCAGCTGCCCGTGAAATTTCGATCGCGACAGGGCGGCTTGCCGGCCCGTATCTGCGCAGCCTTTGTGACCGAATCTGTGAGAAGCACCCGATGGTCACCTGTCATATCTATGAGGTTCGCAATGACTTTTTCGGTGAACAGATTACCGTTGCGGGACTGCTTACAGGAACAGATTTGCTGGCGCAGCTTGTGGATAAACCGCTTGGCGAGGAGCTTTTGCTTCCATGCAGTATGCTCCGGAGCGGTGAGCGGGTATTTTTGGACGATATCAGCGTAGAAGAGTTGGGAAAAGCCTTATCAATTCCGATCCGTATCGTAGAATCAGACGGGCGTGATTTTGTGAATGCAGTAGTGGGAAAATGAAGTGAGTGAGGACATGTTATGAAACCAATTGTAGCAATTGTCGGAAGACCGAATGTGGGGAAATCCACGCTGTTTAACGCGCTGGCTGGTTCCAACATTTCGATTGTGAAGGATACGCCTGGCGTCACCAGGGACCGTATCTATACCGATGTGGAATGGCTGAACCTGAATTTCACCCTGATTGATACCGGAGGCATCGAGCCGGAGAGCAAGGATATCATGCTCTCTCAGATGCGTGAGCAGGCCCAGATCGCGATAGATACCGCAGATGTGATTATTTTTATAGTAGACTGTCAGCAGGGGCTGGTAGATTCGGATGCCAAAGTGGCGGACATGCTTCGCCGCTCAAAAAAGCCGGTGGTACTGGCTGTCAATAAGGTGGACAGTTTCAAAAAATACCAGGCGGATGTCTACGAATTTTACAATCTAGGAATTGGCGATCCGATACCGATTTCCGCGGCAAACCGCCAGGGTCTTGGTGATCTGCTTGACGCGGTGACTTCCTATTTTGATCCGGAAAAGGTCTATATGGAAGAGGATGAACGTCCGCGCATCGCCATCGTCGGCAAGCCGAATGTCGGCAAATCCTCCCTGATCAATAAGCTTCTTGGTGAGAATCGTCTGATTGTGACGGACATTGCAGGGACAACGCGTGACGCGGTCGATGCCGAAGTGAAATGGCATGGACAGGATTACGTGTTCATTGATACGGCCGGACTGCGCCGGAAGAGTAAGATTAAAGAAGACATTGAGCGCTACAGTATTATCCGTACTGTTTCCGCGGTAGAGCGTGCGGATGTTGTAGTCATGATGATTGATGCCACCGAAGGTGTGACAGAGCAGGATGCGCACATTGCCGGGATTGCACATGAACGGGGCAAAGGAATTGTGATTGCGGTAAATAAATGGGACGCCATCGAAAAGAACGATAAGACCATTTATGAATATACACAGAAAATACGCCAGGTTCTATCTTATATGCCTTATGCGGAAATTATTTTTATTTCCGCAGAGACAGGCCAGCGTCTTCCGAAGCTGTTCGAGACGATCGATATGGTAATTCAGAACCAGTCGATGCGAGTAAAGACCGGCGTACTCAACGAGATTATGGCAGAAGCGGTCGCTCTGCAGCAGCCGCCGACAGACAAGGGCAAACGGCTGAAGCTGTTTTATATTACACAGGCACGTGTGAAGCCGCCTACTTTTGTAGTGTTTGTCAATGACAAAGAACTGATGCACTTTTCTTACTTAAGATACCTGGAAAATCGGATCCGCGATGCGTTTGGCTTCCGTGGTACTCCCCTGAAATTTATTGTCCGGGAACGAAAGGATAACGAAAAATAAATGGAACGGTTGGCATGTCTTGCGATAGGTTATGTTTTTGGGTTGTTTGAGACCAGCTATATTATCGGACGGCTGCATGGAATTGACATCCGCGATTATGGCAGCGGGAACGCCGGTACGACGAATATGTTCCGCACTCTTGGAAAAGGATGGGGGGCTGTCACGTTTATTGGGGACGCTTTTAAAGCAATTTTTGCCGCAGTGGCCGCCTGGCTGATTTTAGGCAAAAATTATGCCGATATCTGGCCGTTGTTGTGTCTGTATACCGGCTTTGGCTCGGTGTTGGGGCATAATTTTCCCTTTTACCTAAAATTCCACGGCGGCAAGGGAATTGCGACAACCGGCGGAACCATTTTTGCAATCAGCCGTCCGCTGTGCGGACTTGCCATTATCGGATTCTGCGCCGGCCTGTTCCTGACTGGCTATGTATCGGTTGGCTCACTGGTTGTAGCAGCCGGATTTTTGATTGAGACAGTTATATTCGGACAGCTCGGTATTTTCGGAATGACGCAGAGGTACCTGAATGAAATGTACGTTGTGGCGGCTGTTGTGACGGCACTGGCATTTTATATGCATCGAGGCAACATCGATCGCCTGCGTAAGGGAGAAGAGAGAAAAGCCGGATTTCTGGTAAAAAAACAATAAAGCCGGAACCTTGTGTTTCGGAATTAAAATGTAGGTAACGATTTGGAACAGTTACAAATGCAGGATTTATCAGACATGCAAATGGAGGATACGATATGGCAAAAATCGGAGTGATCGGCGCGGGCGGCTGGGGACTCGCACTGTCGAAATTATTATGTGAAAATGGGAATGAGGTGACCCTTTGGTCTTTCCTGGAATCAGACGCAGAACAGATTCGTACCGCTCATGAGCTTCCTTCAAAGCTTCCCGGAGTTATGATTCCGGAGCAAATTCAGGTAACTTCCGATCTCGCGGACGCGGTTCCGGGGCAGGATGTCCTCGTTATGGTAAGTCCGTCCGCAGTCGTGCGGGAGACTGCCAGGAAGATGAAGCCGCTGGTCGCGGACGGCACAGTGATCGTGAACGCAGCTAAAGGTATTGAAGAAGGCAGCCTCATGACAATGACGGATGTGATTGAGGATGAAATTCCCCAGGCGCAGACAGCAGTGATTTCCGGTCCAAGCCATGCGGAAGAAGTAGGGCGCGGTATGCCCACTGCGATTGTGATCGGCGCGAAGGATGAGCAGACAGCGCGTTCTCTGCAGAAGCTGTTTATGAGCCCGGTGTTTCGTGTCTATATCAGTTCTGATATGATTGGAATAGAACTCGGCGGTTCCCTGAAAAACGTGATTGCCCTCGCGGCTGGTATTGCCGATGGAATGGGATATGGCGATAACGCAAAAGCAGCACTGATTACGCGTGGTATTGTTGAAATCGCCCGGCTTGGAATGAAGATGGGCGGTCAGTTTGAGACGTTCTGCGGGCTTACCGGAATCGGCGACCTGATTGTCACCTGCGCAAGTATGCACAGCCGCAACCGCCGTGCCGGGATTCTTCTCGGACAGGGGTATTCGATGGAAGAGGCCATGAAGGAAGTCAATATGGTCGTAGAAGGCGTTTATTCGACGAAATCCGCGGTTGCCCTTGCAAGAAAATATGGTGTTGAATTGCCGATTATAGAACAGGTGAATAAAATCCTTTTTGAAGGAAAGAACCCCAAAGAAACCGTATCTGCTCTGATGCTGCGTGATACGGGTGTGGAGAATTCACTGACCCCATGGAAATAAAATCTTGTATTTTTTTCGTACGTAAATAAAAACATCCGGGAAATCGTTGTATTTTCCGGGTGTTTGTGTTAACATAAGGTATCAGTGGCGGGGGATGCTTTTTTTGTGTATTTTTACGTGAAAAAATTAACAATCATAAAAAAGTCTTACCTCTGATGCTGTGATACGGAAGAAAGCAAATTTAAAATAAGAGACAATTGCAAAGAGAAAGGGGAATGTTTATGCATCTGATTCAGGACGAAAACGGGAATCCGGTTCCATATTCGCACGAAAACGAAGAGCATACGCACACTCATACCCATACGTATGAGCATTCACATCCGCATACCCATGAGTACGGTCATGAGGAGGAGCACAACCACTCTCACGAACATTGCGAAGAGCATTGCCATGACCATGAAGGCGGATATTCGCATGAGCACTGCGGAGCATGCAATGCGAATGGAAATGAGGCTGCACAAGGTGATAAGATGGTTGCGCTGCTTGACTATATGCTGAAGCATAACGAACATCACGCCGCTGAGCTTGATCAGGTAGCGGAAAAGCTTCGCGGGGATGGAAAAGAAGCTGCCGCAGAGCAGATCAAAAAAGCAGTGGATGAGTTTCAGAAAGGGAATCTCTACCTCAAGCTTGCGCTTTCAATGGTACAGGAAAACTAAGAATCATAAAGAAATCATACGGAAGGAGGTGGCGCATATGTGTCTGGCAACGGTATACGCGAAAAATGAGCCCGACAGCATCATTCTGGAGTATGTCAGCAAGATCGAGGTGGACGGACATCTCATCACTCTTACCGATGTAATGGGTGAGCAGAGGACGATTGAGGGCACGCTGGCTATGGCGGATCTGACCGGCGGTAAGGTAGAGATCAATTGTGAAGATGTCGCTTGATTTTTCGCATCCTGATCCAGATTTGCGTTTATACGAAAACAAAGGAGGCATGTATTTCATGGCCCATGTGATTGCGATTGCGGGCAAAGGCGGCGTCGGCAAGACAACGCTTGGTGGTCTGCTGATACAGACCATGTGCAGGGAAGGAAAGCGTCCGATCCTTGCGGTGGATGCTGACGCGAACTCAAACCTGAACGAGGTGCTTGGCGTAGACGTAGAGATGACGCTCGGGGATGTGCGGGAGACCGTGCTTCACGATGCGGACAAGCTGAATAAGAATATTCCTTCCGGGATGACGAAAGCGGACTACACAGAAATGATGCTTCAGCGCTGTCTCGCCGAAGATGATGATTTTGATCTTCTGGTGATGGGAAGGTCACAGGGACAGGGCTGCTATTGCTATGTGAACGGATTGCTCCAGGCTCAGCTGGCGAAGCTGATTCCGAATTACAAATATGTTGTGGTAGATAATGAAGCCGGTATGGAGCATATCAGCCGCGGGATTCTTCCTAAGGTGGATACGATGCTGCTCATCAGCGACTGCTCCAGAAGAGGCGTGCAGGCGACAGAGCGCATTGCCGGGCTGGTGGAAGAGTGCCATCTGAACCCAAAGACAATCGGGCTGATTGTAAACCGCGCCCCGAACGGGCAGTTAAATGCCGGTACCAAAGAAGAGATCGAAAAGAGCGGACTTCAGCTTCTCGGTGTTGTACCGCAGGATGAGCAGGTATACGAATATGACTGTGAGGGCAGGCCGACTTCCTCACTTCCGGAGGATTCCCTGGTGCGTATGGCGCTCGAAGAGATCCTGAAGAAAATCAATTTGACGTAACTGCCGTGGAGCCTTATGCGTGAAGTGTTAAGACGCCTGGCAATTATGAACCGGCAGCGGACAGAAATTGCGGATTCCTTATGGAGCATACTTTCTGGCGCAGCCGGAAATATACTTTTTTAACTATTAAATAAACTTGGAGGTTACTTATGGGAGACTTTAAGCTGACAACAATTGAGGAGTTTGAAGCGGCTACAAACCGGCTCCTCGAGACAGGGGCAAAAGTGGGCGCTGACGCATACCAGTACCGTGTAAAAAATCAGACGCCGCATTGCAAGTTTGGTGAGCAGGGTGTCTGCTGCCGTATCTGTACGATGGGACCATGCCGCATTACTCCGAAAGCGCCGCGTGGTATCTGCGGCTGCGACGCGCATGGAATTGTGGGTCGTAACTATCTGCGTTTTACCGCCGGCGGAGCGGCGACACACTCAGATCACGGGCGTGAGATTTGCCACACTTTGTATTGCACAGCACCGGATGGCAACTATAAGGTGAAAGACCCGGAAAAGCTGATCCGCATTGCGAAAGAATGGGGTGTGGAGACCGAAGGTAAGGATATCTACGATCTGGCTCATGAGGTTGCTGTTCTTGCTTTGGGTGAGTATGGAAAAGTATTCGGGCATCAGAACTTTATTAAGAGAGCGCCGAAGCATACCCAGGAGATCTGGGCGAGAGAAGAGATAGAGCCGCGCGCGATTGACCGCGAGGTATCCTGTGCGATGCATATGACCCATATGGGATGTTCCTCCAAGCCGGAAGCGCTGATTCGTCAGTCACTGCGCGCAGGTCTGGCTGATGGCTGGGGCGGATCCATGGCCGGAACAGAGTTTTCTGACGTATTGTTTGGTACGCCAATGCCAATCGACACGGAAGCAAATCTGGGTGTCATGGTAGAAGAGAATGTAAATATTGTAGTCCATGGACATGATCCGTCACTTTCTGAGATGATTTGTGAGTATGCGGACGATCCGGAGATGATTGCTTACGCGAAAGAAATGGGAGCAAAGGGCATCACGGTTTCCGGCGTTTGCTGTACCTCCAATGAAGTCGCTATGCGCCGCGGTATCCCGATGGCAGGTAACTTCCTACAGCAGGAGAATGTCATCCTGACCGGTGCCTGTGAGGCAATTGTTGTTGATGTACAGTGCATTTTCCCGGCAATCGGACCGCTGGCGAAATGCTTCCATACTAAATTTGTGACGACCTCCCCGATCGCGCAGATGCCGGAGAGCGATTATATCCGCTTCTCACCGGAGAATGCCGGCGAGAATGCAAAAGCGATTGTAAAGATGGCAATCGAGAACTTTAAAAACAGAAAACCGGAGCTGGTACATATCCCGCAGATGAAGCAGAAGGCGACCGTTGGCTATTCGGTAGAAGCAATCAAAAAGACACTGGATACCGTGACAAACTCCCAGGTAGATATTACCGGTACGCTGAAGCCGCTCGTAGAATGTGTAAAATCCGGTGTTATCCGCGGAGCGGTCGCGATGGTAGGCTGCAACAATCCGAAGGTACGCCCGGATACCGCACACATTGGTCTGATGAAGAAGCTGATTGAAAACGATATCATTATCGTTGCGTCCGGCTGCTCCGCGCAGGCGGCTGCGAAGGCAGGCCTGATGGATAAGCGCGCCCGCGATCTGTGCGGCGCCGGCCTGAAGAGAGTATGTCAGCTGGCGGATATTCCTCCGGTGCTTCATATGGGCTCCTGCGTGGATATCAGCCGTATGATGATTCTCGTATCTGATCTCTCGAAGGATTCCGGATGGAATATTTCTGAGCTTCCGGTAGTGGGCTGTGCGCCGGAGTGGATGTCTGAAAAGGCAGTTTCGATCGGCAACTATGTTGTAGCAACCGGCCTTGACACCTTCCTCGGCGTTGACCCGTATGCAAGCGGCTCCTCAGAGGTGGAAGGTCTGCTGCAGGGCGGTATCCGTGACTGGGTAGAAGCATGCTACACCGTTGAGACGGATATTGATAAGCTAGTGGATAAGATGATTGACCGCATTGAAGAGAAGAGAACGGCGCTTGGAATCTGATTTCACAATTTGTTAAGCGTAATTCGATAGTATGAGGCAAAATACATGAAAATAGCGATTACCGGTAAGGGCGGTGTAGGAAAGACAACTTTTGCGGCGACACTTGCCCGGCTTTATGCGGATGAGAGGCGTCCTGTCCTGGCGGCGGACGCGGATCCGGACGCGAACCTGGGGCTGGCGCTTGGGTTTGATGAAGAGGCTCTTGATGAGATCGTCCCGATCACGAAAATGCGCAAGCTTGTCCAGGAACGCACCGGCGCAGATGAATTCAACAAGATTTTTAAGCTGAATCCGAAGGTGGATGATATTCCGGACAAGTACGCAAAGAAATGCAATGGTGTAAAGCTTCTGGTGCTTGGTACCGTTGAGACCGGCGGAAGCGGCTGCGTCTGCCCGGAGCATGTCATGCTGAAAAGGATTATCAACCATCTGATGCTGCGTTCAGACGATGTTGTAATCCTGGACATGGAAGCCGGGCTGGAGCATCTCGGCCGGGGCACGACAAGCGGCATGGACGCATTCATTGTTGTGATCGAGCCGGGCGCGAGAAGTGTACAGACCTACCGTAATGTGAAAAGACTGGCGGTCGATCTCGGCGTGAAACAGGTTTACGTGGTCGCGAATAAGGTGAGGGATGAAAAGGACGAAGCTTTTATCCAATCCAAGATTCCACCGGAAGACCTGTTGGGTATCATTCATTATAATACGGAAGTCATTGACGCGGACCGAAATGGTTCATCGCCTTACGATTACAGCCAGAGTGCCGTAGCGGAGATTCGTTCCATTAAAGAGAAGCTGGATCAGCCCGGCGCACTCTCCTGAGGGAGAAATTTAGGGCACAAAATGGTTTTTTGGTTGCAAAAAAGTTAATATCTTGGTATAACAAGATAAGAACCATTATAAAGGAAAAGAGGCGAATAAAATGAATGATTCTGCATTACCAAAACTTGAGGTGACAGACATCATCCAGGCACTGGATGGCGTCTGCAATTCTAAGGTCGACACGACCGGCTCAACGAAGCCATTGCTGGAATGTGTCGTTTCCGGTGTACTCCGGGGCGCGGCTGTTATGCTTGGAACGGATGGATCCGAGGTTAGAGACACGGAGGAGTATGTTGCTCTTTTCAAAAAGCTGATTGCCAATGATATTGTCGTATTGGCAATTGGCTACCCGGTAAAGATTGCGGCGGAGGCCGGACTGCTGAATCTGGATGCGAAAGACCTCTGCGGCGCGGGACTGAAACGTGTCTGTGAACTGGCGGAGATTCCGCCTGTATTACCGCTTGGAGGTCTGGAGAATGTAGGCAATGTTGTGACGATTGCAACGGCGCTCTGCAATGATTCCGGACTCACCGTTCCTCAGTTGCCGGTGGTTGGCTGTGACGCAGCTGGTGTTACGGCGCAGGCAGTGGAACTTGGGAATACGTTTGCGGGGTTGGGCGTAGATACCTTTATTGGCATTATGCCGTATGAGGGATCTCTGGATGATGTCATAGCCGCAAGCGGTCTTAAGAACGGGCCGGATGCCACACAGACAGTTTCCTCAAATCTGGACGAGCTGGCTGATGCACTGATCGTGGATATCGAAAAGAAACGCTCGGCGATTGCAATATGATAATACAAGGAAGCAGCCATTTTTCAAAGAAAAATGAGCGGATTCCGAGTGTTTTCAGGATTTTGAAAGCATGTAGTGTGCAGAAATCCGTAGTATTATCATGATTTTATAATTAGGAGGAAAATAACGTGACTTTATTTGATATTATCTATAGCGGAAATGATGAATTATTTGCCCGCGCTGATAAGGCGATCTACGACGCGATTGCCCAGTACGGCGAGGACAAAGCGGTGGCTTTTCCGGATACTGCATACAGCCTTCCGTGCTACTATGGTGTGACCGGCCAGAAGGTAGGCAATCTTGGCGAATTAAAAGCTGCGCTGGCGAATGTAAAAGAGACTCTGATGGGCAGAAAACCAAGGTTAAATGATGTATTCAATTCCGGCATTGCTTCTGCACTGTGTGCAGAATTTCTGGAAGTCCTGAAATATATTGACGGTGCTGCTCCTTATGAATTACCTCGTTATGGACATTTGTCAGATGCAATGATCCGTGAGCTTGGTGTACCGCTTGTTACAGGCGATATTCCGGGTGTAGCTGCTATTATCGGTACAGCACCGACTGCGCAGGATGCGGTGGATCTGGTGAAGAGTTATCAGGCACAGGGTATTCTTGTGACATTGACCGGCGGCGTAATCGACCAGTGTGAATCTCTCGGCTTAAAGACTGGTTTTAATATCCGTGTCATCCCGCTTGGTGATGAGATGCAGTCGGTGATTCATGTAGTATCTGTAGCAGTACGTGCCGCTCTGATTTTCGGAAATATCACTCCTGGAGATCTTCCTGGTCTGGAGAAATACACGATGGATCGTGTATTTGCGTTTGTTAACGCGTATGGTCCTCTTGCCGACGAAGTATATGCATACGGCGGAGGCGCAATTGCGCTTGGTTTCCCGGTTATCTCAAATGAGGATCGCTACAGAGTACCAAAGAGCCTGATTTATCAGGAGGATGTGTCCAAGTTCAACGCAACTTCTCTGGAAGCGAGAGACATTAAGCTTAAGATTACGAACATTGACATTCCGGTAGCGTTTGCTTCTGCATTCGAGGGTGAGATTATTCGCCGCGGAGATATGCAGGTTGAGTTTGACGGCTCCCGCGTGGACTGCTTCGAGCTGGTTCACAACAAAGATGCTTCTGAAGTGGAAGACCACAAGATTGAAGTCATCGGACCGGATATCGATGAGTTCGAAGTTGGCAGCAAGCACTCCATTGGTTACATAGTAGAAGTGGCAGGCAAGAACATGCAGGCAGATTTTGAGCCGGTATTCGAGCGTAAATTCCACTCTTACCTGAACTGTATCGAAGGTTTGATGCACACCGGTCAGCGTGACATGATCCGTATTCGCGTCAGCAAAGATACCTTTAATGCCGGTTTCCGTCTGAAACATCTTGGCGAAGTCCTTTACGCAAAGGTAAAGAGCGAGTTCGCAGCTGTTGTAGACAAATGCCAGGTGAAGGTTATCACCGATCCGGAAATGTGTACAAAGCTTCGCCATGAGCTGGCAATTCCGATGTTTGACAAACGTGATGAACGTCTGACGACCCTGACAGATGAGGGCGTTGACGTTTACTATAGCTGCATCATGTGCCAGGCATTCTCTCCGAGCCACGTTTGTGTGGTTACTCCGGAGCGTCTTGGACTGTGCGGCGCTGTTTCATGGCTGGACGCGAAAGCGACCAACGAACTGGATCCGCAGGGCCCGTGCCAGGTGATTACCAAAGAGAAAGTCATCGACGAGCGCATTGGTGAGTACGAAGACGTCAATGAGGCGGTTCGTAAATTCTCCCAGGGCGCACTGGAGGATGTATCTCTGTATTCCATCATCGAAAAGCCGATGACAAGCTGCGGCTGCTTCGAGTGTATCTGTGGAATCGAGCCGCTCTCCAACGGTGTCTGCATCGCGAACCGTGAGTATGCAGGCATGACCCCTATCGGCATGACCTTCTCCGAGCTGGCTTCCATGACCGGCGGCGGTGTACAGACCCCGGGCTTCATGGGCCATGGCAAGCACTTCATCTCTTCAAAGAAGTTTATGAAGGCAGAAGGAGGCATCGCCCGTATCGTATGGATGCCGAAAGACCTCAAAGACCAGGTAGCAGAACGCCTGAACGAGTCTGCAAAAGAGCTGTACGGAATCGATAACTTCGTCGACATGATTGCGGATGAGACCGTTGTTACCGAAGATCCGGAAGCTTTGCTCGAGTTCCTGACCGAGAAGGGTCATCCTGCACTTGAGATGGAACCGATGATGTAAAAAACTCAAGAATGCAGCTTCGCTGCATTCTTAGGGAGATTCGTATTACGAATCTCCCGTAAAATCAGCTTGCGAAGAAATCTCGCTTGCGAGATTTCTTGCATGACGATTTTGAGTTTTTTAACGAAGAAAAATGCAGAGCATTTTTCTGAGTCTATGGTGTAGGCCAAGTAAAGGAAATCTCGCTCGCGAGAATTTCCTGCGAGTTGATTTTGGCTTTTTTAACGAAGAAAAATGCGAAGCATTTTTCTGAGTCTACGATGTAGGCCAAGTAGTGAGACGCACCTTGCTTACTAGTCTTTTCTTTCATATGTAAGCCAGGCAAATAAATACTTAACAATCACCTTACTCGGTAGACTCCCCTTTTCCCAAATTTAGCAACACCCACAAGGAGGATTAAAAGAAATGCCGTTTACTGCAAAATCAGGAAAATTCAATGCGAAAATTAATACCGTTGAAGTCGGCACCGGCGAGAAGGCAATCAAGCTTGGCGGCGAGAACGTCTTCCCATTTTATACCTTTGACGACGCAATTGAGAATGCGCCGAAGGTTGGTATTGAAATCACGGATGGCGGAATGGAAGCGGAGCCAGAGTGTGTACAGAAGCTCTATGAGGGCTGCACGACGGTTGTTGACATGGCGAAGAAGGCTGTGACATTTGACGGAGTTGATTTTCTCAGTATTCGTTTGGAAGGCGGAGATCCGAACGGAAAAAACAAATCTACAGAGGAACTGATTCAGATCGTCAAGGATGTTGCTGACGCTGTCGATGTTCCGCTTGTTGTTTGCGGCTGCAAGAACGTAGAAAAGGACGCTGAGCTTCTCGATAAGGCTGCTGCCGCACTGGAGGGCAAAAATGCCATGATTCTGGCGGCAAAGGAAGAAAACTACAAGACGATCGGTGCTTCGGCCGGACTGGCTTACAAGCAGATCGTGGGCGCTGAGTCCGCAGTAGATATCAACCTTGCAAAGCAGCTGAACGTATTGCTTACACAGCTTGGCGTTGACAGTAAGACAATTGTAATGAACGCTGGTACCGCAGCAGTCGGATATGGTTTCGACTATGTGATATCAACACTTGACCGTGTAAAGGCGGCTGCGCTGTCACAGGGTGACGCTACGCTGCAGATGCCGATTATTACTCCAGTCGCTTCTGAGACATGGACGGTAAAGGAATCCACCGCTACAGAAGAAGATATGCCTGCATGGGGCAATCTGGAAGAGCGCGGGATTGATATGGAAGTGGAAACTGCCGCGGCAGTTCTCGCTGCCGGCTCAGACGCTGTGATTCTGAAACATCCGGAATCAGTCAGAGCAATTAAGACCATGATTTCAGAATTGATTTAATCGCCAGAAGAGCGTAAGGAGGAAAATAAAATGGCATTGAAAGGCTTGGATATTTTTAAATTATCACCAAAGAAAAACTGCAAAGAGTGCGGCAGCCCGACTTGTATGGCTTTCTCTATGAAGGTCGCGCAGGGCGCGGTTTCCATTGATAAATGTCCTTATTTTTCTGAGGAAGCAAAAGCTTCTCTGAATGAGGCAACTGCACCGCCAATGAAGACCATCAAGGTCGGCACTGGTAACAATGAATATTCTCTCGGCGGAGAGACCGTTCTGTTCCGTCATGAGAAAACTTTTGTAAGCAGAACACGTTACGCAGTCACTGTATGCAGCTGTATGGATGACGCCGCGATTGACGCGAAGCTGGCTGAAATTCAGTCTGTCGATTATGAGCGTATCGGTGAGCGTATGTTTACAGAAATGATTTATGTAAACTATGCGGAAGCGGCTGGCAAAGACAAGTATCTGGATCTGGTTAAGAAGGCTGCTGCGGTTGACCGTGTGCTGATTCTTGGCTGCGAGGATCCGGAGGTGGCTGCGGAAGCGCTTGCTCTGGTTAAGGACAAAAAGCCGGTTCTGAACGGTGCGAATGCTTCGAACTATGAGGCAATGAGCAAAGTGGCGACCGAAGCGGGTGTAACGCTTGGCGTTTCCGGCGCAGATATTGATGAACTTTATGACACACTGGCAGCTCTTGAGAAGCTTGGAAATAAGAATCTGATCTTTGACTGCGGCGTGAATTCCGTCAAGGAAGCGTATAAGATCGCAGTTGAATTCCGTAAAGCGGCGATCAAGGATGGCAACCGTACCTGCGGTTACCCGTCAATCGTTCGTCTGGATCGCTTAAGCCAGGGAGATAAGCATCTGCAGGCAGCTCTGCTCTCTCTGTTCACGATGAAGTATGGTTCGATTATCGTGCTTGATCAGATGACCTATGCGGAAGCAAACCCGGTATATGGACTGAGACAGAACCTCTTTACTGACCCGCAGAAGCCAATGAAGGTTGAGCCAGGCATCTATCCGCTTAACGGTGCAGATGAGAATTCGGTATGTCTGACTACGGTAGACTTTGCGCTGACTTATTTCCTGGTATCCGGTGAGCTGGAGCGTTCCGGTGTACCGTGCAACCTCATCATCAACGATGCAGGCGGACTTTCCGTACTGACCTCCTGGGCAGCAGGAAAATTCTCAGCAGGAACGATCGCGAAGTTCTTTGCAGAGCAGGACATCGAAGGAAAAGTGAAGTCCAGAAAGCTGGTTATTCCGGGCAAGGTTGCCGTATTAAAGGGAGAGCTTGAAGCGAAGCTTCCGGGCTGGGAGATCATCATTGCTCCGAGAGAGGCTGTTCAGCTTGTGAAGTTCATGAAAGAACTGTAATTACTATATTAAAGATAAAGGAGAACCATCATGGCAAAATTTGTAACGATTGGTGAGAGACTTTCCACCACAGCTCCTGCAGTCAACAAAGCGTTTACTGAGAGAGACCCGGAGCCGATTCTGAAAAGAGCAAAACAGCAGCTTGATGCCGGCGCAGTTTACCTTGATGTAAACATCGGACCTGCTGAGGCAGATGGTGAGGATCTGATGAAGTGGGCAGTGCAGCTCCTTCAGAGCAACTTTGACAATGTTCCTCTGGCGCTGGATACTTCCAACAAGAAAGCAATCGAGGCAGGTATTTCTGTTTACAACCGCTCCAAAGGAAAACCGATTGTGAACTCTGCGGATGCTTCCGGAAGAATCGAGAATATTGATCTTGCAGCGGCAAACGACGCAATCGTGATTGCTCTTTGCAACGGCGAAGGCATTGCAAAAGACAATGATGAGCGTATGGGTTATTGCCAGATGCTTCTTGAGAGAGGCATGGAACTGGGTATGGAGCCGACAGATATGTGGTTCGATCCGCTCTTCCTGGTAGTAAAGGGTATGCAGGACAAGCAGATGGAAATTCTTGAGTTTATCAAGATGCTCTCTGATATGGGTCTGAATTCTACCGGCGGTCTTTCCAATAACTCCAATGGTATGCCAAAGCACATTCGCCCGATCATGGATTCTGCGCTCGTAGCTATGGCTATGATGCAGGGCCTTACCTCCGCGATCGTAAACCCGAATGACCTTCGCCTGATGGAAACCATTAAGTCATGCGACGTATTTAAGAGCAACACTCTGTATGCGGATTCCTATCTGGAGATCTGATGCTGAACAGCTGTTCAGAACAGCATCGAAAGGGCTGTACGCATACAGCTTTCCTCCGCAAATGCAGCACAGGGATTTTGTGGCGGATAAAACACTGCAGAATCAATGCCGCCTGTTGCTGCGTGCGGATGGAATCATTATGAAACGGACTCATACCCAGGAAGTATTTTGTTACCCCTGGGTATGTTTTTTCAAGGTATTTTTTGTTCGGATCAGCAGGCTATTTGCCGCTAATGCGTCATATGTCTGTGGCTGATGGACGTTTCGCCCATCCCAAAATGAACTGTTAATACATTTCAGGAGAAACGCTTATGTTTAAAGTGACTTTTAAGTTTGAACATGGTCAGAATGTGGAAGGCTTTGCTTTAGCGGGAGAAAGTCTTCTGGATGTGGCAAAGAAGATGAATGTTGCCATTGATGCGCCATGCAATGGAAATGCAGCTTGCGGAAAATGCAGAGTAAAATTGATCGGAGGAGAACTGGATACCAAGAAGACCATGCATATCTCCGATGAGGAATTTGCGCAGGGATGGAGGTTAGCCTGCGTGAGCAAAATCAGTGCGGACGTGGAGGTGCTTGTACCAGACATTGCGTCAGCATATCGCAGTCGGATGAAAGTTGCGGATCTGAGTTCGGCGGAAGAATTGCAGATATTCGAAAAGACCAAATCAGATATTATAGATGCCGGAATCAAATTTGAAAATGACTTTAAAGTGATCAACCTGACAATGGAGGAGCCTTCGCTGGATGACACCATGCCAGACAATGAGCGGCTGATGTGGGCTGTTGAGGCAGCTTGTGGGGTGTCGAAGGCTAAGCTTTCTTTTGCTGTGTTGCAGAAGCTGGCAGAAACACTGCGAAAATCTGCGTTTGACGTGAAGTGTATCGTGACAGATGGGGAAGCAGATGAGGTGTATGTGCTTGATGTGCTTCCTGGAAATGAAGATGCAAAGGTTTGCGGGATGGCCATTGATATTGGTACGACAACCGTTTCCGCAGTGCTGATCGACATGCTTTCCGGTGAAATTCTTGCCAAGGGCTCTGCTGGAAACGGCCAGATCCGCTATGGGGCGGACGTGATTAACCGTATTATCGAACAGCAGAAGGAAGGCGGGCGCAAAAAGCTTCAGAATGCGATTATCAAAGAGACTCTGAATCCGATGATTAAAGAAATGTGCGCTTCCATTGGTATTCTCCCGCAGCAGATTTATCGCGCCTGCATCGCCGGAAATACAACCATGAATCATCTGCTTCTTGGTGTAGATGCGGATCCGGTTCGTATGGAGCCGTTTATTCCTACCTTCTTTGAGACAGACTCGGTTCAGGCGTGTGATCTGGGATTGAATCTTTACCCGCATGCATCTGTTTTAATTTCGCCAAACATCGGAAGCTATGTCGGCGGTGACATCACGGCCGGTACACTCGCAAGCACCATCTGGAATAAAGAAGAAATGTCCCTGTTTATTGACCTTGGTACGAATGGGGAGCTTGTCTTTGGAAATTCGGACTTCATGATGAGCTGTGCCTGCTCTGCGGGGCCTGCGTTCGAAGGCGGCGATATCAGCTGCGGAATGCGCGCGACAGACGGCGCAATTGAGGCATGCGTGATTGATAAGGATACCATGGAACCCACGTTTACCATTGTCGGAGATGAGGGACAAAAGCCAGTGGGACTTTGCGGCTCCGGCATTATTGATGTCATCAGTGAGCTGTACCGCTGCGGGATCATCAGCCCGAAAGGAAAATTCATCCGTGAAGGCGACCGCGTTCGTCATGACCAGTATGGGATGGGAAGCTTCGTCCTGGCGTATAAAGAAGAGGCAGCTTCTGTGAAAGACATTGAGATTACGGAAGTCGACATTGACAGCTTTATTCGTGCGAAAGGAGCGATTTTCTCCGCTATTCGTGTGATGCTGCAGTCACTGGATTTTGATGTTTCCATGATTGATCACGTATATGTAGCGGGCGGAATCGGCAGCGGTATCAATATGCGAAACGCTGTGTCCATCGGTATGTTCCCGGATATCGAGATGGATAAATTCACTTACATTGGAAATTCGTCGCTCTCCGGCGCGTACACAATTCTGCTTTCAAAAGAAGCAGAAGCAAAGGTATCCGAGGTAGCTCATAATATGACTTACCTGGAGCTTAGCAACGAACCAACCTATATGGATGAATTTGTGGCAAGCTGTTTCCTTCCGCATACGGATGCGGGGCTGTTTCCATCGGTAGTTTTAAAATAATCGAAATAGCAAAAAGGCAGAGGAACGAAATGCCCTCTGCCTTTTTCACTTATTCTAATCTTCATCCTTTTTGCTGTCTTTCAAAATAGTAAGACTATCTATTTTCTTTAATGCTTCATCTTTATCTGCTGATCCCTGTATGATCATTCGAACCATTTCCATGATTGTTTTAAACTCGTCTCTAGTCATTGTATCTACCATAGCCTTTCCTCCGATTTAAATCTCGGTAATTATACCACAATATGCGTCCTGTCTTTAATTATAGTAACACAGAATAAGGTTTTTAACAACGCTTTTTTGAGAAAGATCAAAGTCCCCTGCTTTTCAGAACCCGTCGCTCTAAAACAGAGAATACGCACCGGTCGATGAGAATTCCGATTACGATAATAACGAGCATCACGGCAGTTACCTGGTTGATATCCGCCATATCGCGTCCGGTCATCAGGGAATAGCCCAGGCCGACGTAAGAGGACATGACCTCTCCGGACATCAGTGCCCTCCAGGCAAAGGACCAGGATTGGCGCAGACCCGCGAGAAAACCGGGCAATGCTGCCGGGAAAATGACATCCTTATACATCTGGAGTGGATTCGCGCCCATGGTCGCCGCCGCCCGTTTGTAGATGGGCGGGATGGAGGCAATCGCGTTTTCGATCGCCAGTGCTACGCTAAAGGTAGAACCAATTACGACAACAAACAGAACCGCGGATTCTTTCAGGCCAAACCAGAGGATTGCGAAAGGCACCCAGCAGACACTTGGCAGCGACTGGAAGCCGTTCAGCAGAGGCTTCAGACAGCGGTTTAAAAAGGCAGAAGCGGAGATCAATAATCCCAGGATCGCACCGATCAGGAGAGAAATCACAAAGCCAATCAATACTCTTCGCAGACTGTAAATCACGGCCTGAAAGAGGGTTCCATTGAGAATCAGCTTCCTCAGACTCTGAAGTACGCCAAGAGGGGAGGGCATCGCGTAGGATTTCCACCAGCCAAGCGTCCCGGTGCCAACGGTATAAATCACCTGCCATAGAAGAATGAGCAGGAGATAGAAGCAGATGCAGGAAAGAATCTTCCCCGGTGTATTTTTAGTGGTCGTATTCTTCTTTTGCAAGCTTTTCCACCTCCCTTTCGACACTGGATAAAATCTTATGGCGCGCCGCCAGAAATTCCGGGGAATCGATCTGGCGCGGTCGCGGCAGGTCGACGGTATAAATGTCCTTAATACATCCCGGATTATCGGAAAGGATGACGATCCTGGATGCGAGAAACACCGCTTCCTCCACACTGTGCGTCACAAAGAGAATCGTCTTTTTTGTCTCCTCCCAGATCTGCTCCAGGTCTGCGCGCAGCTTATTCGTTGTCTGCTTATCAAGCGCCGAAAAAGGTTCATCCATCAAAAGAATCGGACTGTTCAGACACAAAGCACGGGCAAGCGCAGTCCGCTGTTTCATTCCGCCCGAAATCTCATGGATCCGGTAGTCCCGGAATTCCCAGAGACGCACCATTTTCAGGTATTGTTCGGCGCGGCGGTCTTGTTCCTCCTTTGGTACGCCGGCAAGCTTCATTCCGAATTTTACATTATCAATTACGTTGAGCCACGGATAAAGCGCGTGTTCCTGAAACATCATGACTCGGTCTGCGCCAGCTCCGGTAATCACTTTTCCGTTAATATAAATCTCACCGGAAGAAGGATGATCAAGTCCGGCGACGATATTCAGCAGGGTCGATTTTCCACAGCCGGACGGCCCGACAATACAGACAAATTCTCCGTCTTCTACCGTAAGAGAAATATCCTTCAGAGTTTCCCTTACAGAATTATCAAAAGAACGGCTGATATTTTTTAATTCTAACGACATTCTTGTTTCCTCTTACATTTTTATAATTTAAATTCTGCGTGGCCTGATCCCCAGACTTCCCACGTTCCAAAAGTGTGTAACAGTTTCTCTTATTTTTCACTAAGAAGACCTTCCAGTATGGACAGATCGACAAGTGAGTCGCCTGGCATCTCATCAATGAATCCCTGCTCCAGAGAAATATTCGCGAAATCCATCAGTGCGTCTTCATTTAATTCTACCGTAAGTGTCGTGCGGGAAAAAGCGCTCAGGATCACGTCTTTGTCATAAGAAGTTCCGGTAACCTCGTTAATTTCCTCAATCATCGCGTCAACGGAGCTGTCCAGATCCGCATTAATTGCGTCTGTCGTATTCATATGTACCTGCAAAAACGTTTCTACTACTTCCGGATATTCTTCCAGGAAATCCTTTCGTACAACAATGACAGCAACCGGATAATTGCCGGAATAGTAAATATCCTCGTAATCCAGCAAAATGTCAATATTATCGGAGGAGGTCAGGATCGTTCCCCACGGCTCCGGTACAAGAGCGGCATCGATGCTGCCTTGGTCAAACATATTCTGAAGGTTTGAGTTATCTACGGCTACTACTTCCACGGTACCGCCATCGGAAACCGGGGAGAGATCATTTTGTGAGAGCAGATTCAGAAGGCACAGATGCTGTGTGTTTCCCGTTTGCGGAATGGCAACGGTCTTTCCATCGAGATCAGAAACAGAAGTGATTCCGGAATCCGCGCTCACCACGAGCACCGCGCCAGCGTCCGCCGCGTTTGCGATTACTATGACGTCCCCATCCGACTTGACATTGCCATTGATCGCCGGTACAGGTCCGATATAGCCGATATCAATTTCCTGGGCAAACAGTGCCTCTACCTCAGAGGAACCGGCTGTAAAAGACGTCCATGATACATCGTATCCATCTCCGAGCGCTTCCTCCAGCGTCCCTTCATTTTTCATTACAAGCGCCTGCGCGTGCGTAATATTGGGAAAATACGCCATCCGTACTTCGACGGTTTCAGAGTTCGCATCGGCGCCGGAGGAGGAGTCCGCATTTTGAGAAGAACAGCCGGTGAGACCGATGATGCATATCATCAGAAGTGCAAGCCATCCGAAGCGGAACCGTTTTTTGGAATTATTTTGATTCAGCCGGAAATTTCTGCAAACGTTTTCAAGGAAATTATTCATGTTAATGTCACCTTTCTCCTTGTATTTTTGGAATTACTTCTTTATAATAGCTGTATCATACACGGTTGAATGCATTTTTTAAAGCAGTAATTACACAAACGTTTTCACAAAAAGGAGCTTCATAATGTCACTAAAAAAAATTGCCGAAATGACCGGTGTGTCAGTATCAACGGTATCCCGTGTATTAAATAACAGGGATTATAATTGTGCTTCGGAAGAAATAAAGAATAAAATCTGGGCGGCGGCAGAGAAAATCAGCTATGTACCGAATGAAAGCGCGCGTAATCTAAAGCTTGGTCAGGCGTATCAAACTTCGGCTCCTGCCAGAAAGCTTGCCGTTATTCTGGAACGTTTTCACTCACTGGATGACGATCCTTTTTTTCGCGAATTGTTTCGCAGTGTAGAACAGGAGGCCTTCGCCAATGGCTGTACAATCAGCAAACTTTTTTTCTCAGAGCTGCACATGGAGGAGCTGTCTGGTGAAAAAGCGGATGGCTATATTATACTGGGACGAGTTTCGCCGCAGACACTCCGCGATATGAAGAGACACAGCAAAAACATTGTCTCTGTCAGCCGGAATCCAACAAAATTTGAGCTTGATGAAATCATCTGTGATGGACGTTCCGCAGCGGTGTGTGCAATGGAGTATCTAATTGGCAAAGGATACCGGCGGATTGGTTACATCGGCGACTGTTCTTACGAGGACCGCTATGTGGGATATTGTGATACAATGATCCGGCATAACCTTCCAATGGATTATGCAAGCATCCTTCCAACGGATCAGACCGCGAAAAACGGCAGCATTGCAATGAAAAAGTTATTAGAGAATAATAGAGCGTCTGCTGCCGTGGACGCTGTACTATGTGCAAACGATGCTACTGCCATCGGTGCCCTTAATGGTTGGAACGAATGGCGTATTTCCGATAATTTAAATAAAAAAAGGAAAAAAATGCCGGCAATTATTTCCATTGATGATATCAAAGCAGCCTCGGAGGTTACACCGTCTTTGACGACTGTCCATATTCCTCATGATGATATGGGAAAAGCTGCGGTAAAAGTGCTGCTGGATCGAATCCAAAGGGGACATACAGAAAAATTACGCGTAGAATTTCCAAGCCGTCTGGTCATAAGAGAAAGCTGCTGAATTCTTTTGCTGCAAAGACTTAAAGGCAGCCGGAACATCTGCCCGACAATCTGAAATATGCAGATTATGGAGAGCCCCGCATGAGGAATTGCGCTAACGCGCAATGAGCGGGGCCTGCGTCACGCATCCTGCGGATGCATGACCGGATATGGTGAATATACCACAAAATACAAATGTCTTGTCGATGCAAAAAGATTATGTTATAATTCCAGTCGATAATCAAGCGTGTAATTTGAAACAGAATGAGATTTGGAGCATAATAATGGACAGTGAAAACATCAGAGTAAACACAAAATGCAGCGAAATTCTTGATTTGATAGATACAGGGGCAGAACCGTCGGCAGAAGAACCGCAGCGCCAGTATTATTATATGGCAAAATGCAGAGAGATCATAAAAGAGAGGGAACTGGAATACGGGCGGCATCTGATCGCCAATGTTACCACTTTCGGGTGCCAGATGAATGCCAAGGATTCCGAAAAGCTGCGCGGTATTCTCGAAGAAATCGGATATCAGCAGACGGAGAGTGAGGAAGCGGATCTGGTTCTTTATAATACCTGTACGGTTCGCGAGAATGCAAACCTGAAGGTATACGGGCACTTAGGGCTGCTCTCCAATCTGAAAAAGAAAAATCCGCATATGATCATCGGCCTTTGCGGCTGCATGATGCAGGAGCCGGATGTGGTGGAGAAGCTGCGTAAAAGCTATCGCTTTGTTAATCTGATTTTTGGCACGCACAATATTTATAAGTTCGCAGAGCTGCTCTATGAGGTTCTGGAACGGCAGCAGCGCGCGGAGCAAATGCAGCATTCCCCTGCGAAAACAGATATGTTGATTGACATCTGGAAGGATACGGATCAGATTGTTGAGGATTTACCGGCGGATCGTACCTACTCATTTAAGTGCGGCGTGAATATCATGTATGGCTGCAATAATTTCTGTACCTACTGTATCGTGCCTTACGTGCGCGGACGGGAGCGCAGCCGCAGGCCGGAGGATATTCTCTGTGAAGTGGAACGGCTGGCAAAGGATGGCGTAAAAGAAGTCATGCTGCTCGGACAGAATGTTAATTCCTACGGGAAGACCCTCAGAAAACAAATTTCTGTGAAGGACAGTGTTCAAAATGCTGCTTCGTCAGGAACAGAGGAGCCAGTTTCCTTTGCAGAGCTTCTGCGGATGGTGGAGCAGGTGCCGGGGATTGAACGCATCCGCTTTATGACCTCCCATCCGAAGGATCTATCGGATGAACTGATTGATGTAATGAAGCATTCGAAGAAAATCTGTAACCATCTGCATCTGCCCCTGCAGTCCGGCAGCAGCCGCATTCTGAAAAAAATGAACCGCCGTTATACGAAGGAACAGTATCTGGAGCTGGCCGCGAAGCTGCGGCGGGAGATTCCAGAGCTTTCTATTACAACGGATATCATTGTCGGATTTCCGGGGGAGACAGAAGAAGATTTTCAGGAAACCCTTGATGTCGTGCGCCAGGTGCGTTTCGACAGCGCATTTACCTTTATTTACTCAAAACGAACCGGGACGCCTGCTGCCGCGATGGAGGATCAGGTGCCAGAGGATGTCGTGAAAGATCGATTCAACCGCCTCCTTGCCCTGGTACAGGCCATTTCACAGGAAATGGCGATGAAGGTGGAGGGGCAGACGCTTCCGGTACTTGTTGAATCGATAAACGACCATGACGATACATTGGTTACCGGCCGCCTCTCGAACAATCTGCTTGTACATTTTCCGGGGACAGAGGAACTGATCGGACAGATTGTCAACGTACACCTGACCGAGTGCAAGGGATTTTATTATATGGGGGAAATGACTTCATGACAGAAGAGAAGATTCGGGAGCTGATGCCGCAGCTGACTCCGATGATGCAGCAGTATTTGCAGACCAAGCTGCAATACCTGGACTGTATCCTTTTTTACCGGCTCGGCGATTTTTATGAGATGTTCTTTGACGACGCGCAGATTGTGTCGAAGGAACTGGAGCTGACGCTGACCGGGAAGGATTGCGGGATGGCGGAGCGTGCGCCGATGTGCGGGGTACCCTATCACGCGGTTGACGGTTATCTGAATAAGCTGGTCTCCAAAGGCTATAAGGTCGCCATCGGAGAACAGATGGAGGATCCGAAGCTGGCCAAGGGGCTTGTGAAGCGGGAAGTCATCCGGATTGTTACGCCGGGAACGAATCTGGATTCACAGGCATTGGACGAGACAAGGAACAATTATCTGATGTGTGTCTTCTATATGGCGGACCGCTATGGGGTTTCGATTGCAGACATCACGACCGGGGAATATCTGATGACGGAGCTGGACAGTGAGCGGAAGCTGTTCGATGAGATCATTAAATTTTCCCCAAAAGAGATCATCTGCAACCAGGCTTTTTATGTCAGCGGAATTGACCTGGAGGATATGCGGGAGCGGCTTGGCATCACGATTTTTTCTCTGGATGCCTGGTATTTTGACGATGAGCTTTGCGCCCGGGTACTGAAGGAGCATTTTCATGTATCCGCACTGGAAGGGCTGGGTATTGCGGACTATAGCTGCGGCGTGATCGCGGCCGGTTCGCTTTTGAAATATCTGATGGAGACGCAGAAGACGTCCATTGCGAACCTGACGCGGCTGGTACCGTATTCCATCGGCAAATATATGGTGCTTGACAGCTCGACCAGGCGAAATCTGGAGCTGTGCGAGACGCTGCGGGAGAAGAAAAAACGCGGTTCGCTTTTGTGGGTACTCGATAAGACCCGGACAGCGATGGGTGCGCGCCTGCTGCGCAAATATGTGGAGCAGCCGCTGATTGAGAAAGAGGAGATCACAGCACGGCTGGATGCGGTCGAAGAATTGAAAAATAACGCAATTACGCGGGAAGAGCTGCGGGAATATCTGAACCCGATCTATGACCTGGAGCGTCTGATCAGCCGCATCAGCTACCAGACAGCCAATCCGCGGGATATGATCGCGTTTAAGACCTCGCTGGCGATGCTGCCGCATATCAAATATATTATGAAGAGCCTGGAAGCGCCGCTGCTCCATGCGCTGGAGGAGCAGATTGACGAACTGGAGGACGTGCACGACCTGATCGAACGGGCGATTCTGGACGAACCTCCCATTATCATTCGTGAGGGCGGAATCATAAAGGACGGCTATAATGAAGAGGTGGATCGGCTGCGCAGCGCCAAGAACGACGGAAAAAGCTGGCTGGCAAAGCTTGAAGCCGAAGAACGGGAAAAAACCGGGATTAAAAATCTCAAGGTAAAATACAACAAAGTATTTGGCTATTATCTGGAGGTCACCAATTCCTATAAGGATATGGTGCCGGATTATTTTATGCGCAAGCAGACGCTGACCAATGCGGAACGCTACATAACGCCGGAGCTGAAGGAGCTGGAGGATACGATTCTCGGCGCGGAGGATCGGCTGGTTTCCCTGGAGTACGCGCTCTATGTCGAGGTACGCAGCCAGGTGGCGGAGCAGATTGTGCGCATTCAGGAGACCGCGAAGGCCATTGCCGGGCTGGATGTGTTTGCTTCCCTTGCCCTGGTTGCGGAGCGCAATAATTACGTAAAGCCGCAGATCAATGAGCGCGGCACAATTGATATCAAAAACGGCCGCCATCCGGTGGTAGAACAGATGATTCCCAATGATATGTTTATCGCCAACGATACGCATCTGGACAATGGAAAGAATCTGGTTTCTATCATCACCGGGCCGAATATGGCCGGAAAATCTACCTATATGCGGCAGAGTGCCCTGATTGTCCTGCTTGCGCAGATCGGAAGCTTCGTCCCGGCGGACAGCGCCAAAATCGGGCTGGTTGACCGTATTTTCACGCGTGTCGGCGCCTCCGACGATCTGGCGAGCGGCCAGAGTACCTTTATGGTCGAGATGACTGAGGTAGCGAACATCCTGCGCAACGCGACAAAAAACAGCCTGCTGATTCTGGATGAGATCGGGCGCGGTACCAGCACCTTTGACGGCTTGAGCATTGCCTGGGCGGTGATCGAGCACATCAGCAATCCGAAGCTGCTCGGGTGTCGTTCGGCGAATTATTCGGAGCCGTTTTCAGCAAATTATTTTCGGCCGAT
>JAJPXU010000047.1:0-7166 GCA_021205305.1 Lachnospiraceae bacterium
GGTGTTATCCTGCACTTTATTTGACCCCAAAAAGGCCACTTTTTCGGAAAAATAAATTAAGCCACACCATCCGTGAATTTGACGAATCTATCGTCAGTTTTATTGATGCCATCACCATGCAATGTGATATTTCCTGTTTAACCGCTAAAGTAACATAGCGAGAGGTTCAGCAATCCATCTATCAATTAAGAGGGAATCAGTAGTAGTCGTAGTGTGGAAACAGTGTAAAACTGCCGTTTAGAGGCTGTGGGCAGGTTGTGTGAACCGTGTGGTCGGCATTCCTTTGCCGTCCATACGATTCACACAGCCTGTCCATAGTCTCTGGCAGTTTTGCACTGTTTCCACACGTACTCCCGGAATTCGCAAAAACGGCAAGTTATATTATGACCGTCAGGCTTTTTGTATGTAAAATCGGCCGAAAATAATTTGCTGAAAACGGCTCCGAATAATTCGCCGAACGACAGGATGGCCACGGACCGCACAAAAAGGGGCCGCATCATGGAGAACATCACGAAAGGCATTACAGTCCGGCTTTCAACAATTTCATGGAGACTTTCCAGCGGGTATTTATCAGTCCGAGCGCCAAGCTGGGCGGCATCATGTTTCTGATTGTAGTACTGCTGCTGGTATTTGCACCGCTCATTGCACCTTATAAACCGACTGCGGTCGATCTGAAAAATACCTTTGCGACGCCGTCGCTTGCCCATCTATGCGGGACGGATAAGCTGGGAAGAGATATTTTCTCAAGGCTTCTCTACGGCGGCAGATATTCCCTGGCACTTGGCCTTACTGCCGCGATCGTAGGCTCTGTTGGCGGTGTAATTGTGGGAAGCATCGCGGGCTATTTCGGAGGAAAAGTGGAAGACCTGATCATGCGTTTCTGCGATATCTGGGGCGCACTTCCGGGCTCTCTGATGACTCTGCTTTTAGCGGCATCCTTTGGAGCAGGTCTCTGGCAGACCATCGTCTCTCTTTCCATCAGTGCCATCCCGAACGGCGCACGTATGACGAGAGGCCAGATCCTTGGCGAGAGAGGAAAAGAGTATGTGGAGGCGGCCGAATCCTTTAACTGCCCGAAGCGGGTGATTATGTTCCGCCATCTGTTGCCGAATGTTATCTCTCCGACGATTGTCAATACAACGATGAAGATCGGCGGTTCCATCACAATGGTTGCAGGCTTAAGCTACTTAGGGCTTGGTATTCAGCCGCCGACACCGGAATGGGGCGCAATGCTCTCCGACGGCATCAGCTACATCAGCGCTTATCCGCACATGGTAATTTTCCCGGGGATCGCGATTGCCATCTGCGTACTGTCCATCAACCTGATGGGCGACGGTCTGCGCGACGCACTGGATCCGAAGATGAGATCCTGATAAGGAGGACATACAATGGCTGAGAAAAATCAATTCCTCTCTGTCAGGGGAATCACAGTAGAATATACACAGGGAAAAAATATTGTACATGCGGTCAATGACGTATCCTTTGATCTGGAAAAAGGAAAAACGCTGGGACTCGTCGGGGAAACCGGCGCCGGTAAGACGACGATCGCCAAGACCATTTTAAGAATTCTCCCGGTGCCTCCGGCCAGGTTTAAGGGCGGCGAGGTCTGGCTCGACGGAAAGAACCTGACGGCTTTGAGCGAGGAGGAGATGCGCAAGGTGCGCGGCAATCAGATTGCGATGATTTTCCAGGATCCGATGACAGCACTGAATCCGCTGATGACGGTAGGCGATCAGATCGTCGAGGTGCTGCAGATCCACAATCCTCATATGAAGATGGAAGAGGCAGTAGGGCGCACCAAAGAGCTGCTGGAGATGGTAGGCATTGTGGGAGAACGCTATAAAGAATATCCGCACCAGTTTTCCGGCGGAATGAAGCAGCGTGTAGTGATTGCCATGGCGCTGGCCTGCAGCCCGGATCTGATTCTGGCGGATGAGCCGACGACCGCTCTGGATGTGACAATCCAGGCACAGGTGCTGGACCTGATCAAAGAGCTTCAGACGAAGCAGAACACGTCCATGATCCTGATTACCCATGATCTGGGTGTGGTTGCGGAGACCTGCGACACCGTAGCAGTCGTTTATGCTGGTGAGGTCGTCGAGTATGCTTCGAAGGAAGATCTGTTCCGCCATACGAAGCATCCGTATACGAAAGGACTTTTCAACTCGATCCCGAGTCTGACCGGGGATGAGACCAGGCTGACTCCGATCCCGGGGCTGCCGCCTGATCCGACCCATCTGCCGGAGGGCTGCCGGTTTGCGAAGCGGTGTCCCTATGCGACGAAGGGCTGCTTCCATATGGAGGTGCCGATGAAGGAGGTTGCTCCGGGCCACTATTGCAGATGTTTAAGAGAGACTGAGGAGGGATAAAAAATGGCGGAACCGATTGTTGAGGTGAAAAACTTAAAAAAATACTTCCCCTGTCCCGGCGGCGCGCAGAATCACGCAGTGGATGATGTGACCTTTACGATTAATAAGGGGCAGACCCTGGGAGTCGTCGGTGAGTCCGGCTGCGGAAAATCAACTCTTGGCAGAACGATTATCCGCCTGCAGGAGGCAACAGATGGAGTGATCAAACTGAACGGAGAGGACATCACGCATGTAAAGGGTCATAAATTAAAACAGGTGCATGAAAAAATGCAGATTGTTTTCCAGGATCCGTATTCCAGCCTGAATCCTCGTATGACGATCGACACTGCGGTGACGGAGCCGATGAAATACGCCGGTCACTATACGAAAAAGCAGCTCCAGGAGGAAAGCATCAAGCTGATGGATCTCGTCGGTATCGACGAGCGCCTGAGGAGATCCTATCCGCACGAGCTGGATGGAGGCCGCAGGCAGAGGGTCGTGATTGCCCGTGCGCTTGCATTGAATCCGGAATTTATCGTCTGTGATGAGCCGGTATCGGCACTGGATGTCTCGATCCAGGCACAGGTGCTGAACCTTTTGATGGATCTGCAGGATCAGATGAAGCTCTCTTATATGTTTGTAACCCATGATCTGTCTGTGGTACGTCTGATCTCGGATCATATTGTGGTCATGTATCTGGGGCAGATGGTAGAGAAAAGTCCGACCAAAGAGCTGTTTGTCCGTTCGCTGCATCCTTATACCAAAGCGCTTCTGAGCGCGATTCCGTCGACGGATCTGGATCATCCGATGAAGCGAATCCAGCTGAAAGGCGAAATCTCCAGTCCGATCAATCCGAAGCCGGGATGCCGGTTCGCGGCCAGATGCCCTTATGCGACGGAACGCTGTCAGGAACCACAGCAGCTGCGTGAATTATCCAAAGACCATTTCGTGGCCTGCTGCCGTGCAGAGGAGATGAATGACTAAGCTGTCAGGATATTTTGACAGGAATTGTAAAGAAAGGTAAACGGCGAAAAGTCGTTCCTATAAATCGAGCAGGAGGCAGCCTGTCGATCTTCTGCTCACACGCACAGGCCGAAAGCGGCTATGACGGAAGAACGCTTTGCCCGGCCCTGTGCATCAAAATCACAATAAGAGGAGGATTTTATCATGAGAACAATAACCAGAAGAAGCTTTCTGAAAGGCTCAGCGGCCAGTATTCTTGCAGTTGCCCTGGGTGGAATCAGCGTGAACGCGTATGCGGAAGAAGCGGAAGAGGCGGCAGCAGGAACCTATGAATGGGAACTTCTGTCCTCGGTGACCGCGGATGATTCCCGCATTTCCACCGCAAATTCGGATGAGAAGCTGGATTACATTACCATCGGACTTGGCACGGTGCCGTCTTCTATGGATCCGTACAGCTTCAACAAATCCAGTGAGATCACAGTGGAGGTATTTGAAACCCTGGTCGTAGCGACGGACGACGGCGATTTTGTCGGAATTATCGCAAAGGATTGGGCTTACACAGACGATACTGAGACGGAGCTGGTTATGAACATATATGAGGGCGTGACTGACTCTGATGGCAATGAGATTACGGCAGAGGATGTCGTATTTAGCTTCCAGACCTACATCGATTCCGGAAACGCGAGAGATTTTGATGATTATGATTACAGCGAAGCAACGGATACCTATCAGGTTACGTTCCACTTTAAACAGAAGCTGAGTTCTCTGGATGGGTTTGACAATATCTTTGCAAGTACCTACATCGTGAGCCAGGCGACGTATGAGAGCCACAACTTCAACGTAGATCCGGTTGGAAGCGGCCCGTACAAGATTACCAACTATGAGGAAGGCGCATCCTGTATTCTGGAGGCAAGAGATGATTACTGGCAGTCCAAGGAGAATCTGTATCAGAGCCAGAAGAGCAATGTACAGACGATTGAGTATCAGTTTATTCTGGATGACTCCATGAGACTGATCGCTCTGGAATCCGGTACCATCGCTTACTGCGCAATTGATGACACCAGTCTCGGTCTTTTCGAGGAGGGCGGCGACTATGCAGGACAGTTCAACATTTACTGCTATGAGGATGCGCAGGCACAGACCATCCTTCCGAATATGAGCAGCAATTCTCTGATGAGCGACATCAATATGCGCCTGGCAGTTTACTATGCACTGGATTCCGAGGCTTTTGCAGACGCACTTGGCAGTCGTGTATATTATCCGTGTACCGTAGATTGCGCTCCGGTAGTCGGCGACTACCAGTCTGACTGGGATACCTGGGAAACCTACAACACCGTATATGACTTGGAGCTTTCCGCTCAGTATCTGGCAGAGAGCGGCTACAACGGCGAGACGCTGAAGATCATCACCGAGGATAACTCTGAGAAGAACACCATCGCTGAGGTCGTACAGGCTTATCTGGAGATCGCTGGCATCAAGAGCGAGATCGTGACCCTGGATCATGCGCTGATCGAGAACACGGCCGGCGACGCGACACAGTGGGATATTCTCATCTACAGCTCCGCTGATAAGGACTATGCAATTTCCAGATTCATGAAGACCTATGCAATCGCTCACGGCTATGCGGACGGCTACAACTTAAGCTTCTACGAGAACGATGAGTTCCAGGAGATGCTGACCACCGTATTCAATGTTGATACCTACAGCGAGGAAGGCACGAACGAGATCATGCAATACATCTATGACAATGCGCTTGGATACGCCGGATGCTATGCAATTAAGGTAGGCGTGTACTCACCGGTAATGGCACAGTTCTATACCGTATCCGGTACATCGAACTTCGTCATCGGCGCATGCGAATATTATCTGGATCTGTAATAAAACCATACTGTCCTGTTTACAGGAAAGGGCATGATTCCTGTGGAAAATCGATGGCTCTGTTTGTTACGGGCAAAGATAATTGTCCATTTGTGAGTTATGTCTGAACGGGAAATCATATTCCGGGGAGAGCCAGTGGAAACCGGCAATTTTCCCCGGAATATTTTGAAAAAGCCGTAATTGTTCAGACAGGTCTTCGCACTTGCGCGAAGATCATGTGAAAACATATAGAAAAATCGGAGGACAGAGTTCCCGACTGCGCGTAACTTCACATGGCATGAAAGAGCGGCTTATAATCGCGTGAAGAATAAGTAAGTGGAGGCATTTTATGAGCAAATTACAATTACAGGCCGGCGCCGGAAAAGCATTCCTGGAGTACCCGGAGGAGATTTTTCCGACGCCGTTTGAAAATTTTACCGGGGTTCATGATTCTCCCGCGGTAAGAGTTCTTGTATTAGACTATGGAAAAAGAATCACCGTTATTAACATTGAAAGCGTCAATCTTTTCGGCGACGCGCGGGAGAAGGTTGTAAACGCAGTGGCGGAAATCACGAAGGTGGATCCGGAGGATGTCTGGTATCACTCTTCACACGTGCTTTCTACCCCGCATGTCTGGTCGCTGACCTCTAAAATGCCTCCCCGCACAGATGCGGATACGGTAAAAATTAAGATGCTTCATGAGCTGACGCTTACGGCTGCAAAAAAAGCAGCGGAGGATGCGGTACAGTCTCTGAAAGAAGCCAGATACGGATTTGGAAAGGGCTACTGCGCGGCAAACGCGAACCGCAACATCTGCACCGAACGAGGCTGGACGGTCAGCGTTAACGATGAAGGACCTGTGGATCATGAAGTACCTGTTATCCGGATTGACGATACCGAAAACGAGCCGATCGCTGTTCTGTTTTTCTTTAATGCGCAGCCGGCCGTGCTGGATCAGACGCGGAATGCGGATGGAACCCATCTGATCTCCGGAGATATTGCCGGATACTCCGCGGCTTTTGTGGAGCAGGAATATCCGAATGCTGTGGCGATGTACTGTACAGGAGCGGGCGGCGACGAGAGTCCTTATCTGCGCGGCCAGTACACGATGACCGGCAGAGGCGGCCGTATGATTGAAAAAGATTTGCATGAAAAGACGTTCCTGCTCTGCGAACTGCTCGGAGAACGCCTCGGTATGCAGGTGGTCATGGCGGCGGAGCGTATCCAGTGTAAGGAAATGGACGGGCCGCTGCAGATTGTGCGCCGGGTGTTCACCTATGACGGACAGGAAATCGGAAATACCCGGGAGCCGCAGAAGGAATACGAGTTTAAACCGGAAGGAGAGCGGACGCTGGAGTTCTCGGTAATGCAGATCGGAGACATCGCTGTCGTGGGTCTGATTCCGGAAATCTGCGCCCGGACAGAAATCGCGCTGCGAACCACCTCTCCCTTCCAGAATGTGGCCGTGCAGACCTTTACCGGCAGCGGGCCGATTGAGTCCGGCAACGGAAAATACCTGGGAGAGAGCGATTATTACGATAAAATCACCATGCAGGCCGTCAGTTCAGCCTACGCAAAGGGCACCGCTGAGCGGCTTGTCAAAGATATCCAGAAAGTAATGGAAGAGATGAAAGAGCAGCCTGCAGCGGTGCTCCATATTACGACTGTGACAGAACCGTCTTATGACGGTCAGCGTGTCTGCGGAGCCATCGTGGAGTATGACCGCGCGCTGGATGCCAGCCGGATTGATAAAGAAATGTTTGCGTTTACGGAAGCGCCGATTCTCGACTGCTATGTGAGCGACAAGCCGGACTTCAGCGCAGAGAAGGCAGATGGAAACTATGTGATCTTCCGGCTCTCCAGCGAAGACGAGAGCAGCCGCCTCATGCAGAAGGTGTACATTCAGAATCGCGGCCCGAAAGGAGGCCCAGGAGGTCCAGGAGGTCCAGGAGCAGGAGGCCCAGGAGGTCCAGGAGCAGGAGACCCAGGAGGTCCAGG
>JAJPXU010000047.1:7176-10989 GCA_021205305.1 Lachnospiraceae bacterium
ACGTCTATGCTGTTTGACTCGATGTCCTGTCCCGCCCCTGCCGCGCAGTCGTGCCCTGCCGCGTCCGGCCCTTTGGTCCAGGTGCTGGAGGTCCAGGAGGTCCAGGAGCAGGCGGTTCAGGAGGTCCAGGAGCAGGTGGTCCGGGAGGTCCAGGCGGAGGTCCTGGTGGTCCAGGTGCCGGCGGCAAGAAGTTCATAGGCATGAAGAAAAAGGATACCCGGCTTCATCTGATCCAGAAAGTGGCATTGGCGGCTGCGGACGGTTCGGAAATTACGCCGTTTGAAGGAATGGTTCTGGGTGACAGAGAGATGGATCTGGTTGTGAATCGTTTCCAGGCGGGCGAATTCCGCGGAATGAAATACAACCTTTTCATCCCGCAGGACTACGATGAGACGAAAAAATATCCGATGCTTCTGTTCATCCCGGACGCGACCGGAAACGGCCCCGAGCAGGACAGGACATTGATTCAGGGAATGGGAGCGACCATCTGGGCGACAGATGCTGAGCAGAAAAAGCATCCGTGCTTTATCGTGGCGCCGCAGATCGACGGCGAGCCGCTGACCAACAACGATTATACCTGCTCTCCGCAGCTGGAAACTATTAAAGAGCTGCTGGATTCTCTGCAGGAGACCTACAGTATTGATGCCGGTCGCATTTACACCACCGGGCAGTCTCAGGGATGCATGGCTTCCTTCGAGCTGAACATCCGCTATCCGGACTATTTCGCAGCTGCCCTGCTGGTTTCCGGGCACTGGGATGCCAAAAAGATCGCCAATGCCCTTTCCGGGAAAAAGCTTCTGATCGCTTTAAGCGAAGGCGGACTGGGTGAGTTTGACTCCATGAGCAAACTGTATGATCTGCTAAAGGAGCGTGGAGCGAGCGTAGAGAAACGGTTTTTCAATGCCAGAGCGGACAAGGAAGAACTGAATGCCGCGATGGCAGAGTATCTTTCCGGCGAGGCGAACATTAAACTCGCCATTTATACCAAAGAATCCAGTCTGCCGGATGATGGGAAAAAGTATTTCGGAATCATGTATCATCAGCGCGGATGGGAGATCACTTATCCGATCGAAGCCGTGCGCGACTGGCTGTTTGGTCAGACAAAGTAGGCTTCACGTGGCTGGCTGTCCAGACAGATATAGCAAATAGACTGAAAGGAAAAATATCAGGCCTGATAATTTTATCGGGTCTGATATTCGTTCTGAGTAGTGAGCGCATTTTTTTGGTTGTCACACCATCGCAGCTGTGCATATTTTTGCGACGCGCTTAGCCAGAGCCAGAATCGTCCAGATCGGGGGATTGCCCATCGATTCCGGCAACAGGGTAGCATCAGCGATATACAGGTTCTGCGGCAGGCGGCGGTTGTGCAGGGTGTCGGCTTCCTCGGCAGTCAGAGGAAGCATTCCGCGGGGTGACCGGCATTGATAGTTCCGAGGAAGATATCCTCTTCGGAAACACCCATCTTTCTCAGGATCCGTTTGCAGTCGGAGACGGCTGCTTTCAGTCGGTCTTCGTCTGTCCGCGTCAGATCCTTTTGCGGCTTTCGGGTGCGGCTGGCACCATAACCGGAGTCAGAAAGCTTGATCATCATACTGAGAATATCCCCGGCAGGCCGTTTCCAGGATTTGTTAAAGAAAAAACTGAGATAGTCCATGTATGGTGAGAGCATATAACCGTCTCTTTGCATGAGGAAAGGCATTGGAATATGACGGTCCTGACCGGCTCCCGGATAAGGCGCGGCTACACACAGCACCGGATCGACAAACAGCGTGGTCTCGCAGGTAATCCCGGAACGTTCCAGAATGACCGGAGTGCCCAGCCCTCCGGCAGCCAGGACGACCAGATCCGCGCGGTAAGCCTGCTGTTTTCCCCTTTCTCTTGCATAGACAGTATGTACGGCATTTTCGCTGTGGTTGATGCCTAGTACATCGTCTTCCAAATAGCTCGACTTTAGACGCAGAATGAATTTTCATATGCAAGGCGGAAGAAGGAGGCGTAGCGGTGGCTACGTCGACTGATGACAACGAAGCAGATGGAAATTCAGGCAAGTATAAAGTCGAGATAATTTGGAGACGAGGTACTAGTTTTGTCACTTTACAGTTTGTTTTCAGCGTGGCTCCATGAGAGACAGCTTCTGACAGGAGTGTGCGGCTGTCCCATTTTGCTCCTGTGCGGCAGCCTAACACACAGCGTCCGCAGTGGACACAGCGTCGGAAGTTGATCAGTTTGGGTGTGGGGGCTGGAGCAAAGCCAAGCTGTGAGCAGACATCATAGAGCGCATTGGTCTGAGGGGACCAGTATTGACGGTGATCTGCAGAAAGAGGAATTTCCTGTGAAAGCTCATCAAATTCCTGATCCAGATGGATCCCGATTTTTTTAAGCCCCTTGTCACAGCGTATCGCGCTGCCGGTGGCAAGGGTGGTAGTGCCTCCTGTACCCTCGCCATGCACCAGAACCATGCCGGAGGATGCTTTTTGCACACGCATAGCCGGAAAGAGCAGGGAGATCATGCGCTCATCCAGAAACAATCCGGTTTTCCGAAGCCGGGCGATGCGGTCAAACCGGAGGGCAAACGGCCGAAATTCGCCGCCCGATTCCAGGATCGTCACCTGAAAATGCTCCTGCAGTTCTTTGGCCGCCATGGCGCCGCCGGCACCGGAGCCGATTACGATTGCTGTTTTCATGAGTTCAAAAATCCTTTCTGTTTTTTACCTATTTACTGAATAAAAATGCCTTACATGCATGTCTGCCCTCCGTGATGCGTTCTTGGAAGGTAAGCTTGCCTCGCCCATAAATTCCCGCAAAAATTCCCTGGTCTATGGCTGAGATCATGGCACAGATATCCGGGGTATAAAATGTGCTGAAATAGCATTTTTGGACCGTGAATTCTCCGGGGGAGGATTCTTTTATGTTAATCCCGATGTTGCGGTAGAGCAGAGCAATGATATCCTGACACTCCTGATCATTTTCTGGTTTCAGCCGTCTGCGCAACTGAGTTCCCAGATGGCGCGCCATGTGATAGAGCCTGTGATGCAGATGTTTCATGTCCTGACCGTTGTTAATCGCCCGTCTGGCTGCATCGGCGGTAAAGCGCGCGTAAGTGTTCAGACAGCAATCGCGGGAATGTTTCCTGAACAGCGGTGATTTCGAAGCACCTCCACCCTCACGGAATGCTTTGGCTGTCTGCCGCATCAGGATCTGTATCTCCAGACGGGCGCCAAATCTGCTGGATAATAGATGATAAATCAGTCGGTTCATCAGAGGACTCCTATAAAAAGAACATCACCGGCAGCAGCGGCTTTGGGTGCGTACAGAGCTTCAATGGTCTGCTGATGCAGCCCGGCAATCTGGTTGCGCCGCAGCTTCAGATTGGGAGTCAGCTCTCCGGTTGATATTTTCAGCGGCACAGACATCAGGGCGTATCGTTTGATCTGTTCCGGGTGGGAGAGCTGCTCGTTTGCTGCCCCAACAGCAGCAGTCAGCACTTCTTTGTCCGGGGCGGACGGAATGTCCTCCGGCCAGAGCAGAGCGACACAATAGGGCTTTTGTTCTCCGACCAGCATCGCCTCGCTGATGCCGGGAATATCTTTTAAGAGGGTTTCCACCTTTTGCAGAATGATGTTTTTTCCGTAGGCGTTGATCAGGATTTCTTTTTTCCGCCCGATAATCTGAAGGTGGCCGCCTGACGTGATTGTCCCCAAATCTCCCGTATGTAAGCAGGCATCCCTGCGTCCATCATAATGGATGGCGACCTGGGGACGGCTCTCCCGGAAAAATAGGTGATATCTCCCGGATAAATGGGTGATTCTGATC
>JAJPXU010000007.1 GCA_021205305.1 Lachnospiraceae bacterium
TTTTATTAAAAAAATTAATAACTATATGGAGACTTTTGAAACACAGGATATCCAGCGGGCATGTGTGAAAACCGCGCGTATGGGAAATCGTCTGCCGGCTGTCTGTATAAGAGCCGCGTTTATAGTATCGTTACTTGCAATTTTCTTTACATGGTGTCCTGCCTTGCCTGTGAAAGCGGAGGAGTCAGGCGGAGCCGGGGAAAGTAAAGCAATAGAAATGGAAACAGAAACAGAAACCGAAGAAAACGAGACAGATGATCAGAGCGTTGCGGAACAGGTTGAGGAGTTCATCAATTCTTTCCAGGAAGGGAGCGAAGAGAAACAGTCTGAGGATGCCCTTAGTTCTTATCTGGCAAAAGAACTATTGAATAGCCAGGACTTTATGGAACAGATCGAAGAGTCGATCGGCTCTTATCTGACAAATGAATTCAAGGAAGCTGATCAGAGTATTGCAGAATGGATTGAAGAATACATCAGCCCCCTCCTGACGAAGAAAAATGAAAAGGGGGATCAGAGTGCGGCGGAACTGGTTTCGGATATACCTACCACGCAATACTTTACGGACGATCCCGTGGCGGATGAGGACATTGAGCTGATCCTGACGGCAGGGATTAATTCACCCAGCGCCATGAACAATCAGCCCTGGCATTTTTCTGCTGTCACTGACACAACTGTGCTGCAGCAGGTTTCAGATGATATGAGCGCCGATATTGCAGACGCACCTTTGGCAATTATAGTCTCCTGTGCAGAAGGCTCGGAACTGGATGCAGGAGTTGCATGTCAGACGATGTCGATTGAAGCCCAGCTCCTGGGGTATGGCTCAAAGATTATTTCATCTCCCGTAGATATATTGAATGGAGAGGAATACAGGGAGCTGATGGGAGTTCCGGAAGATTATTCTGTCGTAGCGGTTCTGCTGGTCGGTTATGAGGACACATCCCTGGATGAAGATGCGGATGGCAATACATCAGCGACCGCGAGAAATTCCATGGATGAACTGGTTACTCTGGTAGAGTAGCCAACAGGCGTTTCAACTTTGTGAATGACGGAGGCAGCAAATTACCAAAATTCTGCCGGAAGAACAGCCGCAGGACCTAAATCTAAAAAAAGAATAAATTATTAGCAATCAAGCTTGACGAGTGCTAACAAGTGTGTTATATTCCGTATAACAAACGAACGACACCTGAGAGAAGTTATAAATGCAAAACAATCATGCCATGTATTTCGTTTTGCACGGAAAATCCCGTAGGCGCATGCACAAAAGAACAAGGAGGAAAACCCTTATGAAGTTAGTACCATTAGCAGACAGAGTCGTGCTGAAGCAGCGCGCGGCAGAAGAAACTACAAAGTCGGGTATCATCCTGATGTCTGGATCACAGGAAAAACCGCAGGAGGCGGAAGTCATTGCAGTCGGGCCGGGCGGTCTTGTGGATGGTAAGGAAGTAAAGATGACGGTGAAGCCGGGAGATACGGTTATTTATTCCAAATATTCCGGCACAGAAGTAAAGCTTGGAGAGGACGAATACATCATTGTAAAGCAGAGCGATATTCTTGCTCTGGTGGAAGCATGATCAGATAAATATGGAAGCTGTTACTAAGGAGGCAGTTGAATTATGGCAAAGGAATTAAAATACAGTGTTGATGCAAGGACGGCTCTGGAAACCGGAGTAAATAAGTTAGCGGATACGGTTCGTGTAACGCTCGGACCAAAAGGAAGAAATGTAGTGCTTGATAAATCCTATGGTTCTCCGCTGATTACGAACGATGGTGTAACAATCGCGAAAGAAATTGAGCTGGAAGACCCGTTTGAAAACATGGGTGCACAGCTGATCAAGGAAGTCGCTTCGAAAACGAATGACGTGGCCGGAGACGGTACCACGACCGCTACCGTACTCGCGCAGGCGATGGTGCAGGAAGGCCTGAAGAATATCGCTGCCGGTGCGAATCCGATTGAGCTTCGCAAGGGCATGAAGAAAGCCACCGATGCTGCAGTGGAATCCATAAAAGGCATGAGCAAAAAGGTAAGCGGCAAGGAACAGATCACCAGAGTTGCCGCAGTGTCTTCCGGGGATGACATGGTCGGAGAGATGGTTGCAGATGCGATCGAGAAGGTTTCCGAGGATGGCGTGATCACGATTGAAGAATCAAAGACCATGAAAACGGAGATCGAGCTGGTCGAAGGTATGCAGTTCGACAAAGGCTATATTTCTTCTTATATGGTAACGGACAATCAGAAGATGGAAGCGGTGCTGGACGATCCGCTTATCCTGATTACAGATAAAAAGATCAGCAACATTCAGGATATCCTTCCTCTGCTGGAGCAGATCGTGCAGTCCGGGAGGCGGCTGCTGATCATTGCGGAGGACATCGAGGGAGAAGCGCTGACGACCCTGATCGTCAACAAGCTTCGCGGTACTTTCCATGTGGTTGGCGTAAAGGCGCCGGGCTATGGCGATAACCGCAAGGAAATGCTGCAGGATATCGCAATCCTGACGGGCGGCCAGGTGATTTCCGAGGATCTCGGCCTGGAATTAAAAGATGCGACGATGGATATGCTCGGCAGAGCAAAATCTGTAAAGGTTCAGAAAGAGAACACAGTGATCGTGGACGGGCTTGGCGACAAAGATGCGATTGCGGCGAGAGTTTCTCATATCCGCTCTCAGATTGAGGAAACCACATCGGATTATGATAAAGAAAAGCTTCAGGAGCGTCTGGCGAAGCTGGCAGGCGGCGTAGCTGTTATCCGTGTCGGAGCCGCTACCGAGACTGAGATGAAAGAAGCAAAGCTTCGTATGGAGGACGCCCTCGCTGCGACCAGAGCAGCCGTAGAAGAAGGCATTATCGCCGGCGGCGGTTCTGCGTATATCCATGCGTCTAAGGATGTGGAGAAGGTCGCGGAGTCACTTGAAGGGGATGAAAAGACTGGAGCGAACATCATCCTGAAAGCCCTGGAAGCACCACTCTACTACATCGCGGAAAACGCAGGACTTGAAGGTGCCGTGATCGTGAACAAGGTTCATGAATCTGATCCGGGGACAGGCTTTGACGCATACAAAGAAGAATACGTGGACATGGTGCAGGCAGGCATCCTTGATCCGGTGAAGGTAACGAGAAGCGCCCTGCAGAATGCGACCAGCGTGGCCTCCACTTTGCTGACTACGGAAGCCGCAGCTGGCGAAATCAAAGAACCGGCGCCGGCAGCACCGGCAGGCGCGGGCGATATGGATTATTAAATTGCGCAGCTGCAAAACGCAGTTAAAAAATGGAAAACCGCAGAAAAGGCAAGGCTCTGCGGTTTTCCATTTATATGGGAAGGAAGACGGCTATGATTATTGTTCCTTATTATAATATTGTGATTGTTCCGGAGATCAATCTGTATTTTGACGGGAAATATTTTCATGAGGTAACGCAGACAACCGGAGAACAGGGACAGAATGTAGTGTTTCTGATGTTGAAAGAGGATAAAACACGGGAAGACATGCGGCCGGATGATTTTTATCCGATTGGTATAACCGGTACGATTGAGGCAGTTGATAAAGAGGGAAACGTAAAAATCAAAACCGGCAGCCGGGTCAACCTCGATTCCATCGATGCAATGGACGGTACGATTGAAGTAACGCTGAGTAAGCGCCAGGATGTGGAGGATATGACTCCGGAGGAAGCTGCAAAACATTTTGATAATGCGAGAGCAGCATTTGTACAGAGCATACAGAGCACTCAGAATATGCAGTTTAGCCTGCTTGCGCGCAATTATATACAGCAGTGGGATTCCCTGGGAGAAATGACCGCGACCTTATCTTATCAGCTGACGATTTCAAACGAAGAAAAATATCAGATCCTGGCGGCTGATACGCTTTCTGAACGGACAGAGCGCATGGAACAAGCGGTTTATCAGTACATAGAGGCGGAAAAGGTAAAGAAGGAAGCTGCCGCAGCCCAGCAGAGCCAGAATGAAAAGGTTTACCGCGAGCAGGCGATTAAGAAGCAGATCGAATTTCTGCAAAATGAACTGGATGAGATGCATCCGGAAAATATTTCCGATGTGCGGAAATTTGAAAAGAAAATTGAAGAGTCCGGGATGAATGAGACAGCCCATGCCGAAGTGTTAAAAGTTCTGAACCGCATGAAACAGGAGGGACAGGACAGCCATGAATACGGGATGCTGTATGATTATCTTGATTTTGTGACCACACTTTCCTGGAAAAAGGAAGAAATGCAGCCCGTGGATTTGAAGGAAGCGCGAAAAATCCTTGATGCAGATCATTTTGGCCTTGAGAAGGTAAAACGCAGGATCGTGCAGCAGCTGGCGGTGATGACGCTGAATCAGAAGCAGTCCGGATCTATTTTGCTTTTCGTCGGCGCTCCCGGCACAGGAAAAACGAGCATTGGACAGAGCATTGCGAAGGCACTGGGCAGGGAGTATGTGCGGGTGAGCCTTGGCGGCATCCGTGACGAGGCGGAAATCCGCGGACACCGCCGCACGTATGTCGGTGCCATGCCTGGCAGAATCATGGAAGGGATCAAACGGAGCGGTGTATCGAACCCGGTGGTGGTGCTGGATGAGGTGGACAAGCTGGCAAAGGATTATGGAGGTGATCCGTCGAGCGCATTATTGGAAGTTCTTGATCCGGAGCAGAACAGTACCTTTACCGACCACTATATGAACGTGCCGTATGATCTCTCTGACGTGTTGTTTGTCTGCACGGCAAATACTACGGATACCATTCAGGAGCCGCTGCTGAATCGCATGGAAGTCATTCAGTTCCCAGGGTATACGGCTTCGGAAAAATTCCAGATCGCGAAACGGCATCTGCTGCCGAGGGCAATGGAAGAAATGGGCATTCATCAGGAAAAACTGAAGGTTTCCGATGCCGCGCTGCGCACGATCATTTCCGATTATACAATGGAAGCAGGAGTACGCGGCCTGAAGAAGCGGTTGGATACCCTTTGCCGTACAGCGGCTGTCCATCTGGTAGAAGGGAATAGCCGGCGTATATCGGTTGCACCCGGCCAGCTGCAGAAATATCTGGATATGAAACCTCTTCTGCACGACCATATGCTGGAGCAGAAACAGCCTGGTGTGGTGACCGGTCTTGCCTGGACACAGGCAGGCGGCGAGATTTTGTTTATCGAAGCTCTTTTTACCAAAGGGAAGGGAAATGTAATTATCACGGGACAGCTCGGCGACGTTATGAAAGAATCCGTGCAGATCGCGGTCAGCCTTGCGAAGAGCAGATTCCCGGAAAAAGCGGAATTATTTGAGAAAAATGATCTGCATATTCATGTCCCGTCCGGAGCCGTTCCAAAGGATGGACCGTCAGCCGGGATTACTCTGACGACTGCGATCATTTCCCTTGTAACCGGAAAAACGGTTTCTTCGGAGATCGCGATGACGGGGGAGGTGTCCCTTCGCGGATGTGTGATGCCGATCGGAGGGCTGCCTGAGAAACTTATGGCTGCGGTACGGGCAGGCATTAAGACAGTCTTTATCCCGGTGGAAAATGAAAATGACCTTGATGAAGTACCTTTGGAAGTAAAGAAAAGCCTGGAAATTATTCCGGTACACAAAGTGTCAGAGGTGCTGGAAAAAACAGGCTTGTGCTGATGCACATATCATAACTGCTCTGAAACATATTTTTCGGCAGTGGGAAATGGATAGCAAAATCCCTTCATTTGGAAAAAGTGAACACAGTACGTGAAAAGCGGAAGCTGCAGGAATAGGATGATATTTTGCGGGAATATACTGTTGCTATGACGGAATAGAAGGGAAAATTTAGGGAAGGCTGTATTTCTAGATTTGGAAAGGATGAAGATAGCATGGAACAAATGGTAGTTCCCATTTTTTTTACAGCGGACGAGAGCTATGCTCCCTGGCTGGATTGCGCGATCCGTTCGATGGAGGAGAACGCGTCCGAAACTTATACGTATCAAATCAATGTCCTGCATCAGGATTTATCGGAGGAGAGTCAGAGAAGAATTGCTTCGGGGGTGCGAGCCCCCTTTGAAATTCGCTTTATTCCTATGGAAAATGAACTGGCGGGCATTACCGACCGGACGGAAAATCGGCTGCGGTGTGATTATTTTACATTAACGATTTACTTTCGGCTGTTTATCGCTGACCGCTTTCCGGAGTATGACAAGGGCATTTATCTGGACAGTGACATTGTGGTGCCTGGTGATATTTCCGAACTGTACCGGATAGAATTGGGAGACAACATCATTGGAGCCTGCGCGGACCGTTCCATCATGCAGGTTCCCGAACTGGTGGAGTATGTAGAAAATGCGGTTGGGGTACCGATTGACCGATATATCAATTCCGGCATTCTGCTGATGAATCTGAAAAAGATGCGGGAGTCAGGACTCTGCGATCATTTTCTTCATTTGCTGCATACCTTCCATTTTGACTGTCTTGCTCCTGACCAGGATTACATCAATGCGATGTGCAGCGGTAAGATTGTCTATCTGGATGAGGCGTGGGATGCGATGCCGCCGATGGGCGGAAAAGAAGCGGAAATGCTGCAGAACGGGAAACGCCCCCTCACGATGTTCAGCGGCAGATCGGGCAGCCAATTGAATTGTGCTTCGCACAAGGCTGCCCTTCCAAAACTGATTCATTACAATCTGTTTCAGAAACCATGGTGTTATGACGATATTCCGTATGAGGAATATTTCTGGGACTGCGCGAAAAAATCTCCGTTTTACCCGGATATTCTGCGTTTTAAAGAGAATTATTCGGAAGAACAGAAGAAATCAGACCAGACCTGTCTTGAAAATATGATTGCGAAAGGACCTATGGTGTGCAGCCAGGAGGTTACCTTCCGCAAGATGTTTGAAAAAGGGGAACGTATTCGCATTGATTAGTCGCCGGAATCAGAAATGGGCGAATATTTTTTATAATAATAAATAAGAACGGATAGGGAGAACAGTTACGTATGTTGATTGGCGGGAAGAAAGAAAAAGTGATTGCCAATATGAAATCTGCCGCAGAACGGGGCGATTTGAATTGTAAGGTGGAGACAGACGATCCGGTTTTATCCCACGAGGAGCGGGAAAAGCTCATCCGACATTATCTGGACAATTATAAGACCTTTGGATACCGGTTTTGCAATGTGTGCGCGCGGGCGCTGACCGATACGGCCACCAGATGGCTGAATCGGGATACCAGGATCGAGGGGCTGGAAAATATAAAAGAGATTCATGGCGGCGCGATTGTTACCAGCAACCATTTCAGCCCGCTGGACAACACAGCAGTGCGGAAGGCGATGAACCGCGCGGGTTACCGCAGGCTGTTTATTGTCAGTCAGGAGACGAATCTGGCCATGAAAGGGTGGGTCGGTTTTCTGATGAACCATGAGGACATCATTCCGCTGGTGAATCATTCCGAGTATCTGCGCAACTATTTCGGTCCTATGATCCGGGAACGGCTGAAACATGGAGATGCCATTTTGATTTACCCGGAGCAGGAAATGTGGTTTCACTATCGGAAACCTCGTCCGCCGAAGCGGGGAGCATATTATTATGCGGCTGTCAATCATGTTCCGGTTATTTCCTGCTTTGTGGAGATCCGGGATTTGCCGGGCAAAGAAAATGAAGAATTCCACAAAACCCGGTATGTGATGCATATTCTCAACCCTATTTATCCGGACCCGGATAAAAGCGCCAGGGAGAACAGCCAGGAAATGATGCGGCAGGATTATCGGCAGAAGGCAGCTGCCTATGAGCAGGCCTATGGGGAAACGCTTACTTATGATTTTAAAACGAGTGATATAGCGGGATGGATTCCATCCCAGGAGAGTACCTAAAGAGGAAGTCTTTGCGCAGAAAGGGTAGACAGAGAACTTCGGGTTGAAATGGAAACAGGTGCCGCAACAATGAAAGTGGCAGTCAGACACAGATAAACATTCCGTAGTTTTAAGCATAAAAAATAGTCCCTAGGGGAATCGAACCCCTGTTTCCGCCGTGAGAGGGCGGCGTCTTAACCGCTTGACCAAGGAACCATGCTCGAGTATTATAACCCGGAAGTTTTGAAAATGCAAGCATTTTTTTGAAAAATTTTAAATTAATGCATTGGCATATTTTTACAATGTTTTTGCAACTAATATTATGCAAAAGCCGTATGAAAAAGACTTCGGTCTTTCCCTTGCAGTGCAGCGGACAGGGCAGAAGAATGTCCCTGTCCGTTTGCAGTTTATGCACATTTTTTTATAGTTCAAACCCATACAGCCGGGAATATTTTTCGCTGAAGTAACGAAGCAGCGGCTGGGCACTGAGTGGCTGTCCGCAGACGCGGTCTAATACCTCTGCGGAGGTGTAGCGGCTGCCGTAGCGGTGGATGTTTTCGTTCAGCCAGGCGGTGATTTCCCGGATGCGTCCTTCTTCGAGAATGGTATCAATGCTGCCTTTTTCTTTTTCCAGAGCCTCCAGAAACATTCCATCGTACATGGAACCGAGCAGATAGGAGGGGAAGTAGCCAAAGGAGCCGTCGGACCAGTGCGTATCCTGCAGGATGCCTTCGGCGTCATTTTCCGGACGGATGCCCAGAAGTTCTTCCATCTTGTCGTTCCAGAGCTGTGGCAGGTCATCGACGGCGATGTTGTCACGGAAGATCGCTTTTTCGATCTCGTAGCGCAGGATGATGTGCAGGCAGTAGGTTACCTCGTCGGCTTCGGTGCGGATCATGCTTGGATGTACATCGTTGATTGCGCGGCAGAAGGTTTCCAACGGAATTTTCTGAAACTGGGGCAGCAGTTCACCCAGTTTTTCGTAGATGGGTGTCCAGAAGCTCCTGCGCCGTCCAAGAATGTTTTCGAAGAAGCGAGACTGGCTTTCGTGGAGTCCCATCATGTTTACCTGCTCGAGTGCGGTTCCCTCGTAAGCAGGGTTGATGTTCTGCCCGAAGATGGCGTGTCCGCCCTCGTGGATGGCGCTGAACATTGCGGAGATGGGGTCGTCCTCTTTGAAGTGATTGGTTACGCGGACGTCGCCGATGCACAGATCGGTGGTGAACGGGTGCTCACTCTCAGCGGTTGCTCCGGCATCGGCGTCGAAGCCGATGTAATCCAGGAGCATGTCCTGTACTTCTTTCTGCGCGTTGATGTCGTAGGTTCCCTCCAGCGCGGAGAGGTCTGGACGCGGACTGTCCTCTATTTTTTTCAGCAGAGGCAGCAATCCTTCTTTCAGTTCCTCAAAGACACGGTCGATGGTCGCACGGTCGATGCCTTCTTCGTAAAGGTCGAGCAGCACTTCATATGGATCCTGATCCGGTTCCATGTAGTGTACGTATTCTTTTGTCATGGAAATGACTTTTTCCAGGTGCGGAGCAAATTCGGAAAAATCGGCATTGCGCTTTGCCTTTTCCCACGCGCGTTCGGAGCGTGTTTTGACTTCCGTATAGGATGAATAAAAGTCCTGTGGGATTCGCTTGTACCGTTCGTAGTCGCGCAGATAGCGCTTTACCGTGATCTGCATTGCCTCATCAAGGGCATCAAACTGCTCCGGTTCGGAGAGCTTCTTCAGCATCTGGCCGTACTCGTCCGCTGTGGATAGGCGGAATTCTTCTGTCGAGAAATAGTTGATGGCGTCCGTGCGTGTTTCAACCCCTTTTTCCGGGGCCTGTGTGGACAGATCCCAGTAAAGGAGTGTGAGAACATGGTCATAGCGGCGCATGGTTTTTAAGTAGTCTTTGAATTGATTCAGTGTTTCGGTCATAAAAGTCTCCCTTTCGTTCTTTTTTAATTTGTATTGTTGCCACTTTTGCGGGGATTATCCTTTTTTGCCTGGAACAAACAATATTGGTAATTACTCAGAACAGCAGGCCGCAGATTGTACATATTTCAGAAACTCCGCTGCCGCATGTGAGAGCTGGCGGTTTTTATCCCAGATCAGCACATAGGAGACCATGACCTGAGGGTTGACCAGTTTTTTAATACATACGGACGAATCGGTGCCGATGTTGGCTGAGGCCGGGTAGAGCGTGATGCCGACATTTTGTCTCGTGAGTTCGTAGGCGTTTAACATATGCGCGATCCGGCAGCGGACGCGCAGGGGCTTCTCCGGAGAATTTGACCAGCCGCTGATTTCCTGCAGCCGGGATTCTCTGGAAGGGATGATCAGGTCGTACTGTGTTACGCGCTGAAAGTCTACGGTATCCCCTGGTTCCTGGGCCAGGGGACAGTTGGAGGGGATCATGGCGATCCATGGCTCGGAGTAGACGCGGAGTGCGTTCACACCTTCCGCATTGTGCGGTTCCATGATCAGTGCCAGTTCACACAGACCTTTCGTCAGCCGATGGATCACATCGTCGGAATTTCCATTCCAGAGATTATAGGTCACATGGGGATGTTCCATCTGGAAACCCGCGATCCATTGAGAGAGAAGCGCAGGCGCGTGGCCTTCGACAGACGCCAGATAAATTGTGCCGTGCAGGCCGCTTTGCAGCTCCTTTACATCTTCGGCGGATTTGCTGACCAGGTCGAGGACGCGCACCGCGTACTGGCGGAATACCTGCCCTTCCTCTGTCAGCTGCAGCGCATGGGGCTTCCGGATGAAAAGCGGTACCCCCAGTTCTTCCTCCAGATCTTTGATCTGGCGGCTCAGCGGCGGCTGCGCGATGCAGAGCTTTTCGGCAGCCCGCGTAAAATTCATCTCCTCAGCCACAGCCAGAAAATAGCGAATATGTCTCAGTTCCATCCCATCACCTTCCGCTTGTCTCATACTTTTTGGGTATCATTCAATGTCCATTATATGTATTTTACAAGGATAAGTCAATGCGTTATGATAATGCCATCAAGAAAAAAACAAAAGGCACAGCGCCGATGGTCAGGCAGATTTTGGCACAGACGAATCCCGGATCAACGGCACCCAGGATGAATAAGGAGGGAATGGATATGTTGAAATTATTCAAAAGGGCGGAACTGTTTTTGGAAGAATATTATGAGAGCTTTTCAAAA
>JAJPXU010000077.1 GCA_021205305.1 Lachnospiraceae bacterium
TAGCGACGACCGAAGCGGAGCGTAGACCTGCGGCCTGCTGTTCTGAATAGTTACGATTTTTGTACGATAAGGAAGTTCAGAGAACTTCCCTATCGTATAAAATAAATCAACGCAGCCACTTCCGCAAGCACCATCAGAAAGCCTGTGCCTCCAACCAGCGTTTTCTTTCGAATCACAGAGACAAGAATCACCGACAGGTTCATCAGGATACCGATAATAAAAATGAAGTTCAGCACCCAAAAATTGCGAAGGATCCCGCTAATAAACAGAATGCACAGAACCATCGCAAGAAACGCGGTAAAGCTGCTAAACCATTCCGCGATGCGCGCGTCAGATTCTTTTATTTTTCTTCTCTTTCTGCTTTTACGTTCTTTCATTCCATTCCCATTCATTTCCGCAAAGCAACGAGCCAGGTTGCTGGAGCCACAAGAAATTCACCGTCTAGCCGGTCTCTCTGCTGCCGTTTCGGTCTGAGCGATATTCCCTCATTTAACAGCCTGCCAGTGTCGCCGCTATCACAGCCTTGATGGTGTGCATCCGGTTCTCTGCCTCATCAAATACAACCGACTGGGCCGACTCAAAGACCTCATCGGTCACTTCCATCTCTTTCAGGCCAAACTTTTCATAGACCTCACGGCCGATCTTCGTCTCCAGATCATGAAATGCCGGCAGGCAGTGCATAAAGATGGCACCTTCTTTTGCCAGAGACATTACCTTTGCATTCACCTGATACGGCAAAAGCGCGTCAATCCGCTCCGCCCAGACTTCGTCTGGCTCTCCCATCGATACCCAGACATCCGTGTAAACGACATCCGCATCCTTTGCGCCTTCCTCTACAGAATCCGTCAATGTAATGGAACCGCCGCTTTCGGCCGCATAAGTCCGGCAGAGTTCCACCAGTTTCTGATCCGGAAAATATGCCTTTGCCGTACATGCGGTAAAATACATCCCCATCTTTGCACAGGCAATCATCAGCGAATTCCCCATATTATAACGCGCGTCTCCGAAATAAGCGAGTTTTTTGCCTTTCAGCTCACCGAGGTGTTCCCGCACAGTAAGGAGATCCGCCAGCATCTGCGTCGGATGATATTCATTCGTCAGTCCGTTCCAGACCGGGACACCAGAATATCTCGCCAGTTCCTCTACAATGCTCTGCCCGTAGCCGCGGTATTCAATACCATCGAACATCCTGCCCAATACACGGGCGGTGTCACGGATGCTCTCCTTCTTTCCGATCTGTGACCCGCTCGGATCCAGATAGGTCACATGCGCTCCCAAGTCATGCGAAGCCACCTCAAACGAGCAGCGGGTACGCGTACTTGTTTTTTCAAAAATCAGCGCTATATTTTTTCCGACAAGGGGCGTCTCCATGACGCCCGCCTTCTTTTTTGCTTTCAAATCCGCTGCCAGATCAAGCAGATAGCCGATCTCCTCCGGAGTAAAATCTTTTAATGTCAGGAAGCTCCTGCCTTTTAAGTCCATAGAATCCATCCTCTTTTTCAATAATGCTCGTAACTGTTCAGTACCTTCACAGTAATGTTCAATCAATCATCCTTAGCAACTTCCGCGCACGCTTTCACCAGCCCGGCCACATTCTGCAGTTCGGACGGAATGATGATCTTCGTTGACTGGCCGTCCGCCACCTTTTCCAGTGTCTCAAAGCTTTTCAGCGTCAATACCGCCTGATCTGCTTCCGCCTCGCGAATCAGTTTGATTCCCTCTGCTTTTGCCTGGTTCACCTTAAGGATTGCCTCCGCTTCACCTTCCGCCTCACGGATCATCTTTTCCTTCTGTGCTTCCGCGTGCAGGATCGCTGCCTGCTTCTCCGCCTCCGCATCCAGAATCGCCGACTGCTTATTGCCCTCTGCTACAAGGATGGAAGACTTCTTCTCACCCTCTGCCCTCAAAATCGCCTCACGGCGTTCACGCTCTGCCTTCATCTGCTTCTCCATCGCATCGATGATCTGCGACGGCGGCAGAATATTTTTCAGCTCAACCCGGTTCACCTTGATGCCCCAGGGATCTGTCGCCACATCCAGCGTCGCACGCATCGAGGTATTGATCACCTCGCGCGAAGTCAGCGTCTGATCCAGTTCCATATCACCGATGATATTTCGCAGAGTCGTTGCGGTCAGGTTCTCAATCGCCATGATCGGATTCTCTACGCCGTAGGTATAAAGCTTCGGATCCGTAATCTGGAAAAAGACCACCGTATCAATCTGCATGGTGACATTATCCTTTGTAATCACCGGCTGCGGGTCAAAGTCCACAACCTGCTCCTTTAAGTTCACACGCTTTGCCACACGGTCGATAAATGGAACCTTGAAATGCAGTCCAACGTCCCAGGTCGACTGATAACCGCCAAGACGCTCCAGGACAAAGGCCTGCGCCTGCGGAACGACCTTAATGCAGGATGCCAGAATCCACAGTGCCACTAAAATCAAAACAATCACCAAAACCGTCCCAAAACTAAACCAGCTGTTGCTTGCATTTACACTCATAACTCATACCTCCTTCACGATCAGCTTAACTCCGCTGATCTCTTCAACTATTACATTTTTCTCTTTTTCTATGACCAGTGACTGATCTGCGGACCGCGCCGTCCAGTACTGTCCATGTACCTGCACCTGTCCGCTTCCGGCGAGATTATCGATCCGCTCTGTGACGACTGCCGTCTCTCCGACCAGACTCTGCGCGTTCGTCCTGACTCGGTCGCGGTTCAGCCAGCGGGCTGCCGCGGGTCTGGTAAAAATAAGCAGAAGCACAGATATCACACAGAACGCGGTGACCTGCACACTCAGATTCATCTGCAAAATTGCCAGAACAAATGCCACCAGTGCTCCTCCGGCAAACCAGATCGTCGTCAGTCCCAGAGTAATGGCCTCAATCGCCAGAAAAATCACCAGTGCCGCAAGCCACAGAAGCGCCTGCATTCCAATTTCCATAATCACTCCGACCTCCCTCCGCTGCTTTGTTATCAGGTTCCCTTTTCACTTCCTATGGTAATAGATTTTCCCCGATATTTCAAGAAAAATCGCGTTCAAAAATCTTAATAAAATTTGAATACCCGAAGGTTCCTCTCTGTTTTATTCTGGCATCACGAACTGGCTGTTATACAGCTCCGCGTAAAACCCTTCTTTTGCCAGCAGCTCCCGGTGCGTTCCCTGTTCAATCACGCTTCCGTCCCGCATCACCAGAATCACATCGGCATTCTGTATGGTCGAGAGTCGGTGTGCTACAATGAAGCTGGTCCGTCCCTGCATCATCTTCTGAAAGGCCTGCTGAATGCGGATCTCCGTGCGGGTATCAATGGACGAGGTCGCCTCATCCAGAATCAGCATTGGCGGCAGAGTGAGCATCACACGCGCAATACACAGCAGCTGTTTCTGCCCCTGAGAAAGATTTCCGCCGTTTTCGCCAATTACCGTATCATAGCCCTGCGGAAGCCTGCGGATAAAGCTGTGCGCGTGCGAGTCCTTCGCGGCCTGGATAATCTCCTCCTCCGTAGCGTCCGGACGTCCCATGGAAATATTCTCGCGAATCGTTCCGGCGCGCAGCCAGGTATCCTGCAGCACCATTCCGTATGCCCCGCGCAGATCCTTCCTTTTCAGGCGGCGAATATCTCTTCCCTCAATCGCAATGCTTCCGCCGTCTACATCATAGAATCGCATCAGCAGGTTGATCATCGTCGTTTTTCCGCAGCCGGTCGGTCCGACGATCGCGACGCGCTGCCCCGGCCGGACAGAGAGATTAAAATTCTCAATCAAAGGCGTTTTCTTCGTATAAGAAAAGCTTACGTGTTCCAGCGTTACCACGCCCGGATCCATCGGAAGCATCTCCTGCGCAGTCTCATCCGGGACTTCCGCTTCTGCGTCAATCAGTTCAAAAATCCGCCCTGCGCAGGCCAACGCATTCTGCAGTTCCGTCACCACACCGGAGATTTCATTAAACGGCTTAGTATACTGGTTCGCGTAAGACAAAAATGCCGAGAGCTGTCCGACTGTCATAAGTCCCCCTACAACCGAAAGCGCACCCGTCAGACCGACTCCGGTATACACGAGGCTGTTGACAAACCGCGTACATGGATTGGTCAGAGACGAAAAGAAAATCGCGCGCAGCGAATAGTTGGAAAGCCGCTTATTGACCTCATTAAACTGCTCCTGCACATTTGCTTCCTGCCCATAAGCCTGCACGACCTTCTGGTTGCCGATCATCTCATCAATCAGTGCTGTCTGCTCCCCGCGTGTCTCTGACTGCTTGCGGAACATCGAGTAAGTCCGCTTCGCAATGAAGTTCGCCACCAACAGCGAGACCGGCGTCAGCAGCACTACAACCAACGTAATCCGTACATTCACGGAAAGCATGAAAAACAGTGTTCCAAGGATCGTCACCACACCGGTAAACAGCTGCGTAAAGCCCATCAGAAGTCCGTCGGAAAACTGATCCACATCGGCGATCACACGGCTAACCATCTCGCCGGATGAATGGGTGTCCAGATATTGCAGCGGCAGAATCTCAATTTTTCGAAACGCCTGCTCGCGCACCTCGCTTGACACGCGGTAGACAATCCGGTTGTTTAAAATATTCATCAGCCACTGGGCAAGCGCTGTGACAAGGATCGCAACAGCCATTTTGCGCATGATAGCAAAAATCGCTGAAAAATCCACCTCGCCCGGACCAATCACATCGTCGACAACCTGGCCGGTCAGTACCGGCAGGTAAAGCGTCAGTATCACGGAGAGAACTGCCATCGCAAGTGAAAGCAGCACCAGTACCGCATGCGGCCGGATGCATGTAAGGACCCGCATCAGAATTTCTTTTTGTCCGCTCTTCTTGTTCATGCGAGCACCTCCTTCCCACAGGTTCCGGCACTCTTCTTCTGCTCCCGTTCCGATGGGTGCTGCGACCCGGAAGCTGGGCCAGTCTTTTCCACCCCTGGCTTTACGTCGTTCTCCGCTTTCGGGAACTGAGAATAATGCGTCTCCCGGTAAACCTCACAGGTTTCCAGAAGCTCTTTGTGCGTACCGATTCCCGCCACGTGTCCGTCTTCCAGCACGATAATTTTATCCGCGTGTGCGATAGAAGAAGTCCTCTGTGACACGATAAAGACCGTCATTCCGCCGCATGTCTGTTCCATCCCGTCCGTTTTTCCAATAAACTCTGACGTTCCTCCTTGGGAAGAGCTGCGGCTGTGTCCTGCTTTTTTCGTAGCCGTTTTATGATTCAGATCCCGAATCGCGGCGCGCAGACGCGCATCCGTCGCAAAATCCAGCGCGGAAGCACTGTCGTCCAGTATCAGGATTTCCGGATGACGCACAAGCGCGCGGGCAATGGTCAGGCGCTGTTTCTGCCCGCCGGAAAAATTGCGTCCCTCCTGCTCCACAGGAGCATCCAGGCTTTCGCGAAGCAGCTTTTCTTCTGTCTCCGGCGTACTCTTGCCGGCGGCATCGGCTGCGTGACCAGCTTCTCTCCCATGCGCGCGCAGAACGTCCTCCGCCTGCGCTGCCCGGATCGCCTCGAGCAAATCCTCATCCGTCGCGTCTTCATTGCCCCAGAGCAGGTTGCTGCGGATCGTCCCTTTAAAAAGAACCGGCTTTTGCATCACAATACCAACCTTCCGCCGCAGCTCATCCGGCGCATACGCCCGGACATCCCGTCCATTGATCCGCACACAGCCTGCACTCACATCATAAAACCGCGGAATCAGACTGACCAGCGAGGTTTTCCCGGAGCCTGTGCCGCCAATGATACCAATCGTCTCCCCGCGCTTTGCGGTAAAGGTCAGATCATCGAGGGCGTCAGCCCCGGCGCCGCGATAACGGAACACCACATGTTCAAAAGAAACTGCCTCAGACTCATCCCGATTATGTGAAGCTGATTTTTGCTGTACATCTTCTTTTTCCCCAATTAAATCGGAGGCAGATTCCATCCCCACCGGTACATCGAGCACCGTCTGAATCCGGTTGCCGCAGGCAATCGCTTTCGTCACGGTAATAATCAGGTTTGCCAGCTTTACCAGCTCCACCAGAATCTGCGACATATAATTGACCAGTGCGACCACGCTTCCCTGCGTAATAATCCCGGCATCCACGCGTGACGCGCCGACATAGAGCAGCGCAATCAGCCCGACATTCACCACTACATAGGTCATCGGGTTCATCAGTGCGGATATGCGTCCGGATAAAAGCTGCACCTTTACCAGCGCCTCATTTTTGTCATCAAAATCCTGAATCTCCTGCGGTTCCCGGCAAAACGCGCGGATCACACGCACGCCGAGCAGATTCTCCCTCGTAAGGCGCACGACCCTGTCCAGCCGCTCCTGCACCCGCCGATACATTGGGATGCTAATCAGCATAATGCCAAACACAATCACACAAAGCACCGGAATCACAACCACAAACACCAGCGCCGCCTTCGCGTCGATGGTAAACGCCATGATCATTGCGCCAAATACGATAAACGGCGAACGCATGAACAGGCGTAGAAACAGGTTCACGCCGGACTGTACCTGGTTGATATCGCTCGTCATCCTGGTAATCAGCGTGGATGTGCCGATATCATCCATCTCCGTAAACGAAAGCGCCTGAATATGCGCAAAAAGTACTTCTCTCACTTTAGCAGAAAATCCAACCGCCGCCTTCGCGGAAAAATACTGCGCCGTAACCGAACACGCCAGCCCGATCAGGCCCAGCGCCACCATCAGCAAGCACATACGCAGAATGTATGCCGTGTCCTGGTTTTTGATCCCCACATCAATAATTCTGGCCATCACCAGCGGAACCAGCAGTTCAAACGACGCCTCCAGCAGCTTGAACAGAGGGGCACAGATGGATTCCTTCCGGTAGTCTTTCAGATATTTCAGTAGCTTCCACATGTTCTTCTCTCCCTGGCTTTTACACCACACGTTTCATAACAATTTTAGACCAGTGTTCACTGAAAAAGACAGTCTGCCTTTCCGAATCCATATGTTACCATTTTCACAAAACACTGTCAACCTCCGACATTGCACTCCTTTTATAATATCCACAGCTTAGCTCCCGCCAGTTTCAATTGCGCGCTCCTTCCTGTGTTCGCAAAAAAGGAAGACGCACATACGCCTCCCTTCTTCTTCTCTGGCATTCTGCTTCTTACAGCAGTCCTTGTCCATTCATCCCTGCTGCTCCCGGTAAATCTCCCCAAGCAGCGCCATGGTATTGGTGAACTTCGCATTGACCGGATAATCATCGCTCCGATAGGAGTTGTCCAGATAAAAGTAAATATAACTGTTATCATCGCTGTAATAGATATCTTCGAACGACACTTCCTTCAAATCCTCCTGGTATGCTTCCATCAGCTCCGAAAGTCTGTATAAAGGCACGGTAATGTCAAGCACACTGTAAGACTCCATATAATACCACCCTTCCTCATCCACGTCCTCTGTTGTGTCTGAAAGTTCTTCTGCCTCACTCTCATCTGCGAATTCATTTTCTGCCTCCAGGTCTTCTTCCGTTCTGGCGTCATTCACCGTATCCTTATCCGTCTCGAGCAGCGTTTCTTCACCATATCCATACAGGTAAACCCAGATGCCTGAAATCCTGTTCAGAGTTTCCTCATCCCATGTACAAATCGGGAAATACGGTTCTCTGAAGTCTTCCTCCTGAAACAGCCCGTTCATCACTTCACAGTAAAGCTCCCTGTCAATCTGATAATACCGATACACCTCTTTCCCATTCTTAAGGTGATATTTGATATATACGCCATGCACATTCTGGTCATAGACAGCATCTGAGAGACCATATTCTTTTGCGTTTTCCACTCCATCCTCGGCCAGCTCATAAATTTTGTCAAACTCTTCCCATTCCACCTGATCGAGGCACTCCCGATAAGACGTGGAATAAACAATTTCCCCATTGTCTCCATACACCGTATAGGAAGAGAAATCAGGCGAGGAGACGGACATTGCTGCGACCTCATCCATTGCCGGAAGATAGGTATTAAATCCCATCAGGTCATTGCGGTAGGTAAAGAAAATCGCGCAGCCAATGACAATAGAAACCGCAAACTGCCATTTATGGGCAAGGACCTGGCGGATGTCCATTCGGTAAATAAACTCTATGATCACACAGGCCAAAGCGCCAAAGAGCAGGATAAACATTACCTCAAAGAACACCGCCTGCGTCAGCTCATAGGCAATCAGCCCCGCTACCAGGGAAACCGGAACGGTAACCATCACCTTAATGACCGGCTCGAGGATGGGAAACGCAAGCGCGGAGCCTGCGGCCTCTGTTTTTCTTGCGCGATACAGCGCTAGCGCCGCCAGTGTCAGTACCGCGGTAATCGCGACGACCTGGCAGAGTTCTCCCGCGGTCGGCAGCTTTTCCGCCCCTGTTATACGGGAAGTAATTCCCGCGCGGGATCCGGAATACAGGCACCACGCCCATGGAGAAGTAAAACGCAGCTGGGAGGAAAGCGAACGAATGCTCTCCACCTTTGTATTTAAAAATACACTTTCTAACGATTCCCTGAGCAGCATCAGCATCGGCATGTAGACTCCAAACGCCCCGATTGCCAGAAACGTCGTCAGAAAATTTCCGGCAAGCATCATCGCAACCAGCGTTGTCGAATAGCTGCACAGATAAAATAAAATACCCTGCAGGCTCGCGAGCGCGATTTCAAATACAATCTGCCCAGTCAGCGCCTGGTAAAACAGGCCAACCAAAACCGTCAGCAGCTGTCCGGCCAGATACGCTATTACAAACGTCAGCGCGCTGCTTAAATATTTTACGCAGAAAAGCTCCTCCCGCTTCAGGGACAGACTGTGATAAAAATCCTGCTTCACCTGCGACTGCAGATACGCAAATGTCGTCAGCGCACACACCGCGCCGCAGACCAGAATCAGACCAGTATTTTCCACATGTCCCAGCCCCACATGCCGGCTGAATTGTTCTACCGCACTGTAGACTGTCACCCCTTCGCGCATCAGCTCATTCTGACGAATTGCCATCGACATCATCGCCCGGAACGGCAAAAAGAGGACAAAAACTACCATTTGCACTGCTGTCAGCCAGTTCATCTGCCGCATTTCCCCGTGCACCAGTTTAGAAAACGAGATTTTTGATGTCATACCCCGCCACCTCCGTTTCACTGATAAAAATCTCCTCAAGCGTCAGCGGCAGAATCTCTGAAAACAGCGGCTGCCGCGCCTGAATCTTCCATTCTATCTCATCGTAGCTTCCGCGCACCACAATCGTGAGCAGCGAACCCCGCTTCTCTTTTTGCAGTACAGTCAATTCTCCAAGCAATGCCGCTTCATCGGCCGCATCCGGAATCACGCACTGAATCTTGTGGATCCCCAGCTTCATCTCATCCAGATCCTTCGCAAACAGAATCCCGCCGCGATGCAGCAGCCCGACATAGTCACAGATATCCTCAATCTCGCGCAGACTGTGCGAGGCAATCACCGGCGTAAACTTCCGGCTTAAAATTTCCGACGCAAACAGGCTTTTAACGGTCTGGCGCATCACCGGATCCAGCCCATCAAAAGTCTCGTCGCAGAGAAGGTATTGTGTATTCGCACAGATTCCCAACAACACAGATACCTGTTTTTTCATCCCTTTTGAAAACGTCGAAAGCTTCCGCTTCGGATCCAGTTCAAATTTCCCCAGCAAATCGTCAAACCGCACCGCGTCAAATTTCGGATAGACAATCTGGTAGTAATCCCGCATTACATCCGCTGTCGCATTCTGAAAAAACATTGCCGTATCCGGAATAAAGCAGACCTTTTCCTTCGCCTGCACATTCTCCCACACCGGAAGTTCATCAATCTTTACCTGTCCTTCATCGGCCTCCAGCACCCCGGCGATCACACGCAGCAGTGTACTTTTCCCCGCTCCGTTTGTACCGACCAGTCCGAAGATACAGTTTTCACCAATCACAGCATCCACGCCGTTAAGCGCCGTAATCTCTCCAAAGCGCTTCTTTACCTTTTCAATCTGAATCATTCCTCCGCCTCCCCCAGTTCATAATATTCTCTGGCTTTTTCCAGAAAGTCCTCACACGCAATGTCCAGCTCTTTCCCTTTCATCACCAGCTCATTCAGGCTTTGAAACACACGTTCCTGTTTTTTCTGCTTCATCAAAGCCCCATTCCCTGATACAAAATTTCCCCGGCCTTTCACCGGATAAATATAGCCTTCCTGTTCCAGCATACTGTAGGCTTTCTGTATCGTGTTTGGATTAATCGAGAGCTCCATCGCAAGGGAACGCACAGAAGGCATCTGACTGTCCGGCTCCAGTACGCCGTTTACAATCAGGGTTTCAAACCGCTCCGTAATCTGTTCATAGATCGGACGGCGATTCTGCAAATCAATCCCTATCATAGCTTCACCTCCAGGTGTACTAACTTTACTAGTACACCTGGACATTAGCATGGGAACTGTCATCTGTCAATGGAGTTAAGGAAAAGATAAGAAAAAAAGGGATTAGGTTATAGACAACAAAAAAGCTCTGACCATACTAATGATCAAAGCCTTTTCACATGGACCTGAAGGGATTCGAACCCTCGACCTCTCGGATGCGAACCGAACGCTCTCCCAGCTGAGCTACAAGCCCATATAAGTGGAAGTAAGGAGGCTCGAACTCCTGACCTCTCGCGTGTGAGGCGAACGCTCATCCCAGCTGAGCTATACTTCCATACTTCCGTATATTCTTGTGTCGAACACAAGCAATTATACACGCTTTTTTAAAAAAAACAAGAGGGAAATTTAATTTTTTTGTACCAGTTCAGAACAGCATCGAAATGAAAAGACAGGTGCTGAGCGCCAGTGGCGCTCG
>JAJPXU010000075.1 GCA_021205305.1 Lachnospiraceae bacterium
ACACTGAGCGGGTGAAATCGAAAAAACCTCTTTAAAAATATGAAAGTCATCACGGAAATTCGATTGAAGCGTTAGAAGTATCGTGATTATCTGTAGATAAAGGAAAAGTATAGAAACGCATATTGACAAGAAATCGAGCACCAGTTAGAATATGGTATATTGTATACAAAAGAAAACATTCGCGCAGAAAACGAAGCGCGTGAATGGAAATGGAGTGGAGAATGGATCAGCTGACATGGAGAGCAAGGGCGAAGATTAACCTGGGTCTGGATGTGCTGCGGAAGCGCCCGGATGGGTACCACGATCTGCGTATGGTGATGCAGACCATAGACCTATACGATGAAATAGCATTGCGAGCGACGGAACCAGGCGTTGATGTGATCAGAGGCGGCACGGAAGGAAGCGGCGCGGCAATTCGTCTCTGTGTGCAGGGCGGCGAAGGTCTTGTGCCAGCGGATTCGCATAATCTTGCTTATCGGGCGGCAGCGCTTCTGATGGACGAGTTTGCTATTCGGCGGGGACTGGATATTATGTTGATGAAAAGGATTCCGGTCGCCGCGGGTCTGGCGGGCGGAAGTACGGATGCGGCGGCGGTGCTTCGGGGTGTGAATCAGCTGTTTAACATTGGTCTTGATGAGCGGGAGTTGATGGAGCGCGGCGTGAGGATTGGGGCGGATGTCCCCTATTGTATTATGGGGGGAACGGCTCTCGCGGAGGGCATCGGAGAGCGGCTGACCCGTCTGCCTCAGGCGCCGCGGGCGTATGTGCTTCTCGCAAAGCCGCCGATTCAGGTTTCGACAAAGTTTGTGTATTCGAATCTGCGGTTGGGTGACGAGGATGCGCAGAGCATCCAGCATCCGGATATTGATGCGCAGGTGCAGGCGATCCGGGAGGGAGATCTGTACCGGATGGCGGAATTGATGGGAAATGTGCTGGAAACGGTGACGATTCCCGCTTTTCCGGTCATTGGGGAAATCCGGGAGCAGATGATGCGCTGCGGCGCGGTGAATGCCATGATGAGCGGGAGCGGCCCAACGGTGTTTGGTCTGTTTGATGATCCGGAAAAGGCCAGGGAAGCTTACACAGAGTTTTCAAAGGGTGAATTGGCAGGAGAGGTGTATCTCACGGAGTTTTATACAGCGGAAACGGTGGCATAAGATTGCAGACATGGAAGTTACCGGCAACGATTCAGAACACTACTTCGCACTGGTTGTGAAGATACGGAACAGTTACGTAATCCGGAAGACAGGAGAAAAACGATATGATTGAGACCTTACATTTGGAAATGAACGAGTATCTTCCTCTTCGGGATGTCGTGTTTCAGACATTGCGGCAGGCGATTCTGAGAGGCGAGATTCGTCCGGGAGAGCGCCTGATGGAGATTCATCTGGCCAAGAAGCTCGGCGTCAGCCGGACGCCGGTGCGGGAGGCACTTCGGATGCTGGAGCTGGAGGGGCTGGTCACCACCATCCCGCGAAAAGGCGCGGTGGTCGCAGAGATTACGGTTTCTGACCTGGAGGATGTGCTGGAGGTTCGCCTGGCCCTGGAGGAGCTGGCAGTTCAGATTATCTGTAAAAAGCTGACGAAGGAGCAGCTGGATGAGCTGAAAACGCTGGCCGCGGAATTTTGCAGAACGCTGGACGGCGATGATGTGGTAGCGTGCGCGGAGGCTGACATGAAATTTCATGACGCCATTTACAACGCGACCGGGAATAAACGTCTCATTCAGATTTTAAACAATCTGCGGGAGCAGATGTACCGTTACCGCATGGAATACCTGAAGGATAAGGAGTCGCATCAGGTCCTGGCGCAGGAGCATGAGGAAATTTTGCAGGCGCTGGAGGCGTGCGATGAGCAGAAGGCGCTGGAGGCGACGAGCCGCCATATCGCGCGGCAGAAGGAGCATATTATTGCGGAGCTGAGCCGCAAGGAAAGCAGAGAATAAAAACGGGGGCTTCTTAATGGAGAAGCCTGCCGACCCGTTATGGCGGGTTTTTGTGAAACAGGTCAGATAAAGGGAACAGGAAGCCAGGAAAGTATAAATAGACGAGGAGTAATATCATGAAAAAATTTCTGGATTTAATCAGCCGCGAGGTGTCGGCGGCGTTTGAGGCGTGTGGCTATGAGGCCGCGTATGGCAAGACGGGCATTTCGAACCGCCCGGATCTGTGCGAGTATCAGTGTAATGGCGCGATGGCGGCGAAGAAGAAATACCAGAAGGCGCCGATTCTCATCGCGAAGGAGGTAGTGGAAAAGCTGGCGGGGAATCCGGTATTTGAGAGAGTGGAAGCGGTCAATCCCGGATTTATCAATCTACGGGTGTCGGGCAGCTATCTGGCCGGATATCTGGATCAGATGGCAGCGGATCCGGATCTGTCCGTGGAGAAGGCGGAGCAGCCGAAGACCATTATCATTGACTTTGGCGGGGCAAATGTCGCGAAGCCGCTTCATGTGGGACATCTGCGCTCGGCGATTATCGGAGAGAGTGTGAAACGCATCTGCCGTTTCGCTGGACACAAGGTGATCGGGGATGTACATCTGGGCGACTGGGGTCTGCAGATGGGACTGATTATTACGGAGGTGCGCCACCGCAATCCGTCTCTGCCGTATTTTGATGAATCGTTTGAGGGCGAATATCCCGAAGAAGCGCCGTTTACGATCTCGGAGCTGGAGGAGATTTATCCGTTTGCCAGCGGGAAATCGAAAGAGGATGAGGCCTATAAAAACGAAGCCCTGGAGGCGACGGCAAAGCTGCAGGACGGGGAGCGCGGCTACCGCGCACTGTGGCAGCACATTCTGAATGTGTCGATTGCCGACCTGAAAAAGAATTATGATAACCTGAATGTGGAATTTGACCTCTGGAAAAAGGAGTCGGACGCGCAACCCTTTATCCCGGATATGGTGGAGGCTATGAAGCGGGATGGATACGCATACGAGGATCAGGGCGCGCTGATCGTAGACATCAAGGAGGAGAGTGACACGAAAGAGGTTCCTCCCTGTATGATTTTAAAATCAGACGGAGCCGCTCTTTATACGACGACGGATCTGGCAACGATTATCGACCGTATGCAGACGTATCATCCCGACGAGATCATTTACGTGGTGGATAAGCGTCAGGAGATGCACTTTACGCAGGTCTTCCGCTGCGCGCGCAAGACCGGGCTGGTGAATGAGGATACCGAACTGGAGTTTCTTGGATTCGGCACCATGAACGGCAAGGACGGCAAGCCGTTCAAGACCCGTGAGGGCGGCGTGATGCGTCTGGAGCGGCTAATCGCTGAAATTGACGAAGAGATGTACAAAAAGATCATGGAGAACCATGAGGCAGATCCCACAGAGGCGCGGGAGACGGCAGCACTGGTCGGTCTTTCCGCGATCAAATACGGTGATCTCTCCAACCAGGCCTCCAAGGATTATGTGTTCGATGTGGACAAGTTTACTTCCTTCGAGGGGAATACCGGTCCGTATATCCTTTATACGATTGTGCGGATTAAATCGATTTTGAATAAGTATCGCGCGCAGGTAGCTGCTTCGATGAACGGCATACCCGAGAATGGGAATGTGATGGATGCACAGTCGGTCGCTGCGCAGAAACCCGAGAGTGAAATAACACTGCCGAGGGAAATCCTTGCCCCGGCGAGCGATAGTGAGAAAGCTCTGATGCTGGAGCTTGCGAAGCTGAACAGTGTCATCGAGCAGGCCTCCGAGGAGCTGGCGCCGCACAAGATCTGTTCCTTTATCTATGATCTCTCGAACGCGCTGAACCGCTTCTACCATGAGACGAAAATCCTGGCCTGTGAAGACGAGGCACAAAAAAGCGGCTGGATCGCTCTGCTTGACCTGACAAAGCGCGTGCTGGAGACCGGCATTGACCTGCTGGGCTTTGAGGCGCCGGAGCGGATGTAAATGAGTATCTTATTTTATAGTAAACGACGTAAGTCGTTTTACTTTGCGCCAGACGCGGGGCTGCGCAAGCAGCCATTCCTCGCGCGTCTGTGTGCATCATATATAGTGAATGACAAAAGAATTTTGTCGTTCACTATAAAATATACATTTTCATACGTACCTCGCAGCAGGTGCGAGGTACTGTCCGGAATACAAAGAATCGCCATATACTATATTGGGAGGTGTGATAGCAGATGCCAAAAACATTTAATGTTACGGGGGCATGTAATCCGGTAAGGCATTATATGGTTGATCTGGAATCCAGACTGAAAGAAATCAAAAAGATGGTGGATGCCGGAGATTATTTTTCTATTAACCGGGCCAGGCAATATGGAAAGACAACAACACTGCGCGCACTTGCGAAATATCTGGAAAATGATTATGTGGTGATAAGTCTTGATTTTCAGAAAATGAGTACCGCGGATTTTGCAAGCGAGTCTGATTTTGTGAATGGGTTGGCAAGAGAGGTTTACAGAGTGATCCGGCGAATGACTGGAATACCGAATGAATCTTTCCAGAAAATAAAACAGCTGGCTGGAATTGAGCAGATCGAACAGCCAGGCAGAGCGTTTAAACTTGGAGACCTGTTCTTTTGTTTCAGCGACTGGTGTGAATTTTCTGACAAACCGTTGGTTTTGATTATTGATGAAGTGGATACTGCGTCCAATAATCAGGTGTTTCTGGATTTTCTGGCGCAGCTGAGGGCATATTATCTTGACCGGGATACGATGCCTACTTTTCAGTCTGTAATTCTGGCGGGACTCTATGACATCCGTAATTTGAAAAGAAAAATCCGCAAGGAGACGCCACCTCACCTGCGTTCGGAGGCAGCTTGCGGCTCTGATGCAAAAATCGCTTCGCGATTCAGAGCCGCGGCAGATTCAGAGCATAAACAGAATAGCCCGTGGAATATAGCGGCTAAGTTTGACGTAGGGATGAGCTTTTCAAAAGAAGATATCGCTGGAATGCTTAGACAATATGAGATGGATCACCATACAGGAATGGATGTCAATGGTATAGCAGAGCTGATTTTTGGTTATACATCAGGATATCCTTTTCTGGTTTCTCGATTATGCAAACTTATGGATGAGAAAGTAGCAGAGACCGGAGCATTTCAGACCATTTCAGATGTCTGGACGCAATCCGGTTTTCTGGAAGCAGTAAAGCTTCTGTTGAATGAATCCAACGCACTGTTCCAGTCTCTGACTGGCAAAGTGAGGGATTATCCTATGCTTCGGACAACATTGTATGAATTGCTTTTTACGGGAAAGCAGGTACAGTATAATGAATTGAATGAGTATATCGAAATAGCAGCGATGTTTGGATTTGTAAAAAATGCAAATGGATCGGCTGTCATTTCCAACCGGATTTTTGAAACCGTGTTATATAACTGGTTTATTTCAGAAGAATATATGGACAGTAAGATGTACGATGTTGGCGTTCAGGAGAAAAACAGATTTGTCGCAGGCGGCCATCTGAATATCAGACTTGTATTGGAACGGTTCGTTGAAAGCTTTAATTATTTCTATGGGGATCAGGATGCGATTTTTCTGGAGGATGTCGGAAGACGCTATTTTATGCTGTATTTGAAGCCGATTATTAATGGTGTGGGAAATTGCTATGTAGAAGCGGAAACAAGAAACCGGGAAAGGACAGATCTCGTCATTGATTATCGCGGGGAACAATTTATCATAGAGTTAAAAATCTGGCGGGGAAATGCTTATAACCAGCGCGGGGAAGACCAGCTGGCGGATTATCTGGATTATTTTCATTTAAAGAAAGGGTATATGCTGAGCTTCTGCTTCAATAAAAATAAACAGATCGGTATAAAAGATATTGTTTTGGGAGATAAGACACTGGTGGAAGCGGTAGTTTAAACTCCTGTAGTAGAAAGATAGAAGACATAGGACATTATATGATTGACGTAATACTAGACTGCCTCATCGATAGCTTAAAGCTTCTGCCATTTTTGTTTTTGCCATACCTGGCGGTGGAGTATATTGAGCATTGCATGAGCGACAGCGCGAAGACTTGGATTTATGGAGCTGGGTGGGCCGGACCGGTACTCGGCAGCCTGATTGGGATAATACCGCAGTGCGGATTTTCCGCGGCGGCTGCGGGGCTGTTTGCCGCGCGGGTAATCTCGCCGGGGACGCTTCTGGCGGTATTTTTGTCGACTTCGGATGAAATGCTCCCCTTGATGCTTTCACAGGGGATTGGCGCGAATATTATTATTCGGGTTCTGACGGTGAAGGTGATTGCCGGAGCTGTGCTTGGACTGCTGGCGGATTTCGCAGCGGTACGGCTGAAGCTGTGGGAACCGGCTGTCATAAAACCTGCGAAAATTAGCCGTGCGTTTCAGCGAAATACCTCAAACGGAGTGGGAAAAAAGCGGTATCGAATGGGTGAGACGGACTCAGATTTGAATGAGGATGAGAACCGGAATTACAGACGGAACAAAAAAACGGAAAGAGATCTGCATGGTATTGGCAGTGAGGACGCGATTCACCACATATGCGAACACGGACATTGCCAGTGCGAAGAGCAGGGGATTTTCCGGGCGGCAGTCCATCATACCGGGCAGACGGCCGTCTTCCTTTTCCTGATCGCACTGGTGCTTGGCTTTGGGATGGACTGGTTCCAGGGAACGGCGTTTTCCAGAGGCATTTTCGCAATTCCGGGCATTCAGGCCGCTCTGGCGGGACTGATCGGCATGATTCCGAATTGTGCGGCGTCCGTGCTGATTACACAGCTTTATCTGGAGGGTGTGCTCGCGAGCGGGGCGCTGTTCGCCGGGCTGCTCTGCGGAGCCGGTACCGGACTGCTGGTTCTGTTCCGGGAAAATGGAAATCAGCGGCAGAATTTGCTGTTTACGCTGGTTCTCTATGTGAGCGGGACACTGGCGGGAATGCTGGCAGGGGCGATGCATTTACTGTAAAAGCGTTCTCAATGGCGAGAGTGCGAAGCACGTAGCCATCGGCTTTTCCACGCAGCGGTGCAGTGATATCCGCTGCACGGAGTGCTTGACGAGTTTCAGAAGAAAAGGGTTCGGGGGTACTCAGAATGTTCCAGGCGTTGGAAGAAAAACTGAATAATCTGAATTTCAAAAAGAAGCTGATCTTGTTTTATCTTTTCTGTGTCCTGGTGCCGCTTTTTCTGACGGATGGAATTATCCTGTTTCTCTTCCTGAGAAATGAGACGGCAGAGCTGCAAAACAGAATGGAAAATATGGCGAGCGCCGTGCAATATGACCTGTCGTATACGCTGGAGGAAGCGGCCAATGAAATTACCAGCGTCTATCTTAACCGCACATTAAACGATTTTTTGGAACAGAATTATGAGTCGACGCTGGATTTCTGGGAAGCGAGCCTGGAAATTGCGGATATGGCCTATTTTGCAACTGGAAGCACAGCCTCCGGGGATGGCTGGATGGTGCTGTATGGGGATAACGATACGATTGTCAATGGCGGCCATTTTTACAGCCTGTCGGACGCAATGGATACCGAGTGGTATCAGCAGCTGGAGATTTCTGATCTGGATATGGCGTTGTGCTTTTACTACGTGGGTGAGAGTGACCCTTCCGCTTCCTCGCAGAGAAAGGTCTGCCTGGTGCGCAGGCTGAATTACTACAAAGATCTCCAGAGCGAAAAGCTGGCGCGGATGGACCTGGATTACAGCACGCTGGTGCGCAGTCTCACAAACATGAATTATGACCTGTCGGTTTACATTTGTTCCGGGGATACGATTTTGTATTCAAATGACGGCCATTCCTCCACAAAGGAGGATTTTGAGAGCTTCTCAGGGAATGAAAGGGTTGGCTATGAGATGGATTATTCCGTCTATGGAATGACCTTTCGAATTCTGGTGATGGAGCCGGAAAATTCCATCCTGGCCTTTCTCTGGGAGCAGTTGCCGTGGATTCTGCCGTTGATTGCCGTGAATCTGCTGCTGCCCCTGTTTCTGACGTTCGCGATCAACCGTTCCCTGACAACCCGCATCCAGGAGCTGGGCGGAGCCTTTGAACAGGTGAATTCGGACAGCTTAAAGGAAATCGAAAATGTCCGGGGCAACGATGAGATCGGCGGCCTGATGCGCAATTACAACCGGATGGTCAGGCGGCAGCAGGAGCTGATCCAGGCCGCTTACAAGGATAAGCTGGAGCGCCAGGAAATGGTTCTCGCCCGGCAGAGGGCGGAACTTCTGGCCCTGCACAGCCAGATCAATCCGCATTTTCTTTTTAATGTACTGGAGAGCATCCGGATGCACAGCATTTTGAAAAAAGAGGATGAAACGGCGGAGATGATTGAACGGCTGGCGCTTCTCCAAAGGCAAAATGTAAACTGGTCGGAGGATTCCATACGCGTGATTGAGGAGCTTCGGTTTGTAGATGCGTATCTGAAGCTACAGCAGTATCGTTATGGGGAACGGTTTTCCTATGAAATTGAGCTGGAAAAGGAATGTGAGGATCTCTACATTCCACGCCTGACGATTGCGACTTTTGTGGAAAATGCCTGCGTGCACGGGATTGAAAAGAAGCCATCTCAGGTATGGATTTACATACGTGTGTACCGAAAGGACGACTGGGTCTGCATGGAAGTGGAAGATACCGGTGTGGGGATGGAAGAGGCGCAGGTGGCTTCCATCCTGGAAAAAATGCGAATCAGCGAAATAGAGGAACTGGTGAACAGCAAACACGTCGGGATGATCAATGCCTGTCTGCGAATGCGGATGTGGACGAAGGGCATGGTGGAATTTGAACTGGAGAGTGAGAAAGGGGTGGGAACCTTTTTCCTGCTCCGGACTCCGATTGAGGCGCTTGAAAAGAAAGAGGATGCTTATGAAGATGAAGGTACTGCTGGTAGATGATGAGCCGGTCATTGTGCAGGGACTGTCTGTGTTAGTCGACTGGGAAGCGGAGGGGTATGAAATTGTCCGGATGTGCGCGAATGGGCAGGAAGCGCTCACGTATCTGGAAACGCATCCGGTTGATCTGATTATCGCGGATATCAAGATGCCGGTTATGACAGGGCTGGAGTTGCTGAAAACCATCCGGGAGCAGCAGATTTCGGATGCGTATTTTATTATCCTGAGCGGATACAACGACTTTCACTATGCGCAGAGCGCCATCCGCTATTCCTGCATGGATTACATTCTGAAGCCGGTTCAGAAAAGCGGGCTGCTCGAATGCCTGCGGAGCGCGGCGAGTGACCGTGCGAGATCCAAGCAACACGCGGAAGACGCGCGGAAAATGCGGCAGGCTTATCTCTCTCAGAGTCTGATCGCCCTGATCCGGGGAAAATATACGGAAAACCAGGCACAGTTTGTGCAGGAAAATATGGAATTAAGCAGCGGACTTCGCTACGTTCATATTCATATGGGAAATATTGCCATGCTGGAGGAGATGGCGGATCAGGAGGTAGCTGCGCTGCGGGAGCGTCTGGCGGAAAACTGCGAACGATTCCTGTTCCGACGGGGGGGCATGAAAGAATATTGTATTCGCGATATTGCGGACTGTGAGGAAGAGAATGAAGTTGGCTTTCTCTGCTGCGATCCTATGTTTCTTGACGGAAAAGAAACACTGGAAGAATTCATGGAGGAGATGCTGGGTGAAATTTCAAAAAATATGGAAATGCCGGTGTTTATCCTCGTAGGAAAGCGGGTAGAGGCGATTTCTAGAATTTCCACTTCCTATACATCTGCCTGCACCCTGCGCAATTTTGTGCGGTTTGGCACGCTCCAGAAAATCTATTATTACGAAGAAGAGATACAATTCACGGAGTCGGAGTCTTTTTGTTTGTGCAAGGAAAATCTGGATCGTTTGCTGCAGGCAATTGAGCTGAACGACAGAGCAGCCATCTATAAGAGTGTGGATGATTTTTACGAGGAGATGAGTAAGGCGGTCTTTTCGGAAAAGATGATAGCGATGAATACGAATTATCTTTTGTTTCAGCTGATTCACCTGGCGATAGCGCAGGATGAGACGGTTCGGCAGGATGAAGTGATGCTTTATATGAACGAGCATATCAGCCAGACAGAGCTGTCAAAAGGCAATCGGACCTACCTGCGGAAATTTGCCTGTGAGTACGCGAATTATCTGGTTCAGCTGCGGCAGAACGTGTCCTCTGGCGTACTTGCAATGGTGGAGAAGGAAATCTGTGAGCACTATGCGGAAAATCTGACGCTGCGAGAGCTGGGACAGAAATATTATGTGAACAGTTCTTATCTCGGACAGATTTTTCGAAAGCAGTACGGGCAGTCTTTCAAAGACTATCTGTCGAATTATCGGATCTGCAAGGCGGCGGAGCTTTTGCTGAAGACCGATAAAAAAATCAGCCAGGTCGCGGAGGAGGTCGGGTATCTCGATACGGATTATTTTGTCAATAAATTCATTGAGCGCAAGGGCTGTACGCCTTCGAAATATCGAAAAAACCGTGGCTGAGAGGCTGCGGTGATTATGGAACTGAATCCCTTTCAGAGACCATCTATGCAACCGGATAAACTGAAGTTTGTCCGGTTTTTTTGTGGGATTCCTCCGGTTACAGAATGATTGGATGTCAGATAAAATACGTTTATCTAAAAAAGCTTAAGGAGGATTGAAGTATGTCACAGAAAAAGATATCCAGAAAAGAATTCCTGCAGGGGACAGCAGCCAGTGCTGCGGGAATGATGGTAGCCGGTAGTCTGGGCGGCATGATGGGACAGTTTACGACACTGACCGCGATGGCGGATGAAGGAACCGTTGAATTCAGTGCATTTTTTGCAATGTCTGGTTCAGAAATCAACAGTGATAATGAGATTGCCGCAATGATCGCGGAGCAGACGGGTGCGTCGTGTGATGAGACCTGGCTGACCGGTCAGACCAGCT
>JAJPXU010000014.1 GCA_021205305.1 Lachnospiraceae bacterium
TCTATTTCCTCAATGATTTTGACAAGCTGGCGGAGACGCTGCCCAAGGTCAGGCCGACGATTTTCTTCTCCATCCCCAGATTTTACGAGAAGATTTGGGATCAGCTGGCCCAAAATAAGCTGGGAAGCATCTATATTTCCAGTAAAAGCGTTTTTTTTAAGAAAATCCTGCGCCCGATTTTGAGAAGGTCGCTGCTGAAAAAAGCCGGACTGGATCGGTGTGACCAGCTCATCGTCGGCTCTGCGCCGGTCAGTCAAAAGCTCCTGGAGGATTTCAGGGAGCTGGGCATTGAGATTCACGACGCCTATGGATTGACAGAAGCACCGCTCATTACCCTGAACCGGCTGGGTGCCAACGACATCACGACCGTTGGTCCTCCGTTGCCGGAGACGAAGGTGACATTGGCGGAGGACGGCGAGATTTTGGTGGAAGGCCCCCAGGTGGCTATGGCCTATGATGGCCGTGAAGACAACCGCTTACATACTGGCGACTTGGGTGCGATTACGGCAAACGGCCATCTTCAAATCATCGGACGGAAGAAAGAAATCCTCATCAACTCCTACGGAAAGAATATCAATCTGCAAAAGGTGGAGACCCTTTTGCGGGACATTCCCGGCATCAGCGAGGCTCTGCTGGTGGGCGAACAGCGGCCCTATTGCATCGCTCTGCTCTGGCCAGAGGATGAAAAGTTGGCTCCGGATGAAGCGACACTGATGGCTGAGGTCCGGGCTGTCAACGAACAGCTTTCCCATCCGGAGCAGGTCAAACGGTATGCACTGATGTCCGGCTCATTGAAAATCTCTACCGGAGAGCTGACTCCCAATTTGAAACTGCGCCGAAACAATATCATGGAACTGCACCAGGAGACGATTGACGGGTTGTATAAGCCCAAGGCCACCATGGTTGGGGATGTCATCCTGATAGGAGCGCTGTGATGAACCGGTTGATTTATCGCGCATTGTCCGGCAGGTTCGGCGCATACCTCGAATTACAAATCCTGATGCGGCAAACGGCAAAAGCCTTCGGTGCAGAAGTGCCGAAGGCTGCCGGACGTTCCACTCCGGAACTGTTGAAAGTCTACGCACAGTTCACAGCAAAAGAAGGCATGCGAGCCATACAACACGGGGATAACCTCGAAACGCTGCATCAGAAGCTGTATGAAATGGCCTATGCTCTCGGAAATCAGATTTGCCGGTGGCTGAAGCCGAAAGATGAAAAGGAATGTTTTGCTGTTATTACATTGCTCTATCATAACATAAGGATTCAGATGGAAGGAGAAGCTCCCGGAACAGTTTGTGTTCGCAAATGTTATTTCAGTGACTTCTATACACCAGAAATTTGCGACCTCATTTCTGCCATCGACCAGGGCATTTTTGCAGGCATTTATCAGAACGGCAAGCTGACATTTCGCGAGCGTATCACAGAGGGCTATGACGTATGCCGGGCTGATTTCAGATGAAGAATAAGACATACAGGCCAGGAAGGAGGAGCTGTTAGAATGAAAAAAGCGATTGTGATAGGCTCCGGCGCTGGGGGCGCTATGATAGCCAAAGAGATGCAAGGCCATTTTCAGGTGACGATATTGGAGACCGGGAGTGAGTTTAAGCCCTTTGCCTTTTCTGTAGACAAGCTGGCTGGGCTTCGTAAGACCGGGCTGTTTCTGGATGAGCGGATGATCTCTATGCTGTTCCCTGCTATGCGGGTGCAAAAGGCCACCTCGGATATGGTAATGGTACATGGCCGATGCACGGGCGGCACCACGACTCTCGCCACCGGCAGCGCACTGCGGTATGATAAGGGTTTAGTGAAATTGGGTATCCATCTGGATGAGGAATTTGAGGAGCTTGCGCAGGAGATTCCTCTGTCCACTGACCACGAGAAATATTGGTCATCCCAGACGAAAGCCCTTTTTGACGCCTGCGTACAGCTGGGATTCAAGCCAACGCCTACTGGAAAGCTGGTGGACTTTAACCGCTGCGTCCATTGCGGGCGTTGTGTGCTGGGGTGCCGTACAGGGGCAAAATGGGACAGCCGCAAGCTACTGGCAGAGAGCATCGAAAAGGGAGCCGTACTGAAAACCAACTGCAAGGTGACAAAGCTCGGCATTGACCGCAATGGCAATACCGTACATACCGTCTACGCAAAAGAAGGCGGGAAGCAGACGACTTACAGCGCCGATCTGGTAGTCCTGGCTGCCGGAGGACTGGGGACGCCACTCATTCTGGAGTCCTCCGGGATCACCTGCGAGGCCACGCTTTTCGTCGATCCCGTACTTTGCGTAGCTGTACAGTATCCGGGAGCGGGGCAGGATCATCATATCTCCATGCCATTCGTCATGCAGAGAGATGGCTATATGCTCTCTCCCTACATGGACTATCTCAGCTTTTTCTTCAATAAGTCCTGGCGTCTGCCGTCCAAAGATATACTCAGTATCATGATAAAGCTTTCAGATTCCAGCTTTGGCGCCAGCCACAGCCACAAGGTAGAAAAGGAGCTGACACTAACAGACCAGGAGCGGCTGAAAGCCGGTGTGTCTGACTGTAAGGCGATTCTGGGAAAGATGGGCGTTGCTGAGAATGATATATTCCTTGGAACACTTAACGCAGGACATCCTGGCGGGATGCTGCCGCTGACTTCGGAGGAATCAAAGAGCTTTCACAATCGGCGCTTACCTGAAAATCTGTATATTGCCGACGCCACGCTGCTGCCGGAGTCAATGGGAAATCCACCAATTTGGACGATTCTCGCTCTGGCAAAGCGTATCGCAAAGGTTTGTACAGAGGCCATCGGGTGACTGTTCGTTTATGACCGGGAAAGGGGGAACCCATGCAGGAAAAACGCCATAACGAATCCCAGGAGGATTATCTGGAAGGAATCTATGTGGTCAATCAGAGAAAAGGCTACTGCCGTTCCGTAGACCTGGCAGAAGAGCTTGGTTATACCAAGGCAAGCGTCAGCGTGGCCGTGTCAAAAATGAAGGCGGAAAATCTGCTTCAGGTTACTCATGCCGGATTACTGGAACTGACAGAAGAAGGAAAGAAAATCGCAGAATACACGTTTCAGAAGCACTCGCTTCTGAAAAAGATGCTATGCGAGATAGGCGTGGATGAACAACAGGCGGATATTGAGGCTTGCCAGATCGAACATATCATCAGCGATGAGACATTTCAGAGATTGGTGGTAATGGAGGAGGGCTGCAGTCAGTGTGAAAAGTACAAGATGCAACGCTTTTCTGACGCATAACAGCTCACTTGATTCTTTTCCTTATAATCACTTCACAGATGGCAGCCGCTTGTGTAAGAAGTTGATTTGAAAGTATCTGGCTCCACCTGCTTCACAATTTGCGCTGTCTCCTGCAAAAAACGAGGGAAATTACATAATATTCGCCGTCGTAGTCTACCTGATATTCGCAGACTGCGGCGGCGATTTTTTGTTTTGAGGCGGCTTCTATCCCGGCAAACTGTATTGTATCACTGGCTCTGATAGGGTTCCCACCATCCTGCTACGGCTCATCAACCGAATTGGGGTTGGCGAACGCAAGATGGTGAACAGCCAGGGTGAACGTGAGATTAAGATTTATTACAACTTTGTCGAGTTTGTAGAATTGTAAGAAGCGGATGTCTGACTGGAGATACCACCAATAATGAGGAGTTTTTGATGGTCTCTGTTTTGGTGTGCAAATGTTCAGGTTTTGTATTGATTTCTTCTCTGGTATCTGTTAAAATGTGAGTTAGCTAATACTAACGACTGGTAGAGGGAGAGAACGATATGAGCGTTTCCGTCTATATTCTTGAGTGCGTTGTGATGTGCGCCGTTTTCGGTTTGTTTGTTTTCGGGATGCTGCTGGTCAATCCTGTATCCTTCATTGGCGATTATCCGCCGGAAATTCAGGCACAATATTATTCCTCCCAGCGCAAGGAAGCAGTAAAGGTAAAGATGACATTCCTCACAATTTTCCGGAAAAGCATCGGTATCATCGCATTTTTGTTTGTGTTTGCGTGGATGGCCCATATAGCGGGAGCGGAAGCCTTCGTAGATGGGCTTCTGTTGGTGTATGGTTACATGATTGTGCTGGCGGCGTTTGATACTTGCTTTCTCGACTGGGTGCTGTTTGCCAACATCAAACGGGTGCGCCTGCCGGGAACGGAGCACATGGACCGAGCGTATCATCAAAAATGGTTCCATGTGAAGGTTATGCTGCCCATGCTTCCGGTGTTTGCCGTGGGAGGAGTCATCATTTCCCTGATGATGACGTGGATTTGGTAAATACACAGAAGAAAGAGTACAGAGTTTAATAAGTGGTTGGTGGAGGAATAAATCGTGAAGAAAGACATACAGACTAAAAGAGCAAAAGAGGCTGAATAGAGCGCAGTAGAAGCAGAACAGGCAAAGGAGACGATAAAATATGGAAAAAATCACATTGACCGGCGTGCCGGCAACCATGCTGCAGACCGTGTACGCCCGCGCGCAGGAAACGCAAAAGCCAAACCATAAAATCGCAGATGAAAAGGCCGTGGCGCTCGTCTCCCGCCTGGATTACGATTTTTCTCTGGCGGAAAAGGATAAAACCATGTCCAGCGGTGTCATTGCCCGGACGCTGGTGCTTGACCGGATGGTAAAGCTGTATCTGCAAAAATCTCAGGATGCTGTAGTGATCAATATCGCCTGCGGTCTGGACACCCGCTGCTATCGGATGCAAGGCTATTCCCATTGGTACAATCTGGACTTGCCGGAAGTAATGGCCTTGCGAGAGAAGCTGCTGCCGGAGGAGGGGATGATTACCCAGATTTCCGCTTCCGCTATGGATGCGCGCTGGGCGAATGGTATCGCTGCCGATGGGAAGCCTGTGCTGGTCATCATGGAAGGGCTGACTATGTATTTGACGGAACCAGATGTCAAACAGATTTTCGCCATTATTGCAGTGCATTTTCCGGATGTTACGGTGTTTGTAGAAACCATGACTCCTTTCATCGTAAAGGCGGTAAAGGAGAAGTCTATTGAAGGCAGCCATGCGAAGTTCACCTGGGGTGTGAAGAACGGTAAGTCACTGGCAGCGCTGCTGCTGGATTTTACGTTTGTGGAAGAACATAGTCTTGTGGAGGGCATGGAGGTCATAGCGCCTGTTTACAGGGTAATCGGAAGGATTCCGTTTGTGCGTAATCTGTCAAACAGGATCGTAGTGCTTGTTGGGGAAGGAGGAAAGTATGGCATTTGCAGAAGAAATACAAAGGTTTGGCAAAACGCACCCCTTTGCAGAGGAAAAAATAGATGGGATTAGCACCCGTTATCTTTTGTGCGGGAAAGCTGACGCCAGGTATACGCTGGTGTATCTTGTAGGCGGCACGGGGATTTCAGATGTCTGGTTCAACCATATTATTCAAATGGAAGAGGATTATCGGATTCTTACCTTTGATTATCCTATGGAAATCAACGATCTGGAACAGCTTGCCGATCATATCATGAAGCTTATAAAAAAGCTGGACATTAAAAACATCGTGTTAATCGGTGCTTCATTGGGCGGGTTTATAGCTCAGCTTATTGCAAGGCGATATTCGGATATGGTGTCCGCTGTGGCTTTATATTCTACGTGCAGCCTGTCACTCTCGAGCATTGCGGACTTGAAAAAGCAATATAAATCATACGGTGTGATGATGGGGCTTATGAAAGTTGTTCCTTATTCATGGATAAAGAAAATGCTGTTTGCGGCGTCAAAAAAGCAGGTCGGCATGGAAAATGAGAATCCCATTAACAGAACATATATGGAGGATTTCTTCGCCTGGATTTATGGGCAATATACGAAGGAATTTGACCTGCATATGACAGGCTTAATCATAAATGTGGCAGACATAAAGCCATTTGAGCTTTCGGATTATAAAAGATTTGATGATAAAACGCTTCTGGTCCTTCCAAAAGCAGACAAGGCTTTTTCGGAGGCTGCGCAGGCGGATTTGCTTCTTTCTATGCCGAAAGCAAAGGCTGTTAAAGTAGAAGGCGGCCATACCGCCACACTCTATAAGGTTGATGAATATGTGCGGGAAACAAGAGAGTTTCTTGAGACGGATCTGCGACGCCTGTTGGATCATTCATTTTTATTTTAAAATGGTGTTGAAATATCACTTTGTTTATGCTATCCTAATTTCTATTAGCTATACATAACTACAACAAATCCGTAAAGACATTTTGATGCAATGAATGAGTGACAGGAGGAGACAGCCATGAGTGCATGGAGTAAAGCTGGTTTGTTTGTCGGTGGTGTTTTATTTGGAACGGCCGGAGTAAAGATACTGGGAAGTAAGGACGCCAAAAAGGCGTATACGCATACCGTTGCCGCGGCATTACGTGCGAAAGAGAGTGTGATGACGACTGCGACGACAATCCGGGAGAATGCGGATGATATTCTGGCGGATGCGAAGGAAATCAATGAACAACGCGCTGCCGCGGAGAATGCAGAGGATATCCCGGATGCTTCCGATGCTGTGGGTATGTATGAAGGCCAGGAAGCGGAGGCTGCGGCGGTATAAATTATGAGATGCAGAATCTTACACGAATCAAAAGGCAGGCTGCGGGTTCATGCAATACAAAGCAGCATGACCCTGCGGCAGGCAGACATACTGGAATATTATCTGCGCGCGACAGAGGGCGTGACCGATGTGAAAGTTTATGACCGTACCGGGGATGCGGTCATCTTTTTTGCGTGTGACCGTGCAGTCATTATCGCAGCCCTTAGCCGTTTCTGTTATGAAAGAGCAGAAGAACTGGTGCCGGAAAATACAGGCCGTGAACTGAACCGGCAGTTTGAGGACAGGCTTACGTTTATGGTTCTGCGCAGAGCTGCCGAGAAGCTTTTTCTACCGGCTTCCTTGCGGACAATGGTCGCAGTGACAAAGTCTGTGAAGTACATCTTTCGAGGTGTCCGTGCGCTTTTTAGCGGAAGGCTGCAGGTCGAGACGCTGGATGCGACAGCGATTGCCGTGTCGCTGGCAAGGGGGGATTTTGCCACCGCATCTTCGGTCATGTTCCTGCTGAAGCTTGGAGAGATACTGGAAGACTGGACGCATAAAAAATCAGTCGATGACCTGGCGCGGACGATGTCCCTGCGGACGGACAGGGTCTGGATGCGGGTGGAAGCACCGCGCCTGCAGGAAAATCTTATCCCTTGCGGACCGATTTCAAACGACTGCCATTTGGGCGGTCAGTCTTTAGACAGCGGGCTTTCAAGCCGTGAGTCTGCAAATGGTGAGCTATCAGAAATACAGGAGATTTTGGTTCCCGTATCCGATGTCAGGGTGGGTGACTGCATCGTCGTGCGTATGGGCGGCATCATCCCGCTTGATGGAAAGGTGACCGGCGGCGAGTGCCTGGTCAATCAGGCTTCCATCACCGGGGAATCCATGCCTGTCCGAAAGCGGGAAGGCAGTCTTGCATATGCGGGTACGGTGGTCGAAGAAGGTGAATGCGTGATCCGTGTGGAGAAGGCCATGGGCAGTGCGCAATATGACAAGATTGTGCGCATGATTGAGGAATCCGAAAAGCTGAAATCCGCGACAGAAGCAAAAGCGGCTCATCTGGCGGATCGTCTGGTGCCGTACAGTCTCGGCGGAACCGCATTAACATATCTGCTGACCCGGAACGTGACGAAAGCGGTCTCAGTGCTGATGGTTGATTTCTCCTGTGCGCTTAAGCTTTCCATGCCTCTGGCAGTGCTTTCCGCCATGAGGGAGAGCGGCGCGCATCAGATTACTGTTAAGGGTGGAAAATTCCTGGAAGCGGTGTCCATGGCAGATACCATTGTATTTGATAAGACCGGTACACTGACGCACGCCGAGCCTACGGTGGCACAGGTGGTTCCATTCCATGGGCAGCAGGCGGATGAGATGCTGCGGCTGGCAGCCTGCCTGGAAGAACACTATCCGCATTCCATGGCGAACGCGGTGGTGAAAGCGGCCATGGAAAAGGGGTTGAATCACGAGGAACACCATACAAAGGTGCAATATGTGGTTGCCCACGGTATTTCCAGCATGGTAGACGGAGAGAAAGCGGTAATCGGCAGCTATCATTTTGTTTTTGAGGATGAGGGTTGTATCGTTCCAGAGGAAGAACAGGAGAAATTCCACGCGCTTCCGGCAGAGTATTCCCATCTTTATCTGGCGATTTCAGGCATACTTTCGGCCGTTATCTGTATCGAAGACCCGATTCGGCTTGAAGCGACGGAGGTAATCTGTGAATTGAAAAAGCTGGGGCTCGGAAAGGCAGTCATGATGACCGGCGACAGCGAACGCACCGCACAGGCGGTAGCGTGTCAGATTGGCGTGGATGAATATTATGCGGAAGTGCTGCCGGAGGATAAGGCAAAATTCATTCAGGAAGAGCACCAAAACGGCCGCCATGTGATTATGGTCGGAGACGGGATCAACGACTCTCCGGCGTTGTCGGAAGCGGACGTGGGCATCGCAATCGCGGATGGCGCCGCAATCGCGCGGGAGGTCGCCGACATTACAATCTCTGCGAACGATCTCTGGGCGCTGGTGACTTTGAAACGCATCAGCGACGCGCTTATGAAACGGATTGACACCAATTACCGGCAGATCATCAGCTTCAATGCGATGCTGATCTTGCTGGGGGTGATTGGGATTCTTCCGCCTGCCACGTCGGCGTTGCTGCATAATACATCCACAATTCTGATCAGCATGAAGAGCATGACAGATTTGTTAGCACCATGACTTTAGCCTGCAAAATTGGGCAGTGAGAATGTTTCAACTGGTACAGCGATAAATAATGCTTTGTGTTTCATGAAAAGTAAAGAGAAATTTCTGTAAAGCATTCAGAAAGGTGGTTTCTGAGTGCTTTTATCTTTGCCCAAAATCAGGGAAGACGAGAAAAGCAGATGTGATGGGAGCAAAATTTTCCGATAAAGAATAAAAAACACTTGGCGGGCAATTGATTCAACGGTATAATGGAATTAGGTCTTCACAAGGAGGTGCTTAAAAATGACATATACGGATGTTTGTGAGGACAGGCATACGCTTATGGTTATGCGAGGAAGAGCAAGTGAAACTTTCATCGGTATGGCTTTATGAAATGATTTTAAAGAAATACAGAATGATCGGACATGTGGGTTTGTCCGGCAGGGACAGTTATCTGCGGCCTTATCTTTGTCTGGACGCAGATTATAATAAGCGGCCGGGGCACGTGTGCGTGGTGCCGGTCACATCAGAGCGTGAAGCGACCGATATCGCAAACGCATATTTAGCGGATAAAATGTTTCTGGTATTTTGTCTGATAGAAAATGCGAATGATAATAGCGAAGCAGAGAATCATTCTGCTGACAATTTCCTATGGACCGCGGAAGAGAACAGACCGGGTGGCGCGTATGTATGCATAGCAGCAAATGACGCAGCAGCTGTCCTGAATGATATTCAGGCGGTATTTGATCTCTGCGATGAATGGGAAGACTCTATCATCAGCCTGCTGGCCGGAGATGCCGGAATGGAAAAGGTTCTGGAAGTAAGCGCCGGATTCCTTGGGAATCCGTTGATGGTTATGGGCACGGATTTTTCTCTGATCGCAGACGCTGATATGGAAAAGCTGCCTGAGCGTGCGAGGCTGTTTGCGGAGGATGGAGTCAATGTAGAGTATATGAATGCCCTGCTGTAGGATACGGCATACCAGAAGATCACACAGGCGGAGCACACTGAATTATATCCGGGTTATATCAGCGGTTATCGTACCGTGAACCGAAATTTGTTTGTAAATGGCCGGCCAACCCATCGTCTGGTGCTGACAGAATGCGATAATCCGGTCACGCCGGGCTGTATCTGTATTCTGGAAACGCTGGCCGGGCATCTCGAATATCAGCTTTCCCGTGAAATGCCTGCTTCTATGAAAGGAACCCTGGAAACCATCTTCCAGAGCATCCTGACGGATCGAACCGCAGATTATGTGCAGATCGGCCGTAAGCTTAACGCGGCAGGGTGGGGCAGTGGAGACGAGTATCTTTGTCTTATTTTGCAGATCACTTATTTGAATCAAAAACAGCTTTCGACAGGAGCGATCTGTCATTATATTCAAAAGCTGTTCAGGGATTCCGTCAGCTTCCTGTATCAGGATGAGGTGGTCAGCTTTTTTAATCTGACCCGTCTTGACATGGATGAGGAGGAAGTGGCCGCAAAGCTGGTATATTTTATCCGTGACAGTTATCTGAAGGCAGGGTATAGCAGAACCATGCGGGGACATATGAATCTGCGCCGCCAGTATGTACAGGCGCGTACAGCTCTGGATGTGGGCAGCCGCAAAAAGCCATATCTGTGGATCCATTATTTTGATCAGGTAGCGCTGCCTTATATCTTCGAGCAGGCGACTAAGAGACTTCCGGCAAACATGATCTGTCATAAGGGACTTTTTCGCCTGAAAGAGCAGGACGAGAAAAACCACACCGAATATATGCTGACCCTGAAAACCTACCTCGACCAGCATCTGAACGCAACGCAGACGGCAAAGGAGCTTTTTATCCACAGAAGCACCTTTCTGTACCGTCTGGATAAGATAAAAGAAATTCTGCATTCAGACCTGGAGGATGCGGAAGAAGTTTTTTATCTGGAGCTTTCCTTTCGGCTGCTGGAACAGGATGAAGAGAAGGATTGAAATATTCGTATCAGTTCAGAACAGCATCGAAATGAAAAGACAGACTGTGCAGGTTTACCTGCTAAA
>JAJPXU010000028.1 GCA_021205305.1 Lachnospiraceae bacterium
CTAAGGAACCGCGTTATAGGTCACACCACAGCCAAATTTGCCTCTGCAAATATAGCCAGTAACTTACACGCTCTACGCACGAAAAGAGCCGCCCTTCCCGGCGGCTCTTTCTCAGTCTTTTCCAGCAGACTATATTGTTATTCCACTTTTGAAAATAAAATCCGATCGTTATCGAGTTCCTTACCCGCCCCGGTTCGGAACTTCTCCAGCAGTCCGTCTACAGTCAGCCCGGCACGCTCTTCGCCGCTGATGTCAAGTACAATGCGCCCGGAATCCATCATCAGCGTCCGGTTGCCCATGTCGAGAGCGGAATGCATATTGTGCGTGATCATCAGGCAGGCAAGATGATTTTCCGCCACGACGCGTTTTGTAATATCGATGACTTTGTCTGCTGTGGCCGGGTCAAGTGCCGCTGTGTGCTCGTCAAGAAGCAGGATTTTGGTCGGCACGAGGGTAGCCATCAGGAGCGTAAGCGCCTGCCGCTGTCCGCCGGAGAGAAGACCAACGGGCTGTTTCATGCGATCCTCAAGCCCCATATCGAGAAGGGCGAGCCGCTCCCGAAACATTTTCCGCTCCGCGGTGGTGATTCTGGAAAAAACTGATTTCTTCTTTGCTACCCGCAGGTAAGCGAGCGCCAGATTTTCCTCGATGGTCATATGCGGGGCGGTGCCTTTCATTGGGTCCTGAAACAGGCGGCCGATGTCGACCGCACGCTTGTATTCCGGCACATAGGTAATGTCGCGGTCGTCCAGATAAATATGCCCTTCGTCCGGAAAAAAGTTTCCGCTGATGCAGTTAAAAAGGGTCGACTTTCCGGCGCCGTTGCTGCCGATGATCGTCGCGAAATCACCGTCGTTCACAGTCAGCGTCACGCCAGCCAAAGCCGTCTTTTCATTGACCGTGCCAGGGTTAAAAACCTTCCTCACGTTATTGATTTTTAACATGGCATTCACCTCCATTTTCTCCGAAGTCCCAGTCGTGTCCATTTATCCGAATTCTTTCATGGCAGAGATCCCATTCGCTTCCTGCTCTCCATCTTTCTTCACCGTTAAAATCCGCATTCCATTCTTTCACGACTGGCTTCCCCCTTTCTCCGGCGCCGCATTCGCGATTTTCCGCTTCTGGAATGCAACCTGCTCTTTCAGGTACGGAGCGGCAATGGCGATGGCCACGATAATCGCGGATACCAGCTTCATCGCCTCCGCCGGTACGTGAAGCCGCAGGGCAATCGCAATCACAAAACGGTAAACGCAGCTGCCGACGAGGACACCGACAATACGCCGCGGGATGGAACGTTTCCCCAACAGGGTTTCGCCAATGATCAGGCTCGCGAGAGCGATGGTCACCATGCCGGTGCCCATATTGATGTCACAGGATTTCTGATACTGCCCGATCAGGCAGCCGGAGAGCGCCGTCAGGGAACCGGAGATGCACAGACCTACCGTCACGGTAAAGCCCGGATTAATGCTGGAAGCACGCACCATATCTTCATTGTCGCCGGTCGCGCGGATGGAAAGGCCAAGACGCGTCCCCAGAAACCAGGCCAGAAGCAGGCAAATCACCAATACAATGATTGCCGATACAATCAGCTTATACCAGGTCGCCCCGAAAAAATCTTTACACAGGCTGTAGATCGTATCTTTTTTGAAAATCGAAAGATTCGAAGAAAAACCCATTACACCCAGGTTGATCGTGTAGAGTCCAGTGTTTACGATAATTCCGGAAAGGATGGGTTCCACTCCCAGCCGGGTCTGCAGCGACGCCGTGATAAAGCCGGAGCAGACGCCTGCCGCCATGGCCGCGAACAATGCCAGGATCGGATGGCCCATGATGGCCACCTGCGCACCGACGGCGCAGCCCAGCGTAAAGCAGCCGTCCGTTGAGAGATCCGCAATATTTAAGATGGAGTAGCTCAGAAACAGAGCCAGAGCGATCAGCCCATAGATGATGCCCAATTCCAGAGCATTCGTCACTACCGAGAGTGTAATAATTGAACTCATAAAAATTCCGATTCCTTTCTTTAATTGACGGGAGCCAATTTATAGTAAACGACGTAAGTCATCTTACTCTTTCCGTCAAACACAAGTATATCACAAAACATAAGTATATCAACAAAAAAAACGATATTATAAGACAGTAGCCCGCCTGGGGATTTTATGTCTGTCCCAGGCGAGCCTTTCTTTTTCTGTATCGATCCGGCTGCTGTCTGCCATTCCTCAGACATTCCATACCAGGCGTCTTGCTTCGCTCCTGTCAGAACAAAACAGAGTTTCCCTGCCGAATTTATTCATACAATATCCGTTATCACTCCATGCTCTCTGCCGTCACAACCTCTACAATCTGTGTTGCTACTTCTTCGAATCCGCTGTAATCAATGCCGAGCGCTTCCGCTGTCTCTGTATTGACGGTGACAATACCATTGTCAAATGTGACAACTGCGGTCTCTGCGGGATCTGCACCCTGCAGGATGGAAACGGCCAGATCTGCGGTCTCTTTTCCAAGCAGTTCATAGTCTACGCCGTAGCCGACAAACGCACCGTTTACCGCGAAGGAATCTGCGCCGGTGTAATGCGGGATGCCAGCCTCGATCAGCGTCTCATAGATGGAAAGCTCCGCAGACATTACAGTATTGTCGGTCGGGGTAAAGATCGCCTCTACGCCGTCCGCAATTAGAGATTCCACTGCCTGCTGAATTTCCGTGATGCTGGTTCCGGTTGTTTCATAATACTCAATGCCCTTCTCCTCCAGATATGCCTTTGCGTCCGCAATCGGCTGCTCCGAAGAGTCCTCTGACAGGCTGTACAGAAGGCCTACCTTGGAAAGATCTGGATTCGCGATAAACATCAGGTCAAGAATCGCTTCGGTGTTCAGAGCGTCACTGGTTCCCGTAATGGTTCCGCCCGGCTCCTCCATCGAGTCAACCAGCTCAGAGCCTACCGGATCAGATACTGCCGCGAACACAATCGGGATATCCTTACCGGAGTCCTCGATCTCTTCCTGCAAAATACTTACCGGCATCTTAGCGATCGGGATGACGATATCCACGTCGTCATCATTCACCAGCTGAGACGCCTGCTGCATCATTGTGGAAGAATCCGCATTGCCGTTGTAAACATAGCCCTCATAGACATAGGTGTCTTCGCCTTCCTCTGAAAGCGCATCCAGCTCTGCAAGGATTGCGTCCTCGATCTGATCCAGAGACGCATGATCCATATACTTCAGAATACCTACCTTATACTCCTCCGCCATCGCTGTGCCGGACACCGTCATAGCTGCCATCGTCGCCGCAAGTGCGCATACTGCTAATTTCTTTTTCATTTTTAATTTCCTTTCGTGTTAAAAATCTGTTCAGACCAGCTTCCATGTTTTTATTCCGATGCTGCTCTGAACTGATAAAACAGTATCCGGCTTACAGGATTCCCGCGCTGCCGCGCATCTGCGCCAGCAGATACCTTCCTTTGCGCCGCATTTGCCTTCTATCGTTATACCGGTACCACACTGCCCGCATACGGAAGCACGTACACCGTTTTCCCGGTGAAGTCGATCTTGCCTAACAATTCCTCCAGATTGGTTCCCGCCTCAATTCCCATGGGGCGAACCATTTCCGGATCCAGCTCGGTCAGTGTGTAGACATGACTGGCTTTTTTCAGCTGCTCTACTGTCAGGTAAAAGATATAGCCGCCGATCGTAAAATCCGCCCGCAGCGAGGGATCCAGATGCCCTTCCTGCAACGGCTTCAGCCAGCTGAAATAATCAGGAGCGCCGCCGCCCTCCGGGCACTTGCAGGTCCAGAGCATTACCCCGCCCGGCTTCAGCGCGCGCATGGCATTCAGCATCCCCTTGCAGCCCTGATAAAGGTTCATGTCCTTCGGGGCGCCGCCGCTGGAACAGAGGACGATATCCGCAGGTTCCTTTACCTCGACTTCATAACATTTTTTCTGAAAATCACAGCTTGCCTCCCAGGCAGCGTCCATGTCGCCGGAAAAAATTCCGCTGTGTACGCCGCTCGCCGCCACGACGAGATTGATGCCAAAATCGGCATGTACCAGATGCGCGGCCTCCATCATATCCTCATGAATCGGGTTATCCTTTAGCTTGCAGCAGCCTACACGGGCGTCGGTCATCGCCTTTTCCGGATCCAGCGCACGCCGATGGTTCTGCCGGATCGAGTCGCGCCCGGATACGCCCGGCAGCAGATTTTTCCGTCCGCCGCCAAAACCGGCCATCATATGATGCACCGTCCCGCCCATGACAATCACTTTTCTCCCCACCACAAGCGGGTTCACGCGCACATCGGTTCCGCGGGAGGTTGTGCCGACATAAACCAGATCCGGCGCGTCACAATCATGGTCGAGTACCCGCACCCGATCCACCACTTCCTGCGAACAGATCTTTACCAACTCCTGCGGCGTGGAATGACGGTGCGTCCCGACCGCAATAAGAATCACCATCTGCCCGTACGCCACACCAATTGCATCATGGAGGTAATCGACCAGCAGCGGAATCACCTGATCCTGGTGCATCCAGCTGCGCGTGACGTCGCTGACTACGATCGTCACTTCGTCGTCTTTTTTTATAACCTCGCGCAGCGGTGAACCGCCGATCACGCCGTCCTCGATTGAGTGCAGAAAAGCGGCTTTCAGATCTGTAATCTCCTCCATCGGGTTTGGCAGGATCGTCTTGATCGAAGCCGCACCGGCGACCGTAAATTCTACCTTTTCTTCACCGTAGCCAAGCGATATTTTTTCATCCATAAGCATTCCCTCCACAATCGTTCCGAACCGTTTGCTCGTCAACACAGTACCAAAGATCCCGCCGACATTCGTTTCACGCCAACCGAAAAGCGTAAATCCAGATACAGCACAGCCGGAAAAATTCTTCTCGCGGCCCTGCGCATCATAACACCATACTCACCACTGCCGCCGCGAGCACCGCCGCCAGAAACACCAGGCACACCGCATCCTCTTTGTGGAACGGATACTCATGGTATCCGCTGTCCACCGTCCGCAGGTTGAATCCGCGCAGCTGCGCGCTCATCGCCCCGGCATCCACCTTTTTCATACTGGAAATCAGAAGCGGCACAAACAGCGGCACGATCAGCCGGATCCGGTGAAAAATATTGCCGGTGTCATATTCTACTCCGCGCGACTTCTGCGCATCCTCGATATCATGAAATTCTGTCGTAAACAGCGGCACGAAGCGAAACGCAGTCGTGACAATAAATGCATAGCGGTAAGGTACGTGCAGCCGTTTTACCAGCGCCCCACACAGGTCGTTCATCCGTGTAATCGCAAACAGCAGCATCAGCGGAAGCATCGTCGCCACAATCCGCAGGCTGAGAAGCAGCGCGCTTTTCAGGCCGCCGACTGTAAATACGCAGAACCCGCCAATCACCAGCAGCGGGTCGCCAGTCCGCACAAACAGCAGCTGTAAAAGGAACATAATCAGACCCAGCACCAGCAGATTCCTGGTCAGGCGCAGCGCCCGTTTCTGCAAACCCGCAAAAGAAGAAATCAAAACCATCAATACGATATAGAATAACTCCATCAGCACACTGCCGCAGAGGATGCAGGCTATCCCATAAAGGAACGCCGCAAGCAGCTTCATGACCGGATTCAGCCGGTGTAAAAAGGAATTTCCGGGTACATAATCCAGTAAATTCATGCCTGCGCGCCTCCTTTTCCGTTCGAAGCCTTCCCATCTCTGACTTCTGCCGGATTCGACTTATTTTCCCGCAAATGCGAAATCGTTTCCGCAGCATTCCCTTTTCCCACACGCTTTCCATCCGACTCTCCGGAAGACATCTGCTTTTCCCTCCGAATCGCTTCCGTCATCTCTTCCACCGTATACACATCAGAGAACCGGTCGCCGAACCGCAGCGCCAACATCGGAATCTGCGCGGGCAGGACATGCGCCTGCTCCAGAATGGACATATCCTTCATAATCTGCCCGGTCGGTCCCTCGCCCACAAGAGTGCCGTCCGTGAGCACCATTACACGCCCGGCGTACTCCTGCACCAACTCCATGTCATGGCTCACCATCAGTACCGTCAGACCAGTCTCCCGGTTCAGCCCTGTGATATAGTCCATGATCCGAATACATTCCCGATAATCCAGTCCGGTCGTCGGCTCGTCTAAAATGACCAGCTTCGGTTTACACGCAAGAACACTCGCGAGGGCAATCCGCTGCCGTTCTCCTCTCGAACGCGTAAACGGAAACCAGTCCCCGTTCAGTTCGAAAGTCTCCAGCATCTCCTCTGTCCGCTCGCGAACCTCTTCTTCCGGCACACCCTGCACCTGCGGACCAAAGGCTACCTCCTCGCGCACCGTATTCTGACAAATCTGCCGATCCGGGTTCTGAAACAAAAATCCCACCTTTTTCGCGATCGCGCTGGTGCGCACCTTTGCAGTGTCCTCGCCGTCCACATAAACATGACCGGAATCCGGCCGCAGCAGCCCGTTTGCCAGGCGGCTCACCGTCGATTTGCCGGCGCCGTTTGAACCGATCAGCGCCACAATCTCACCCGGATGAACCGTAAAGGACAGGTCATTCACGGTGTGCGCCGCACCTGGATAAGCATACGATACATGGTCAAATTTCAGCATCCGAGCACCTCCCTCACCATCGTTTCCGCGTGGTCAACATCTGTGGGAACCGCCCCGCCATAAAGCCCCTCTGCTTTCAGCTGATTTCCCAGCCTGACAACCCGCGGCACGCTGATACCGAGCCTGTCAAACAAAGACTGCTGCTCCACAATCTCGCCGCTTTTGCCGTTAAAAACAACCTTTCCCTCGTCGAGCACCACAATCCGCTTCGCGTATTGGCTCAGCATCATGATTTTCTGCTCCACGACAACAATCGTCTTGCCGAATTCCTCATTCAGCTGTTTTAAAATCTCATAGATCATAATCGTGCTCTTCGGGTCAAGCTCGCCGGTCGGCTCATCGAGTACGATGATTTCCGGCTGCATCGCAAGAATAGACGCAATCGCCACCTTCTGCTTCTGTCCGCCGGAAAGAGAGCTGATTTCCCGATGCCTCAGATCCTGAATCTGAAGCATCGAGAGCACCTCATCCAACCGCTCGCCAATCTGGTCGTGAGGAAGGCCAAAGTTCTCCAATCCGAACAGGATTTCATCCTCCACTTCCGAAGATACCATCTGGCTGTCAATATCCTGAAACACCTCGCCGACAAAGCGGGCAAGCTCCTCCGTCTGCACATCTACGGTATCATTGCCATTCACCTTTACCATCCCGTAAAAATCGCCTGGAAAGTGGTGCGGGACAATCCCGGAAAAGGCATAAGTCAGCGTCGATTTTCCCGCGCCGGAATTGCCGGTAATGCCAACAAAATCCCCGTCTTCTATTATAAGATTGATATTACTCAGAGCCTTGTGCTCCTGTCCCTTATAGCAAAAGCTGAAATCCTTACACTCAATCATGAAGTCCGTCTTTCCTTTCCGCCGCCCGGTTCTTTCCACTCGCAGCCGGTATCCAAGCCCTTACGCAGATTTTACTCTTTATTGATAATTTTATCTACCGGAATACTAAGCACCGTAACAATCACACAATTCAGGCACGCAGTCACTACTGTGACAAGCGCCATGCTCATAAACTGCGCCATCGGCATCGGGTTCGCGTAGGTCAGCGCCGCCAGCCCCGTAAAAGCAAACCCGGAAATCAGCGTCGTGATAAACGTATTCACCAGCGCTCTCGGCACCTTCGGCATCGGATTCGCGAGCAGCAGGCACATCGCCACCGCGCCGACCGTCTCACTGATCAGGCCAAGCCATGCCATCGAAGTCCCAATCTGGCTGATGCAGCCGGAAATAAATCCGATGATCGCCGCTTCTCTGATATTCGGCTTAATAATTAAAATAGAAAGGCAGTAAGTCGCAATCAGGAAATTCGGGTGCATATTCCCTAGCACCAGAAAGCTCGCGCACAGGCGCAGCACCACGCCAACCGCCATCATAATTCCCACCAGAATCAGGTTGTTAATGCTCTTCAAACCCGTCTGATTATCCGTTGTAACCTGTCTTTTCTCCGCCATAGTATTTCCCTTTCCATGCGTAAGATTCCGCCCATCCCCGCCGCACACACGGGGAATGGAAAATGTGCAGCATAAACTGAAAAATCTGCCCTTATGAAACCATAAGGACAGATTCTAATCTGCGGTACCACCTTATTTGCCATCTATGCCCGTTCCGGATTTTTAATTTAGGAAGACATCCTTTACACCTTTCCTTTATAAGCAAGCTGCAAACGACTAACCCCGATCAAAGCACAGACAACCTCTCTGCGAAATGCTGACACATTTCCGACCCTTAACGCAGGCATACGTCTCAGCTACTTCCCGCGAACTCCTGATGCCATTTCCGATACCAGTCCCTCAACGCGCGGCGTTCACCTCGCCCTCCGTGACCCATTTGCAGGCTGCTTACTGTGGGTATCCCAGCACCACCCACTCTCTGTGAGCGCATCTCCTGTTTGACTTTCACATCGTCGGTTTTTCTTATTTATATTGTCGCGGCTACAGGATTCCTGCCTGCCGCAGACTACCGTTATTTTGGCATACGCAAGCGAATTTGTCAACCGATTTTTTAGCATTTTCGCTATATTGCAGACCTTTCGTTCTCTTAAGCAAATCCATCGGAACGCTGCCTGACCCACTACTTCGATGATCGATGCCCGGGAAACTTCATGTCCACATAAGCACAGATCAATTCCACGCATTCTTCCCGCTTCACTCGGCCAGTGTTCAATACGATATCGTAATTCGTCGGGTTCGTCCAATCCTTTCCGCGCGTATAATACCGATAATAATTCGCACGGTAACTGTCGGTCGATTTTATCAGCTTATGCGCCTTTTTCTCTGAAACATTCAGTTTTTTCATAATAGATTCTACACAGCAGGCGCGCGGCGCTTCAATATAAACACTGATGACATTAGGAAAATCAGCCAGAATATGATCCGCACATTTCCCCACAATGATGCAGGACGTCGAAAACGCCAGCGAACGTATAATCTCAGATTCTATGTTATAAAGATTATCGTTTGAAATAAACTCTTTTTCATTCGGTTTTACCACATAATGCGTCGGAATCGTTTTAATGTTTTTTAAGATATACTTTTTTCGAAGTTTTTCATCCGACTGCATAAACAGCCCTACATCCAGGCCCGTTTGCTCGGCCGCCATTTCTATGATTTCCCGTTCATAGCATGGAATTCCCAGCGCATTGGAAAGGCGCTGTCCGATATCAAATCCGCCGCTTCCAAATCCGCGTGCTATTGTTATGACATAATTCTTCATTGCGGTTCGCCTCCCGTCTCAGGAAAATTGTTTCCAATAAGGAGTCTCCAACAGCATCTCATTCAGCTTTTTGTAGATATCCGGTCTGTAGTCCGGGCAGTTTTTAATCGGATCCACTTTAAAATTCCGTCGGGAGGCAAGCGAAAGATCTATCGCCGCAAGAAATACTCCCTCCTCCTTGTCATCGACGTCTCCACAGTAGATATGTATTTTTTCCGCCAGTCCGGGGCCAAGAATCATACTTCCGCCGCCAAAACCGGGGCCAGTCACCATAATGTTGCTGAGGCTTCCGCCCTCGTCCTCGCTCACCATATTATTTCCTGTCAGGTTTGAGCTTGCTATGAAAATTTCACTGGCATTGACCCCCTGTTTTAATCCGCCAAGATAATAATCTCTCCAATCATGGCGGTCACTCGGCCCGATTGCGGTGGGGTTCAGATAAAGACGGCATCCGCTCGCCGCGTAATAGCGCATAAGCTCATGGAAATTATAAGTATCATAGCAAATACCGATACCGATCGGCCCCCATGGCGTGTCAAATGAGAACGGTTCATTCCCGCGCTCACACCAGCACTGCTCCGCCAGCGCCGGATGAATCTTTCGATAGGAGCCAATCACGCCCTCCGGACCGCACACTGCCGCTGCATTGTAAACAATATCGCTCCCTTCCTTTTCCCGTTCCGCCATTCCAAACACCGCATAGACGCCATATTCTTTTGTCATTTCCGCGATTGCAGCTGTAGAAGGCCCCGGAATTGTCTCTGCTTCCCGAATCTGCATCTTCTGATCCCGCTCAGTCTCACTTTCATCATCATATCCGTTCAGTGCCATTTCCGGAAAAACGATCAGATCTGCCCCCTGTTTTGCAGCCGCACGAATAAATCCTTTGATTCTTGCAAGGTTGCTCTCTTTATTTCCCCATACCTGCCGGAAATTAACAACCGCAACATTCATAATGTCCTGATATTCTCTCATGGTAGATACCTCCCTCTCAAACCGTCAAATATTTTCTGATAATGTCATCCGTCAGCTCTTCCCGCTTCCCGCTGTTTACAATCTGCCCTTTTTGCATCAAAATGTAAGAGTCGCAGATTTTAAACGCGAATTTCAGATTCTGCTCGACGAGCAGAATGCCAACATTCATTTCCTCATGTATTTTATTCAGGACTCCCGCCATTTCAGAGACAACATTCGGCTGAATTCCCTCTGTCGGCTCATCCAGCAGCAGAATTTTAGGATGCGGCATCAGCGCTCTCGCAATCGCCAGCTGCTGCTGCAGGCCGCCCGAAAGCACCCCGCCTTTCCGTATATAGTGAGTTTCCAGAGCCGGAAAATAAGCCAGAACCTCTTCTATCCTGTCTTTTACCACATTTGTGGGCAGCTGAATTCCTCCGATTTCCAGATTCTCCCGCACCGTAAAATCCGGAATAATCTCCCGCCCCTGCGGCACATAGGCAATTCCCATACTGGACCGTTCATAGCTGTCACACTTTGCCAGGGATTCTTCCTCGAAAAGCAGCGTTCCCTGTGCAGGCGGCAGTATTCCAATGATGCTCTTCAGCAAGGTTGTCTTTCCCACACCATTACGGCCAAGAAGCGCCACTTTTTCCGTCGTCTCCATGGAAAAATCCACTCCGTTGATCACCCGGCTTTTACCATAACTAACATGTAGATTTTTCAGCTCCAGCATGGCTATGCCTCCTCTTCCTGCTTCAGATATACCTGAACGACCTTCGGATTATTTTCGACCTCTTCAAAAGTTCCTTCCGCCAGTACCTTCCCATGATGAAGGACCGTCACCGTCTCCGCGATCTGGCGGACAAAATCCATATCATGTTCAATGACCAGAACGGTTTTATCTGCCAGATTCTTCTTGATCATTTCCCCGGTTTTATAGGTCTCCTCCGCAGTCATGCCCGCGGTAGGTTCATCCAGAACGACCAGCTGCGCATCCTGCAAAATCACCATACCGATCTCCAGCCACTGCTTCTGTCCGTGAGAGAGGGATGCCGCGCGAATCCCTTCATATTCCAGCAGATTTACTGCCTCCAGAGCACGCCGGATTCTGTTCTCTTCCTCCGACGTATTTTTCTGAAACAGACATTGAAAAAAACTTTTTCCTCCCATCAGAGCCAGCTTCATATTTTCCTGTACCGTCAATTCCCCAAACACATTTGGTCCCTGGAATTTTCTCCCTACACAATAATTCCGGCAAATATGCGAGGTCGATTTCCCGATCAGCTGGTGTCCGTTAAATTCAATCGTTCCCGACGTAGCCTTCGTCTTTCCCGTAATCAAATCCAAAAGTGTCGTCTTTCCGGCCCCGTTTGGCCCGATAATTACGCGGGTTTCACCGTTTTTTACGGCCAGGTTTACATGGTCAACCGCTACAAACGTGCCAAATTGCACGCACAGTTCTTTAATCAGCAGGAAATAATCTTCACCCATCATTTCTCACCACCTTCTGAAGCGTTTAGTCTCTGATTCTGTTCTTTGGAAATCCTCCGATTGTATAGAAACGAATCCAATTGACCAATGATTCCTTTCGGAATAAAGAACACCACCAGAAGAATCAATATGCCGTAAATAATATACCAGTAATCCGTCAGCTGTTCCGAAAGCAGACTCTCCGCCCAACATAAAACCAGCGTTCCCACAGTAGCTCCTGTCAGGTTTCCGCGCCCGCCAAGTGCCAGCCAGACAATCACAGCGGTTGACGCCGATATCCCCACATTCGATGGGCCGATAAACGATTGTGAAGTAGCAAACATGATTCCTGACAATCCGGCAATCACAGCGGATATGATAAAAATGATAATCTTAAATCTGGTCACATCATAGCCAAAGAAGTCCAGACGGCTCTCATTTTCACGAATTGCTTCCAGGATAAGGCCAAAACGGCTCCCTGTTAAAAACCGGCAGAACAGGTATACCAGAATTGTGATTCCAAGCAATACATAATAATACGCGCCCTGCGGGATAACAATATCAAAGATCAGCTTACGCGGAATATTGGTAATTCCATTCGCGCCTCCTGTGTAACGCTGCTGGTTATTGATCAGCAGCTGGAATACTCTTGCAAGCGCAAATGTAATCAGGGAAAAATAGACACTGTTTACTTTTTTCGAGAACAGAAAAGCTGCCAGAATCCCTGCCACAACGCCGCAGGCCAGAAGCGCCCCAAAAAAGGCTACCGGTTTATTCGCCAGAAAATAATACAATTTCGGTGCTTCCATATACCCCAGGCTTGTCATATAAGAAAGAACGCCATTCTCCATCGAATAGCCAATTGCAAGCACATAGGCTCCGATTCCAAAAAACACCGCATGCCCCATACTCATCAGTCCGACATAGCCCCAAATCAGGTCCAGTGAATACGCAAAGACGATGTAGCAGAGACATTTCGCCATAATCTGCCGGCGAAAAACATTTACAAACAAAGGAAACAGAGCAAGGAATACGAAAACAATAATATCTATATAAGTCAGTACAGAAACATCTGCCAATTTCTTTTTGGGTTTCATACTCTACCTCCTTTCTTTCACAATGATGCCTCTTGGGAAAAAGCGGACAATAATGACCACTGCAAACACAACAATCATCTCGGCAAATACGCTGTCAATAAATCCTCCTACGACGGATTCACTTTCGCCAATCAGAAGCGCCCCGACTACAGGTCCAAACAGGGTATCTACACCGCCCAGAACCACTGTAATAAAGGAATCCGTTATATAGTTGGAACCAGCGAAAGGAGAAATGGAGTTAATCGGGGCAATCATACAGCCCGCCAGGCCGGTAAGCCCGGCTCCATACGCAAATGTCAGCGTATCAATCCGCTTGGTATTGACTCCCAGGCAGGCAGCCATCGCCCGGTTCTGACTGACGGCACGAATCTGCAGGCCAAGTCTGGTTTTGTTGAACAAAAGCCATGTTACAAGAAACATGAGAACCGCAACCGCAATGATGCACAGATAATATTTCGGCATAATTGTTTTTCCCAATCGTACAATACCGGTAATCGGTGATTCCAGATGGATATATCCGGAACCGTAAATTAATTTCAGAAGCTGCTGAAAAATCATGGACAAAGCATATGTCACCAGAAGCGTTTCCGCTGTTTTCCCATACAGCTTCTTGATGATAATTTTTTCAATCAGGCTGCCAATCACAGCCGTCGTAGCAAAGGAGGCAAGAACCGCCGCTCCAAAAGGAAGCCCAAGGATCTCAATCATGGTATAGGATGCGTAAGCGCCAATGATTATCAATTCCCCGTGCGCCAGATTAACGACATTCATAATTCCAAATATAATCGCCATGCCCATAGACATCATCAATAATGACGCGGCTGTCATCAATCCATTGATCAAATATGTAAGCAGCATATCCCTGCCTCCTTCCGCTGTTTCCGTTTATGATTCGGATTCTGTATAATACGCTTCACCCGCATAAGGATCCGGGCTTACCGGCTCCTCAGCTTCATAAATCACGTCAAACAGCCCCTCCGAATTTACAACACCGATTCTCGGCGTCACAGTACAATGGTTGTTTTCCTCCACTGTCACAAAGCCCGCCGGCCCGTCGAAAGTCGTCCCCTGTAAAGCAGCCACCAGTTCTTCTGTTGTGAATTCATCCGAAAGCCCTTCCAGCGCCTGCGCCAGCAGATTTGCCGCTACATATCCATTGCTTGCGTAAACCGTCGGAACCGTTCCGTAGAGCTCCTCATACTTTGCAGCAAACACCTCGTTCACTTCGTTTTCCACGGTAGCAAAGTAGGTCTGGCCGGAGTAAACGCCCTCACAGCTGTTTACACCAATTGCCTCTACGCCGGACTCGTCCAGGCACAAATGGAACATTTCAATGTTGTCAATTCCATACTGTGCGTACTGTTTCTGGAAAGCGGTAATGCAGTCGCCCACCAATACGGAAAAGACTACATCCGGCTCCGCGTTTATGATTTTTGTAATAGAGGATGTGTAGTCGGTTTCATCCATAGCCACATATTCCTCTCCCACAATCTCCGCACCATTTTCTTCCAGCATGGCACTCATCTGTGCCAGCGTAGAACGCGGATACAGATAATCATTTCCGATCAGGTATACCTTCTGACCGATATTTTCCGTCAGGTATGGAGCAATCGTCTGGATCTGCTGATTCGGCACGCACCCGACATAAATAATGTTATCTGACTGTTCCAGGCCCTCATAGTCTGTCGTATAAATCAGAAGGTTATCATATTCTTCTACAACCGGAAGCACTGCCTGACGGCAAGAGGACAATACAACGCCGACAATGCAGGACACTCCGTCATTGACAATCAGCTTTTCTGCTTTCTCAGCAGCGGTGGCCGGATCAGAAGCGTAATCCTCGCGGAAAATCTCGATCTCCTTTCCATTGATTCCGCCAGCCTCATTTATCTCGTCAACAGCCATCATCACTGCGTTCGCGATATAGCCATCCAAAACAGAGGTTGATCCGCTGGAAGCGGCCAGAAGCCCCACTTTGATCGTTTCCTCACTCTCCGCCGCGGCGGTAAGGCCAAATCCGGACAGTGCCATCGCGACAGTTCCTGCCGCAGATCCTTTTAAGAATTCTCTTCTTGTTAATTTTTTCATAATGCTTTTCCTCCTTTACCTTTACGGTTCAATTGCAAACTTGATTACGTGTTCCTTTTTATGTTCAAAGATGTCATAGGCATCCATTATATTTTCGAGCTTCGCGTGATGCGTGATCAGGTACTCTGTATGAATCTTTCCGGCCTCAATCAGCTTTAAGATATCATCACATTTCGACGCATCCACTCCGCCGGTCTTAAAGGTAAGATTCTTTCCGTACATATCCGGAAGCGGAATCACCTGCGGTTCCTCGTACAGCGCCACTACGCAGACAATCGCGTTCGGCCGGGCCACTTTCCAGGCAAGTTCAAAGGTGTTTTTCCCTCCGGCCACTTCAAAAACGACATCCGCGCCTCTCCCTTCCGTCAGTGAGCGGATTGCCATCTCCACGTCTGTTGTCAGCGGGTTCAGGCCAACATCCGCGATCCCCTGTTTCAGCGCCAGCTCCAGCCTGCTTTCATCGGTATCCACCACAACTACTTTCCCCGGCCCATAAAGCTTGACACACTCCAGGGTACACATTCCGGTTGGCCCCGCTCCCAAGACCACCACGGTATCTGCCGGATGAATTTCGCCGATGGATGCCGCCCAGTATCCGGTCGATAAAATGTCTCCCGTAAAAAGCGCGGCTTCATTCGTAACCGCATCCGGAATTTTGGTGAGCCCGTTATCCGCAAAAGGAACTCTCACATATTCCGCCTGGCCTCCATCGATGCGGCACCCCAGCGCCCATCCGCCATGCTTATGCGTACAGTTGTTGACAAAACCTCTTTTGCAGAAAAAACATTCCCCGCAAAAAGTCTCAACATTCACCGCAACCCGATCTCCGGATTTAAACTTTTTCACACCGGCTCCCACTTCACAAACCTGGCCAACAAATTCATGTCCTACAATAATTCCCGGCACCGCTCTCGGCACCGCTCCGTGTTTAATGTGAATATCGCTGGAACAAATCGAAGCCAGGGTCACTTTCACAATCGCGTCAGTACTCTCAACCAGATCCGGTTCCGGCCGATCTTCCAGACGAAAATCATTCACTCCATGGTAAACAACTGCTTTCATTTTTTCCTCCTTTCGCGGCCCTGCGATCTGGTAGAAGACAGCTCGTCGGCTCCTATCCGCCCGCGCGGGCCCCGGGTGCGGCATAAGCCGCAAAACACCTTGTGCAGCCCTGCGCATAAAAAGAAACAGGGCGAAAAATTCTTTCGACTTCTTCGTCCTGTTTCAAACATACGGGATAATAACACCGTTTGTTTTTCTTGTAAAATATTTTTTTTAGATACAACCATCTTGTTTTTAAATATCTCTATCTCAGACCAATCCCCGGCCAATACCAAAATGCGCAGGCTATGTAAACCACGCAGGCAATCACGGAAATGGGAAGCCCAACTTTCAAAAAATCCGCTGCCTTCAGCTTTTTGGTGTCATAACATAAAATATTGGGCGTAGTATTGAAAAACGTCAATACCGGATACCCGCCAATCATAAAGGCCGCCGGCATAATCAGAGCCTCCGTCTCCATATCCAGCTGAAGCGCCAGGCTTACCAGGATCGGAAAGAACGCATTCGCCATAGGGGCAGTCCCGACAAAGAAAAGATGCATAAACTGAATAATCACAATTACCGCAGCAATCATTACAGGACCTGTCACATTTTCCCCGATTATCCCCAATACCTGCGAAGCCAGCCAGTCAGAGGCACCCGTCACAGACATGGCATTCCCCAGACTGATTCCGCCGCTGATCACAAACAGGACGCTGACCGAAATACTATCCTGGCAGTCTTTCCATTCCAGGACACGCACGCCCGGAAAGAAAAGCAATACGGCGCCTAACAGCGCAGCGGTTGCGCTGTCAATCCCCATCTTATCCCCGAAAATCCACAGGAAAATCGTTATTCCGATGATGAACACCGTATAGCGCTCTTTTCCTGAAATTTTCCCAAGCTGTGCCATCTGCTGACGTATCACCTGTATTCCCATCTCATTCTGGCTCTCACGCGGCCGGAAACAGATCTGTATCATAAGCCATGCTGCAATAGTCATAATGAGAGCAGGTAAAAACCCCCAGAGCATCCACTGGAAATAACTGATCTCTTTCCCGGAAGCGTTATAAATATAACTGACGGCCATCGGATTACTTACCGTTGACGTCATGATTCCAGAGCTGATCGTTGAGGATGTGACGCATAAGGTCAGCAGAAGATTTTCCGCGTATTTACATTTGTCCTCTTCTGCCCCCTCATATTGTTCCACCAGCGCCATCACAAACGGCAGAAGCATCGCGGTTCTTGCTGTAGAGGACGGAATCATAAAAGCCATGACAATATTTACCATTACAATTCCCAAAGAAATCCTCAGCACGCCCGAACCCACCCGCGTCAAAAGAAAGCCTGTGATTCTGCCGCCAAGACCGGTCTTTGTCATAGCGGCCGCCAATATATACGAACCCGCTACCAGGTAGGTAGACGTAGAGGAAAACCCGCCAAGCGCCGTATTCACATCCGTGATTTTCAAAAGCACCAGCGCCGGTACAATCGCAATACTGATCACAGCCGCCGGCATCGCTTCTGTTATGTAAACAACAAATACCGCAGCAAACAGGGCAAGGCACCATCTTCCTGCCCGACTAAGTTCTGTCATTCCCGAGGCACATAAAATCACAAGGAATAACAGCACTGACAGAATAAGTCCCACATTCTCTTTTCGCTTCACCAGACTGTACCCGCTGGCTATCTCAGGCCATCCTCTCCTTTAATCTGGTCAACGGTCAGTCCGCCAATGCGGGCATGCGGACGTCCCCCATCTGTAAATGCCAGCGCGACCACGATTTCGTCTGCTTTCGGGGCATCCGGAATCCGCACTTCCATCGCGTCATAATGTGTCCGCACAAAAGCCGCGTCCTTGTAGTGCAGGGGCACATCCAGGCTGGTACCCGCAGACCCGCATTTTTTGGCGGAGGGAATAATCGCTTTTCCGCCTCCGATTGCCGCACGCATCGGCGCACCGAGCTTCGGATGAAGAATGGCGCCTCCATGTTCTAATTCTCCGGCTTCCCCTATAATCGCACCTTTTCCGTAACTGTTCACCTGATCCTCGCCAAGAATTCCCGCCGCGATATTCGTCAGATATCCGCCCAGATATTCTCCATATTCTGTGAGTTCAGATAAATCTTCCACATATTTCCCAGCGAAAGGGTTTTTAATCACAGCTGCCACACTGCATTTTTTCAGCGGCTTCTCCAGAGGCGCAAACCCTTCATAATAAATTTCTTCCACATTCGTTACAATTTTTCTGATTTCCGGTTTCAATGCCATCCTCTTATTCCTCCTGATTTTAAACTTTCATGCCCGCTTCACGGACACTGTCAAGTCGATTGCACCGTGTTTTGCACTCAGCAGATCACTGCCTGTGTTTTTGCCGGGGGCGTATTTTTACTCTTTCCAACCACAACTTCACCGTTAATAAGCACTTTGCTGATGCCCGGAATATCTCCGCAGCGTATCGCCTCCAGCGCATTTGCTCCAACACTGCCCATCGGCGCGTCCATAAGAACAATATCCGCTTCCCTGCCCACAGCGAGAATTCCTGTGTTCAGGCCATATGTCCTGGCGGTATTCCCAGTCGCCATACAGATCGCCTGCTCCGGTGCAATATCCGAAACAGATGCCGCAAAACAGATATTCCGAATGATACCCAAAGGAATAATCCCGGTACCGCTGGGCGCGTCATTGCCAAATATGATTCGGTCGAGCATCTTTTTTTCACTGGCTCTTCTCAGACAATAGTCCATCATTTTAAAATTCCCGCACTGCACCAGTTCAAGCGCAAATTCCGTTTCATCCATAATCCGGTCTACTTCCTGCTTTGAAACGCTTGTTGGTCCGCCATTCAGATGCGAAACCACATCCGGCTTTGTTTTGATTACGTCTTCCGCTGTAACGGTTGAAGATCCCGGTATGGATGTGCCGCCCGTATGCATCTGCACTTTAAATCCATACTTATGCGCCCACGCCGTCATCACTGAAGCTTCCTTGGGATCTTTCACGCTTCCCAACCCGATTTCTCCTACAATCCACACGCCCTGTGACTGCAGATACGCAAAATCTGCTTCACACAGCCCTTTTTCAAGAATCAGGGCTCCGCCATGCACTTTTACGGACGACGGCGGATTTTTTGCGAATGATTTCGCGCAAAGCACAGCCATCGCCTTTACACCTTCCGGATCCGTCGGCCTCCCCGGCATATGCGCTTCTCCTGCGGAAATCACAGACGTAACGCCTCCATGAAGTTCCGACGCAATAAATCCGTCTGCTTTCTGCCGATGACCATAATCCCCAATCGTGACATGCACATGCGAATCAAAAAATCCCGGGGCAGCCGTAATCCCTTTCGCGTCAATGACACAGGTACTGTCATCTCCGGCTTTATCTTTCACCGTTTCCCACTGCCCGATTGCTGCAATCATTCCATCTTCAATCAGAATCGCATCCGCGTCACTGACAGGATTTGAACTATCCCCTGTCAAAAACGTCCCGATATTTTTTATAATTACCTGTTTCATAATATCCCCTTCCTGAAAAATCACTGATTATGAAAGCTCCCCAAACCCCGCAAGGTTTTCCCATACCTTGATGACAGAAGAAATGTCTTTGTCTCCAAGCCCCATACGCTGAGCCGTTGTATACACCTGCAGCGCCGCCGTTGTCACCGGCAGCGGCATCGCTTTCTTTTCCGATGCTTTGACCGCTAAATTCATATCTTTTCTGGCGAGACTTAACGCAAATCCGCCGTCATAAGTATCCTGTCCGATAAAGCTGTCAACCTTTGCCTCAAAAGCGTAACTGTTTCCTGAGCTTTGACAGATGACTTCCTTCATCACATCCAATGTGAGGCCAAGCTGCCTTCCTAATGTAATGGCTTCCGCAATCGCGGCTACATTACACCCCAGCAGCAAATTATTTACGATCTTTACCGCATCCCCATTTCCGACGGAACCCGTGTAGATGATCTTCTTGCCAATCTGGCTTAACAAGGGCTTTACGCGGTCAAACACTTCTCGTTTTCCGCCAAACATCATTGTAAGGGATGCCTCCCGGGCGCCTCGTACACCGCCGCTGACCGGGACGTCGGCATAGTCAATTCCTCTTTTTTCTGCCTCCCTGCTCAGGTCTCTTGACGTTTCAGGATCAACACTGCTCAGGTCGAGGACACAGGCCCCTTCCATGCATTTTCCCAAAACTCCGTCCTTTCCCAGCATCACCTCCCGTACAATCGCCGGATTCGGCAAAGACGTTACAACAACCTGGCACTTCTCCACGGCATCCGCTATAAGGCTGCAGCTCAATCCGCCGCTTTCTGCAAAAAGAATCCTCCGTTTTTCTGAGACATCAAAACCTTTTACTTCATTTCCGGCCTGTATCAGATTTTGTGCGATCGGAAGTCCCATAGCGCCAAGCCCAATGATCCCTATTTTCAAACAGCATTCCTCCCTCCAGTAAATTTCCACATCGAAACATGCGCTTACCGTTATCCAAATGGCTGCCGCACAGCCTTGCGGTCGGCGCAAAAGAAAAGAGCAATACGATTCGCTTTGCGAACGTCTTTGCTCTTTTCACGCAAATCATAAATCATTTTCTGATTTGCGTAAAATACTTTTTTTCTATTTTTATATACAATTTCTAAATATCGCGCATTCCGGCTTGCTTTTTTTTCGATTTATTTTATAATTTACCTGACTTTTATTCAGAGGAGATTTCGGCTATGACGCTCAAACAATTAACTTATTTTTTGAAAATATCAGAAACGGGAAATCTGACAAAGGCTGCTCAAATGCTGCATATGTCCCAGCCTCCGCTGAGTTATCAGTTAAAGCTGCTCGAAGAAGAACTCGGAGTCGAACTTTTCGTCCGGGAAGCCCATAATATGCGAATCACTACAGAAGGCTCATACCTGGTAGACAGGGCAAACCAGATTTTAGCTTTGGTTAATAAGACGGAAACCGAAATCCGACAGCTCTCAAGCAGCGCAGAAATTTATATTAATATTGGAACGGTCAGCAGCGCCAATCATTACCTGCTTCCTCAGATTGTTGATACTTTTAAAAAACGATACCCGAAAACGATCTTCAACATTTACGATGGAAACAGTTATCGAATCATGGAACTTCTAAACAACCATGTGATAGACCTTGGTATCTTACGCGAGCCTTTCAACCGTGAATTATATGATTGTATGAAAATCAATAACACACCCGTTCTTCCGCACGACGAAACGGGAGATTTTTTTGTTGCCGCCGGCCGTCCGGTTTTTTTCCCTGATCCGTCGCTTGGCGAAATATCTTTAAAAGAAGCCGTCCGCATGCCGCTTATTGTCCACCGAAGATATGATGAATTGTTCATGCATCAATGCGAAAAAGACAACTTAAAGCCAAATGTCATTTGTCTGAATGACAATATTATCACTTCCATCGAATGGGTGCTGAATGGCGTGGGCGTTGGTATCATGCCCTATACCTCCTCCCTTCTTTTGCGGAACCCTGATATTGTCGTTCAAAAAATCACGCCTGCTTTTTATTCAAATCTTTTCCTGGTTTGGAACAGCGGGGCTAAATTTTCAAAACCACTCATGCAGTTTATCGAATTATTCAATTCTGTCTCTTGAATACTACAGGCAATGCCAGCCATCCGCCAAAAGGAGAAACCTGAAATGAACAACGCCATCGTCAGAGATGCAACTCTCGAAGATGCCCGGCGCATTCTGGACATCTATCGCTATTATGTAGAACACACCGCAATCAGTTTCGAATATGTAACCCCGTCCCTCCCGGAATTTGTGGAACGCATGAAAGGAATCATGAGCCGCTACCCGTATCTTGTCATTGAAAGAAATGGCCACATTCTGGGCTATGCCTATGCCCATCCTTTTGTGGGACGGGCTGCTTATGACTGGTCGGCGGAGCTGACCATTTACCTCGACCAAAACGCCCGAAAATGCGGATTGGGCCGCATGCTTTATGAGAGACTGGAAGAGCGTCTGAAAGAGATGGGCGTTCTCAATTTATACGCCTGTATCGGATATCCGGAGAAGGAAGACGAATACCTGACGCGCAACAGCGCCGACTTTCACGCACACCTGGGATTCCGGAACGTGGGAACCTTCCGCAAATGCGGCTATAAATTCGGGCGCTGGTATGACATGATCTGGATGGAAAAAATCATCGGGGAACATCACGCCAGGCAGGAGCCGGTTCACCCGGCCTGATTTTCCTCTGGTAATCTGGCGAGACTGATGCTATAATCAACATGCTCTGTAAACGAAACGCCAAAACCCGTTTTACCAGAAGCAGCAAACCAGAAGATGTTTTACAAAAAGGAGTTTACCGACATGGATTACGCAAAAGAATCTTTAAAAATGCATTATGACCTGAAAGGCAAAATTGAAGTAACCGCCCGCGCGGCCGTTGATTCGAAGGACGCGTTGAGCCTGGCCTATACCCCCGGGGTAGCGCAGCCTTGCCTCGAAATCCAGAAAGATATTTCGAAAAGCTATGAGCTGACCCGACGCTGGAACACCGTCGCGGTCGTCACAGATGGCACCGCTGTGCTGGGACTGGGCGACATCGGCCCGGAGGCCGGAATGCCGGTAATGGAAGGAAAATGTGTACTGTTTAAAGCGTTTGGCGATGTGGATGCGATTCCACTCTGTGTGCGAAGCAAGGATGTAGACGAGATTGTAAATACAGTCGCCCTGCTTGCAGGCAGTTTCGGCGGCGTGAATCTGGAGGACATCTCCGCTCCCCGCTGTTTTGAGATCGAACGCAAACTGAAAGAACGCTGCGATATTCCGATCTTCCACGACGATCAGCATGGGACGGCAGTCATCACGCTCGCCGGCCTCATCAACGCGCTGAAGGTAGTCGGCAAAAAAATGGAAGATATTAAGATTGTTACCTCCGGTGCGGGTGCCGCCGGTATCGCGATCATCCGCCTGCTGATCTCTATGGGGCTGAAAAATGTCATCATGACCGACCGCCAGGGTGCAATCTGCGAAGGCCGTGAAGGTCTGAACCCCATCAAAGAAGAGATGGCTAAAATCACGAACCGGAATCTGGAAAAAGGCCGTCTCGCTGATGTCATTCGCGGTGCGGATGTCTTTATCGGTGTGTCCGCTCCCGGCACACTGACCGCAGATATGGTACGCACGATGGCAAAGGATCCGATCATTTTTGCCTGTGCAAATCCTACCCCGGAGATTTTCCCGGACGAGGCAAAAGCCGCGGGGGCCGCCGTGGTATCCACGGGACGTTCCGATTTCCCGAACCAGGTCAACAACGTACTCTGCTTCCCTGGCATCTTCCGCGGGGCACTGGACGTGCGTGCCTCTGACATCAACGATGAGATGAAGGTTGCGGCGGCTTACGCGCTGGCTTCTCTGGTAAGTGAGGAAGAATTGAACGCAGACTATATCCTGCCCGCAGCTTTTGATCCCCGCGTGAAAGACGCAGTGGCCAAAGCCGCGGCAGACGCAGCACGCAAAAGCGGCGTCGCAAGGATTTAAAGCAAGGCTCTAAACATGCAGACGCGCGGAAGATTTAACCATTCGTACGATTTGTAAGCAGCACAACCGCCATATAGGAATGCATCTGGCCTGATATTTGCAATGTGCTGCGATTCCTGCTTCTCCTGTCACTGAGAAAAAACTACATGACACTTTCAGTGGCAGGAGCGCATTTCACCCTGTTCAATCATAATTAAGTGCATCTCTATCGTTCAGCAACCGCCTTATTCTTATTCTATACTCTTCAGCGACTCTACCATATCAATCTTTTTCAGCCGGAAATGCATCACGAAATTCACAATGATCGAGAACCCAATCGTAAACAGGATGCTGATCACATAGCTTCTCAGGTAAATCGCCCGCCCGAACATACAGCTGTCGACTTCGACGGTCGTAATGATAAAAGCGTGCAGTGCTTTTCCGATAAGGACGCCCGCGGCCGCACCTATGATAGTAGTCACTGCGTTCTCGCGGAAGATATAGGCAGATACCTCTCCGTCATAGAACCCGAGAACCTTGAGTGTCGCCAGCTCTCGTCTGCGCTCGTTCATATTAATATTATTCAGATTGTACTGCACGACAAACGCCAGCAGTCCTGCCGATACGATCAAGACAATGATGACCAGATCCAGGGCGCTGAGCATCGTGTCAATTGTCTCCTGCAGAGATTCCATATAGGTAATATTCACTGCCGCGTCACAGGCTAGTAATCCCGTCCCCACGTCCTCCAACTCGGCCAGGCTCTCTTCTGTACCATCGTAGTCTGTACAGAAGAAAATACTGTTGTATTCCGGCGTCTCCCCAAAAAGTTCCTCATAAAGGGTCGGCGTCAGATAAATGTAGTGGTAAAGATAGTTCTCGCAGATAGCCGCGATCGGAATGTCTACCGTGCTGCCATCGTCCCGGCTGATGCGGATCGAGTCTCCGACGGAAAGGTCAAATTCTTTCGCAATTTTTTCTGTAATGATCGCACCCTCATCCGTCAGCGTATAGGTTTCATCCGCTGTACGGCTGCGGAAAGTCAGGAATTTCTCCAGATCGTCCGCGTTTTCCGGCACATAAACATAGCTCGACCACTGTTTGCCGGTGCCGCTCGCATCCTGCCCGGCAATATCCATGCTCTGCATATAAAATCGCTTCCAGCGGGTAATCCGATTATCCGAAGTGACCGCGTCAGTTAATTCTTCCAGTTCTTCTTCCTTGGCATCCGCATCATAGACCAGCATCGCGTCATAGGTCTGCAGTTCACTGTACTGCAGCACGCCCACATCCCCAATGGAATCCCGCAGGCCATAACCCACCATCAGCAGACCCATGCAGCCGCCAATGCCGAATATTGTCATCAGCTGACGTCGCTTATAGCGCATCAGGTTACGCACCGTTGACTTCCAGTTGAAATTCAGATGCTTCCAGATAAATGGAAGGTGCTCCAGAAAAACGCGTTTGCCCTGTTTCGGCGCTGGAGGACGCATCAGTTCAGCCGGAACCGTCCCCAAAGCCCGATAGCAGGCGGAAAAGGTCGCCCCCAGCGTACAGACCAGCGCTATCCCGGATGCGGCCAGTCCATAGGGCCAATTGTACGGCACAAGGATCGCCGGCTGATATTTGTACATAATCTGGTATGCTTTGATAATCACCCACGGAAATACCTTTTCGCCAAAGAGCACACCAAACATACTGCCGCAGGCCGTCGCCCAGAAGGCGTATTTCAGATATTTTTTCGAAATATCCCACTTGCCGTATCCGAGTGACTTGAGCGTACCGATCTGCGTGCGCTCCTCCTCGACCATACGGGTCATCGTCGTCAGGCTGATCAGCGCCGCCACCAGGAAGAAAATGACCGGAAAGACCTGCGCAATATTCGTCATACGATCCGCGTTTTCCCCATAACCAGTGTTTTCCGGAAGACAGCTGCGGTCATACACATACCATTCCGGATAAGCAAGGTCGGCCAGTTCTTTCTCCGCGTCCGCAATCTTCTGCTGCGCGTCCGCGATCTCTTCCTCCGCGTCCGCGATTTCCTGCTGCGCGTCCGCAATCTTCTGCTCCGCCTCAGCTTTGCCCTCATAGTAATCGTCCCAGCCGTCCGCGATTTCCTGCTCCGCCTCGGCCAGTTCTTCCTCCGCGTCCGCGATCTCTTCCAATGCATCCGCGACCTCCGCTCTGGCATCCTCAATCTCCTGCTGACCATCCTCCAGCTGCTTTAATCCATATTTATACTCATAAACGGAAGAATAATACTGCGCCCAACCGTCGTCCAGCTCCGCACGCGCTTCTTCCAGCTGCATCCGCGCCTCTTCCAGCGCGGCATAACCATCCTCTACCTCCTGCTGGGCCTCGGCAAGCTCCTCCTGTGAAGACTCCAGCTGGGCCTTTGATGAGGCAAGCGTCGCTTTTGACTCCGCGAGCGTCTGTTTCTGTTCCGCCAGCTCCTCTTCCGCCGCCGTAAGTGTGGCCGCTGTCTCATCCAGAGTCGCCTGCCCCTCTTCCAGCTGCGTCTTCGCCGCTGCCAACTGTTCCTCGGCCGCCGTAAGCGCGGCCTCCTGCTCCTCCAGCTGCGCGGTCGCGGCATCCAGCTGCGCCTGTGCGCTCGCCATCTCGGTCTCCTGCGCGTCCAGCTGTGCCTTCGTCGCGGCAAGAGTCGCTGCTGCTTCATCCAGCGCCGGTTTCTGCGCCGCCAGTTCGCTCTCGGCCGCCGTAAGCTGCGCCTGGAGCGTCTCCGCCGTCGCCTGCGCCTCCGCAATCGTCTGCGGAAGAGACGACACCTGCGCCTGTGCCGCAGCAAGTTCACTTTGCTTTTGCGCCAGATTTGCCTGCGCCGCAGCGAGCTGCTCCTTTAATGCCGAAACATCTGACCCTGACGCGGAGTCAATCGTCTGTGCCAAATCAATGCCATCTGTAGATGCATTGTCCTGCCCGGAAGCAACGCTCTGCGCAGATGCACTGTCCTGTGTGGAAGCATCGCTTTGCGCAGAATCACCGCTCGCCGCAATCTGCGCTTGCAGGCTGGCAATTTCACTGTTTAGTGTCTCAATTTCCGATGTCAATATGGACACCTGCGCCACCGCGGTATCATACGCGCTTTGTGCGTTCTCAGCCGCCGCCACAGCAGAATTGTAAGCCGTGCGCAGCTCTTCCACCTGTGCGGCGGCACTATCATAAGCACTCTGAGAAGACGCAAGCTGGGCGGCTCCCGTGTTATAGCTCTCCCACGCCGCATCTAACTGCGCCCGTCCGGCGTCATAGGTACTCTGCTGCGCGGCCAGTTCCGTCTTTGCCGCTTCCAGCGTCTCCCGGCCTGCTTCCACTTCAGCGACAGACGCCTCATAGGTACTCTGATTCCCGGCAAGCTCTGCCACGCCCTGCTCATAAGCGGCCCATCCTTCAGCCAGTTGCTCTTCGGCCTCCGCGATCTGCGTCTCACCGGACGTAATCTGCGCCAGGCCATCATTGTACTGTTCCCAGCCGGAAGCGATCTGCTCTGCGCCGGAATCAATTTCCTCCTGTGCGGATTCGAGCTGCTCTTCGGCCTCTTCCGATTCGCTCTCGTACTCTGCAAGACCGCTGGCATATTCCGCCTCATTTGTTTTTAGCGTATAGTAAGCGTCTCGGAGCTCACTGCGCGCTTCCGCAATCGTCTCCTCATTTTCGGCCAGCTCTGCTTCCCCATCTGCCAGCTCGGACTGTGCCTCCGCGACGGTCTCCTTCGAATCTGCCAGCTCCGCTTTCCCGTCCGCTAACTCTGACTCCGCCGCCAGAAGCTCCGATTCCGCCTCGGCCAGCTCCGACTCTGCCTCGGATTCTGCGTCCGCCAGCTCCTGCTTCGCGTCCGCCAATTCCTGCTCGCCGTCTTCTACCTCCGCGCGCGCTTCCTCAATCTCTGACTCAGCTTCCTCCTGAATCTCCGTATAGCGCGCCTCACAACGCACATCCTCGATCGCCTCAATCCGCTCCTGGACCTCTGCCACCAGATCATCGTAAGCGTCCGTGTAGGCCATCTCTTCCTTTGCGCCCTCGACCTGCACATAAATCACACTATAAACATCCGAATCAAACTCTTCCACAGTCACGTAAACAAAACCGGAGAGCGTACCTGTCCCCAGCGTCGTACTGCCGCGGTCATTTGCGATATAACAGGGGCTGTAACCGATACCGGTAATCGTCAGTTCTCTATGTACCAGATAAGAATCGTCCTCATCCTCCACGGTAATCTCCAGCACATCCCCCACTTCATAGCCCTTCGAATCCGCAAAAGCCTGATCCAGGAAGCATTCCCCTGCCTGCGACGGAAGACTGCCTGTGCTCACCGCTACCTGATTCATCGTCTCCGGAAACGCCTCTACGTGAAGAACCGACTGCGAAGATTCATCCCCCGTATAGACATCCTCCATATAAGTACCCTCGGCCGCCGCCACGCCTTCCACCGCCGCGATGGCCGCCACATCGTCCTTGGTCAGTCCCATGGTACTGATCACACGAATATCCATCAGGTTGGCGTCGTCAAAATAGGTATCCTCCGTAACCCGCATATCCGGCGCCGCGGACTGCAGCCCAGAGAAAAAAGACACGCCCAATGCCACAATCAGAAAAATGGACAAAAAGCGGTTCATGCTCTTTTTTACTTCCATCCGGAAATCTTTTTTTAGCGCACGTTTTCTCCTCATACATCAACTACCACTCTATATATTCCACCGACATCGGCGCCTCATTTCTGTACTGCTCGGCCACCTGGCCGTTTTTGATCCGGATCACGCGATCTGCCATCGGCGCAATTGCCGAATTGTGTGTAATCACCAGCACCGTCATCCCCCGCTCCCGGCACATATCCTGCAAAAGCTTCAGAATCACCTTACCGGTCTGATAATCCAGCGCGCCCGTCGGCTCATCACAGAGAAGAAGCTTCGGGTTCTTCGCCAGCGCCCGCGCAATGGAAACACGCTGCTGTTCCCCGCCGGAAAGCTGCGCCGGAAAATTTTTCATACGCGACTCAAGCCCTACCTCTTTGAGCACACTCCCGGCATCCAGCGGATGTTTGCAGATCTGATTGGCCAGTTCCACATTCTCCAGCGCGGTCAGGTTCTGCACCAGATTGTAAAACTGAAAGACAAAACCGATGTCATTTCTCCGGTAAGCGGTCAGCTTCCTCTGGTTATACTTCGCGATATCATCCCCGTCGACCCAGACGCTGCCGCTCGTCGCAGAATCCATCCCGCCCAGGATATTCAGCACCGTCGTCTTCCCGGCGCCGCTCGGCCCCACGATCACGACAAACTCACCCTTGCCAATCTCAAAATCAATCCCGTCCACCGCGTGAATCTCCACCTCACCCATGCGATAAATCTTCGTCACATGTTCCAGCTTTACATATGCGTCCATAGGAATCCGTTTCCTTTCCAGTCTGGCCTTGCTTGCTGCCACTACGTTGCTTCTATTTTAATAACCCGAACAATAATATGCAATTGTTTTATGAAAATTTAAGACTATTGTTGTTATATTTTACCGATGAAATACCACAGATGGGGTCGCCAAGAATCTCTCTCACTTCTTTGCAAATCTCTTCGAACCGGATCAGACACTTTCCTCTATCTGTACTTGCCGTGCCCTCTGGCTGTTCATAAGTAAAAACCTTCTTTTCGACTTTATCTTTTGTTTATAAATGCATGTTATCACATAGCCAAAAGTTCGTCAATATGTTTCTTAGATTGTATCGCCATGTTTTATTTGTTGATAATCGCAACTAATTATTTAAGTTCGCAGGCAAGTCTAAGACAAATTTGCGTACTTTGCTTTTTTGTTTTTCAATTGTGCATCTTCACAAAACGGGCAGGATGAATTATAATATACATTAAAAAATCTTCAAGTTGTTTTAAGAACAAGGAGAAATATGGGTAAAAACAAGGAAAAGAAAGCGAAAAAAGCCGCCGAAAGAAAGGAAAAAACGAAAACCGGAAAACCAAAAGCGGCAAAAAACAGTGAAAAACCAAAACGCCAGGTCACTCTATATCCTGAGAGTTTTGAAAAGACTGTATTGCCGACACCTGTTCCGAAAAAGGAGCCGCCGAGGCTCCCTGATGACGCTTTTACGCAGAAAATGCTCATCATTTTCCAGGCGCTCTCCGATGAGAACCGCCTGAAGATCATGAACCTGCTCGCCGAGCGGGAACGGTCTACGCCAGAACTGCTGGAATCTGTAAATATCGTCCAGTCCACGATGTCACATCATATGAAGGTTTTGTCCGAAGCCGGGCTGGTCCAAAGCCGGAGGGCAGGAAAGCGCTCCTGCTATTCTGTGCGAAAAGATACCCTGGAACAGGCAGCCGCGTATTTTGAGTTTCTGCGCAGAGAATGACCGGATACCGTTATAAGGAGCCGTCGCGAAATTATATGCCCATCTTGCACCGGCTAACACGCGAATCGCAAGCGATAAAATCCTCAGCGCAGCCCGCTGCGCCTACGTTTTTATCGCTTGTGCTTCACGCATTATCCGGCACAATCTGAACATATTATTTTGCGACGGCTCCTAAGTCACACCTGTAGCGGATAAGATAACGTAAAATTGGTCATAGTGTGACTTGTAAACAAGACTGGAGTGATGTATATGAACAGAAATGACCGAGAACTGCATAATAACTGGGAGGAATCCTGGGAACGCCCTGAGCAGAACCGTGGAAATGGACTTACCGCACCTCAGATTTTGCTGATCATCCTTGCGGTACTGCTGCTCGCAGCGCTGATTGCAATGCTGGTTTTGTTTTTTGCCTGAGCGTTTGGAGGTTTTGTAGCCGTTTGCCCTGAATTTAAACCATGTTTTGGCATTTTCATGATTTGACTATTTACAAAAATGTGCTACAATAACCTGTAATAACAACAATTTGCAGGAATTATATTTTATATTTCAGAACAGCAGGCAATTCTGACTGTTACGATTCAAATAACCGGCGAGGATGGCGGGCTCTTGGCGCGGATGCGCAGGTGCCAGGCCATTTTTTTCTGTCAGAAACGTTTTTCATAAGAGGAGGATTCACCATGGCATTTAGTGAAACAGAAAAAAAGATAAGGGATATCAAGCTGACAGAGCTGGCCAGATACTGTCTGACCTCCAGCGAGTTTGACCTGAACCTGTACGCGGAATACGATGTAAAACGCGGCCTGCGTGAATCCGACGGAAAGGGCGTGCTGACCGGTCTGACCGAGATCTCCGATGTCGTCGCGTTCCGCACGGAAAAGGGGAAAAAAATTCCCGCGGACGGCGAACTGTATTTCCAGGGCTACAACGTCATGGATCTGAAAAACGGTTTTGGCGACCGGCGCTTCAATTATGAGGAGATCGTTTATCTGCTCCTTTTTGGCGCCCTGCCGAACCGTCAGCAGCTGGATTCCTTTCTGGAAATCCTTGCACAGTACCGCGAGCTGCCGAATAAATTCGTGCGCGATGTCATTATGAAAGCGCCCAGCCAGAACCTGATGAATGCGCTGCAGAAAAGTGTGCTGACGCTCTACTCTTACGATGAAAACCCGGACGATATTTCGATTCCGAACGTACTCAAGCAGAGCCTGTCGCTGATCGCTACCCTTCCGCTGATTTCCGTGTATGCATACCACGCTTATCAGCACTACAACAACGATGAAAGTCTCGTCATCCGCTACCCGGATCCGAAGCTTTCGACTGCGGAAAACATCCTCCGAACGCTGCGCCCGGATGGCCAGTATACGGAACTGGAAGCGCGGGTGCTTGACATCGCGCTCGTGATTCACGCAGAGCATGGCGGCGGTAACAACTCCACCTTCACCACGCACGTTGTGACTTCCACAGAGACGGATACCTACTCCGCTATCTCCGCGTCGCTCGGCTCTCTGAAGGGACCCAAGCACGGCGGCGCGAACCTGAAAGTCGAGCAGATGTTTTCCGATATCCGCGAACACGTAAAAGACTGGGAAAACGAAGAACAGCTCCGTGATTATCTGCTGAAAATCATCCGCGGACAGGCTTTTGACGGCCGCGGCCTGATCTATGGCATGGGGCACGCGGTTTATACTCTCTCCGACCCACGAGCGGTAATTCTGAAAGAATACGCAAAAACACTCTCCGAAGCCAAGGGGCTTACCCAGGAATTCGCCCTCTATGAGAATGTAGAGCGGATCGCCCGCGAGGTGCTGACCAGTGAAAAGCATCTGCACAAGCCTATTTGCTGCAACGTCGACTTTTACAGCGGATTCGTTTATTCCATGCTGGGCATTCCCAGAGAGCTCTTCACTCCGATCTTCGCCATCTCCCGTATGGCCGGCTGGAGCGCGCACCGCATGGAAGAACTGGTCAACGGCGGCAAAATCATCCGCCCGGCTTACAAATATGTCGGACATCATGTGCCGTATCTGCCGCTTGAGAAACGATAGATGAATCGAGCAGGAGACGACTTGTCGACTCCTACTCGCCTGCGTGGGCCGGGTGCGGCTTTAGCCGCAAGACTCCTTGCCCGGCCCTGCGCATGAAAAGCCAGCCTGTACACAGAATATCAGGCTGGCTTTTCTTTTTTGTTACAGGGCGTTCCCGCCCTGTTTTTTATTCCGTTTCGCTTTCCGTTTCTGTCTCTTCTACCGCTGCAGCCACCTCATCCGTTTCTGTCTCCATCTCCGCATCTGTTCCCTCAACGGACTCTGTCTCCGTCGCTGCATCTGCCGCGTCATCGTCATCCGCTTCCGTTGCATCTTCCGCTTCGGCTGCGTCCTCTGTTTCGGTCTCCGTCTCTTCCTCTTCTTCTGCGATCAGATCGTACGCCGAATAACTCAGGAGTGTCGTGACAATATCACTGGAGAGAGTATGCACCTGCGCAGAACCTTCGAGACGCACATAATAATCGCCATTGGAATCTGTATCGCCAATCAGGAATGTGACCGTCTTTTCAATGGTTTCCACGCTCTCCTCGGTCTCTGTCTCGGATTCCTCTTCGCTTTCCGCCTCAGCATCTGACGCCTCCGTCTCTGCGTCTTCTGCCTCGTCTTCGTCCGATTCTACTTCTTCCTCGTAAGTAATCGTCAGCGTCACCGCAGGTTCCTCCAGGCCATAGGCAGAAAAATCGCTGCAATTATGCTCCAGATAATCCGCATACGCCAGTCCCGCCAGCGTACTGGTCAGAGTGTCCGCCTCATCTGCATTCGCTTCGACGCCCGCGGCAAGCTCCTCTGCTGTGACTTCCGTCTCGGTGCTCGTTGACTCTTCCTCGTCCTCCGTACTGTCTGTTTCCTCTTCCTCATCTGTCACGGCCGTCTCATCGTCCGTTTCCGCTTCGGCCTCACTGACCACTTCCTCACTGACGCCGCTCACCATCCACACGGCATCTTCCAGATAAAGGTCATAGCTCTCACCATCGGCCATTTCCACGGAGATTCCTGTAATTGTCGATGCCTGGATGGCCGGAAGTTCCTCACTTTCCGCATAATCGTAAAGATCATCGGAGAATCCGGAACACAGATCTGCCGCAATAGTATAGACCGTCGTCGTATCGTCATTCAGCATCAGATAATCATTTCCGGTGGAAGCATTGGTATCGCCGATCGTGAGGATTGTCTCTTCTCCATCCTCATCCGTAAGCGTAATCAGATTCTGCGGATCGTCGAAGCCGTACTCGGACACATCTTCGATCTCCGTCAGCGTCCGCAGGGATTTGAGCTCCGAAAGTTCCGACAGCGGGGAAAGCAGCGCATCCGAATCTACCGGAAACGTCTCGTCGTCATCCTTCTGCCAGGTGCCATCCTCCTGCAGCGTAAAAGATGTCTCTTCTCCGTCAATCAGGAATGAAACTGCCGTAAGTGTGGAGGTATTCACTTCCAGAATCGTCTCGCCTTCGGCAGCTTCCTCTTCGGCTTCCTCTGTTTTCTGATTATAAGATTTCAGTCCAAAGTAAGCGCCGCAAAGAACAAAGATCACCACCACTCCGGCAACCAGTTTTATGCTTTTTTTCTTCATAATCGAACAATCCTCCGTTACCGTTTTCTCCGGCTAAGCCATACGCCCAGACCCATGATCAGGATAATCGCCGGAAGGAGGATGGTTGTAACCATTCCCCAGAAGCTGACGGACGCCGATGACAGAGTCAGATAATCCACCACCGTACTCTTAGACGGAACAGACACCGAATTTTCCTGGTTGCACGCCCAGCTTACCGTATTCACAATCAGCTGATAGTTCCCGCCGGATACTGCCTGGTTCACGGAATCATTGACCAGTGCGGAAGACGTAAAGACTGCCAGCCTGGTTTCCGCTGTATCCGTTTCCTCTTCTTCTGTTTCGGTCTCCGTTTCTTCTTCGGTCACATCTTCCTCATCAGCCGCCGCGGTTGCCTCCTCGGCTTCCTCTGACTCTTCGCTTTCTTCCGTCTCCTCCTCTGTCTCCGTTTCCAGTTCCGTCTCAATCTCAATGCTGTCAAGCCAGGTGTCCAGATCCAGATCCGAATCCACCGAAGCCGTGTCCTCCAGAAGCTCCTCCGTCAGTTCGACCGTCTCCGTCACAATCACGCCCAGGTCAAACGGTCCGCTGATGTCATCCGATTCCTGCGAATAAGTCGTCATGTTCTGTACATCTGTCTTCGAATAGGCCGAACTTGACGTCGTAAGGACACTGTCAATCGTCAGTGTATCCCGTGCGTCCTCTGTAGTTTCAATGCCCTGCGCGGACACCGCCATCACATAGCTTCCGCTCTCGGCCAGGTCAGACGAGACATCCGTACTGTTGATATCCGGCAGCAGATAATAGAGATACTGCGAATAATAATAATTCGCGTTGCCCTCAAACACAATGCCATCGACCAGCTCCGTCCCATAATAGGCCAGTACCGTAGCCAGATTCGGCAATTCCTCGGTTGTATAGTCGGTAATGATAATCGCGCTCCCGCCGCGCCGCAGATAATTCAGTATCATCTGCGCCTCAGACGAAGAAATATCTGTGGTCGGAGAAAGAATCATCAGACAGTCCGCATCCTCCGGCACACCATCCGAAGTCAAAAGACTCAATTCCTCAATTTCAATATTTTCTTTTTCAATCGATGTTACCAGCGAGTCCGTCAGTTCCAGTTCATTATGCCCGGTCAGCGTATACAGTTTTGGAACATCATCACTGATGAGAGACGCGATTGCACTCGTGATCAGTCCCTCTGCATCAAAACCAGTCGTCGTACTGGAATACGTATAATAACTGAATTCCGTCTCGTACATATCGTCATAGGAAACCACTTTGCTGTTATCCCCGCACACAATGATCACGCTGTTGTCGGTCAGCGTCTCATCCGTATACTGCGACGTAAACTGCGGATACAGCACCGGGTCTTTTTCCACAACCGTAATATGTGAAGAAAGATCCGCATAGCGGTTCAGCAGCATGGACACATAGGAATCGCGGTTGCCATCCTCCAGAATGTAATAAATCGTGACGTCCTCCGTCAGCCCTTCCACCAATTCCTTACTCGTATCAGTCAGCACGGAAAGCTGCAGTCCGCTCAGATCGATCTGTGTATACTGCGAGGGAATCTGGCCGACAATCATGTTGATCATAATCACTGCCACAATCACAATCACGGACAGTGCAATACTGTAAGAACCATGCTTCAGCTGGCGCAGATTTTTCGGCAGCAGAGAACGCTTTTTTCGGTTTTCACTCTTTTCATTCTTATCTTTATTTTTTCCCATTTCGTCCCACCTCCTCTTTTAGCTCCAGCGTCTCTTTTGAATGGTCTCTACGGTCAGGTACAGAAAAACACCAATCACCGAAAGATAATACACAATTCCGGTCACATCAAAAATACCGCTGTAAAAATTTGAAAAATGGTCAGAAAGGTCGAACACGCTCAGGACATCCTGCATCAGTCCCTCATAGAGCGTGCTGTTTATTACATAAACAATCACTGCCGCAGCCTCGCCGATGACCAGGCAAAGTACGGAAACCAGCGTACTTTTCACGATATTGTAGACCAACGCCGCGGCCAGCGCGATCAGCGCGATCACAATCACGAAAGAGCCAAACGCCGTTTCGGGAAGCAGGGAAGAAACCCCATCAATTACGTAGCAGACAAACAAAATCAAAAATGTGAGCACAGCCGCGATGACCTGACTTTCCGTCAGAGAAGAAACAAATAGTCCGATTGCCAGAAAGCTGCAGCCCATCAGGAAAAACCCAAACATCGCTGTGTAAGTCTCACTAAAATAAATCGTCCCAAATTGTGACAAAACAAGCGGATAGAGCGCCATAATCAGCATCGGAATCAGAAAAATCGTCGCCAGCGCCAAATATTTGCCCACTACAATCTCTGTCACTGAGACCGGCGCAGTCAAAAGCATCTGATCCGTCTTTTGCTTCTGCTCCTCCGAGAGGACACGCATCGTCAGGATCGGCACCGCAATCATAAAAACAAACAAAATACAGGATAAAACATAGGCGAATTTCGGCCAGCCGACTGACAGGTTATAATACGTAAAATAAATGCCCGTCACCACCAGCAGAAACGCCATAAATACATAGCCAATCATAGAAGTCAGAAACCCCTTAACTTCCTTTTTATAAATCGCTATCATTTTCGATTACTCCTTTCCGCCGGATTCCTGGCCCTCTGCGCCGACCGAAACGCGATCCACTGCGTCTGCCTCAGAGCTTCCGTTTTCCTCCGCCGCGCCCATTCCCTGCGCCGCGCCAGTGAACGCATCCGTCTCATAATCCGTATTTGTTTCACCGGATTCTTCCTGTGTGGAATTCTCCGAATCCGCCGCCTTCTCCTGCTTTGCCTTCCCGCCAAATCCGAATTTTCTCTTCTTTTTTGCAGGTGAAGCCTGTGGATGATCTTCCGTCAGTTCCAGGAAAACATCTTCCAATGAAACATGTGTGTGCTGCATGCGCAGAATCGGCGTATCCTGCTCCACACAAAGATAGAAAATCTTCTCCCGCAGGTCATGATCCCCCTCTGTCTTGATCATGACATCACAGGCATTCTCTTCCGTTGAATTCTTTACGCTGATCGACTGCACACCCGGCAGCGCCCCAAACATTTTTCTGGCATCGGCCACTTTCGCGGCAACCGTCAGTTCCAAAGAGCCGGATCCCCGCATCAGCTTTGTCAGGTTTTCCGGCGTATCGCTCGCCACCAGCTTGCCGTGCGCAATGATCATGATATGATCGCAGATCGCACTGATTTCGGAAAGAATGTGAGAACTCAAAATCACCGTATGCTTCTGGCCGAGGCTTTTAATCAGCTCACGAATCTCAATGATCTGCTTCGGATCCAGCCCGACCATTGGCTCATCGAGAATAATGATATCCGGATAACCGAGAATCGCCTGCGCCAGGCCGGTGCGCTGCCGATAGCCCTTTGACAGATTGCGAATCAATCGATTCTGCATCTGCGTAAGCCCTGTCGTCTGCATGACCTCCTCAATCATGGCAGCACTTTCCTTCTTCGGCAGCTTTTTCAATTCCGCCGCAAATTGCAGATATTCCAGCACAGTCATTTCCGGATAAACCGGCGGAATCTCCGGCAGGTAGCCAATACACTTGCGCGCTTCCTCCGGTTCTTCCAGAATATTATGGCCATCAATCACCACTTCACCGGCCGATGGAGCAATGTAGCCGGTGAGAATATTCATCGTTGTCGTTTTTCCGGCGCCATTCGGTCCAAGGAAACCATAGATCTGGCCTTTTTCTACGGTAAAAGATAAATCGTCCACTGCGGCATTCGAGCCATAGCGTTTTGTAAGATGTGTTACTTCAATCAAGATATTCACACTCCTGTTCCGCATCGTCTGCATGGATATATTTCGTTTTATTGTAGAAAACGATTGTGTCCATTTCGGGAATAGATTGTGTCCATTCTGTGGATAACCATTTTTGATTATGCTATAAACTTCTTTTCCGGAAGTTGCCGCATCTGACCTTCTGTGCTATAATGCTCCCTGAATCTGTATAATAAAAATTACATAACTTTTCAGAACAGCAGGCCACAGGTCTATGCTTCACTCGGCACCTGTTTTTTCATTTCGAGGCTGTCCTGAATTGTTACATAATTACAAATACTTATGATGATAGAAAAGAGACAAAAATGAGCCAGAATATTTTTTTGATCGGATTTATGGGCGCCGGCAAATCCACGGTTGCACGGGAGCTGCGGGATCATTATGGAATGCGCCTGATTGAAATGGATGAACAGATCGAGGCCGAAGAAGGGCGGCCAATTTCCCAGATTTTTGCAGAAAGCGGCGAAGCATATTTTCGTACTCTGGAGACACAGCTGCTGCTTTCCCTGGAGCATGAATCAAATACCGTTGTCTCCTGCGGCGGCGGCGTGCCCTTGCGCGAGGAAAATGTCGCGGCCATGCGCCTGAGCGGAACGATTGTTTACCTCTGCGCAGCCCCGGAAACCATCTACGAGCGGGTCAAAGATTTTCATACCCGGCCACTGCTTGAGGGGAATATGAATGTGGAATACATCAAAAACCTGATGGCACAGCGTATTCCAAAATACCAAAGTGCCGCAGATATCACAGTCACCGCTGACGGCAGCGATGTGCGCGCGGTCTGCGAGGAAATTTTGCGGAATGTGCTTCACACACACTCACGAATTGATTAAATGCCGCGCCAGGTGCAGGTGCTAGTACCTCGTCTCCAAATTATCTCGACTTTATACTTGCCTGAATTTCCATCTGCTTCGTTGTCATCAGTCGACGTAGCCTCTCCGCTACCGCTCCGGTCGTTGCTAAACGAGCGCCACTGGCGCTCAGCAACGCTACGCATCTATGTGCATAAATTTTTGTCTAACAGGCAAATTCGGAAAAAAACCAGCGTCCAAATTTTCAAAAGAAAATCTGGATGGCCGGCTTTTTTCCGTAATTACTTTCACTAC
>JAJPXU010000062.1 GCA_021205305.1 Lachnospiraceae bacterium
TTATTTTTCCGGAAAAGTGGCCTTTTTGGGGTCAAATAAAGTGCAGGATAACAGTTCCGGACAAAGTTCGAAAAAGACGCGGATGAGATGAAGGGAAATCTGGGAATTGGCTGTATCTCGGACTATGAGCCGCAGCCGCTGCTGGTGCAGTCGCATCTGGGCAGTTTTGCGATTACGACCGTTGGGAAGATCAATAATATGGACGAGCTTCTGCGCTCCGTCTATGAGAATGGGCATACGCATTTTCAGGAGATGAGCAGCGGGCAGATCAACGCGACAGAACTGGTAGCGGCACTGATCTGCAAAAAAGACTCCATCGTCGAGGGCATCCGTTATGTACAGGAGATCATCGACGGTTCGATGACGCTGCTTTTGCTGACAAAGGATGGCATTTATGCTGCGCGTGACCGGTTGGGGCGAACCCCGCTTGTGATTGGAAAAAAGGAAGACGCCTATTGCGTTTCATTTGAAAACTTTGCCTATCTGAATCTTGGCTATGAGGACTATCGGGAGCTTGGACCGGCAGAGATTGATTTTATCACACCGGATGAGGTGAAGGTGGTCGGTGATCCGGGAGAGCAGATGCGGATTTGTTCGTTTCTGTGGGTTTACTATGGTTATCCGACCGCATCTTACGAGGGCGTCAATGTGGAGGAGATGCGTTACCGCTGCGGCGGTATGCTGGCCGCGCGCGACCGTGAAGCGGCCAATATTTCACCGGACATTGTGGCAGGTGTGCCCGATTCCGGTACTGCGCATGCGGTTGGTTACGCGAACGAATCCGGGATTCCCTTTGCGCGTCCGTTTATCAAATACACGCCGACCTGGCCGCGCTCTTTCATGCCGACACGGCAAAGTCAGCGCAATCTGATCGCCCGAATGAAGCTCATTCCGGTCAAGGCCTTGATCAAAGACAAAAAGCTGCTGTTGATTGACGACTCGATTGTCCGCGGTACCCAATTGCGGGAGACGACGGAATTCCTCTATCAGAGCGGCGCAAAGGAAGTCCATGTGCGTCCGGCTTGCCCGCCGCTGTTGTTTGGCTGTAAGTACCTGAATTTCTCCCGCTCAAAATCGGACATGGATCTGATTGCCCGCCGCATCGTGCGTGAGCGGGAAGGGGACAATGTTTCCCAGGAGGTGCTTTCCGATTACGCCGATCCCTGTAGTAAAAATTATGCGGAAATGCTTGAAGCCATCCGCAAAGAGCAGAACTTTACGACTCTGCGCTATCATCGGCTCGATGACATGGAGAAATCCATCGGGATTGAGCCGTGCAAGCTGTGTACGTACTGCTTCAGCGGGAGGGAATAATATTTGAGGAGACGGCTTGCCGTCTCCTCTCTCTGCGTATATGCAGTTGCACAGTGATTTTTGGATTGGATTCGCGGCCAGGCAGGGAACGATATCCGTAATCTTTTATCAGAGGGTATACTCAGAATGTCAGGGCAGGGGAGGATGTTTTTTGAATTCCCGCAGTTCACGAAAAAATCCGGAGAGCATTGTGCTGCATTCTTCTTCAAGAACACCGTGTTCGACGATGACCTGATGGTTGAATTCCGGCATTTCCAGAATATTTAAAACAGAGCCGGCACAGCCCGCCTTGGGATTCATGGCACCGATGACGGCGCGGGTGATGCGGGACTGGACGATTGCCCCGGCGCACATCTGGCAAGGTTCAAGAGTTATGTAGATGGTGCAGCCCTCGAGACGCCAGTCGCCAAGCTTTTTGCTTGCGCGGCGGATGGCATTGATTTCCGCGTGCGCGGTGGTATTTTTGTCGGTATTGCGGCGGTTGTAGCCGCGGGCGATGATCTGATTCTCATAGACAATCACGCATCCGATCGGAACTTCACGGAGCGCGTATGCTTTTTTGGCCTGCCGAAGGGCTTCTTTCATGTATTTCTCATTTTCATTCATATCAGTGCGAATGCCTTTCTATCGGGCCAATCATTCGTCTGGCGTGACCAGCCAATCTGTAATAAAAATCCTCTGGCAAAGGAAATGCCCTTGCCAGAGGAACGCTTTTTATTTTAATCCGTGCGCCTCGCTTCGAACGCCTGTCACAGACGTTACCCTGACAGTTAACTCAGTCCAGGCTACCTTACGGCACCCAGGTGGTTCCGCTTAGTGCTGCTTCGTTCCCGACCTGACACGGTTCACGGATTCCTGCCGCGCAAGACCCAGACGTCAACATCACTTATCAGGGGCAGCTCCACAACAGAACGCCCTAAGCTCGGCATCACCCCTGCTGTAGCGGATTGCAGGCGACAGGGCACCGCTATCTCCCCGGCTGCACGGAAATGTGATACCAAATAGAGAATCAGAAAACGGATTCATTTTATACGTTTTCATATGGACTTTGCAGCAAATGTAAAGTCCTGTGCGGAATAATTGCACTTCATCAATATACAGGTTTAGGCAAGGTTTGTCAAGGGCAGAAAATTCAGAAAATTATGCCCCCGCATCTTTTGCGCTGCTCGTTTTCTCCGCGTCTGGCAGCGCGGTGCGTGCGCGGGCGCGACATGGAACGTCACAGCACCAGCCGCCCTTCGAGCGCGAGATACTGGTCAAGAATCATGCGGCTGACTTTTGCCCCGTAGACCTGTCCGGCGTGCTCGTAGTGTTCGAGGATGTCGTGAAATTCCCGGTTCATGATCACAATTACATAGTCGCCGTAAGGCGTATGGACGATGCCGCCGTCATTCCGGCAGGCGTTCATGCTGCCGCTTTTAGAAGCGACATAGATCAGTTCTTCGTCCTCTGTCTCCTCGCAGTCAAGATAATACTGCGGGAAGTAGCGGGTGAGGGTGCTGTTGTAATGCTGCTTTTTGAAGATTTCCCGCATCTGGCGGCTGGCTTCGGCGCTCACAAGCTCACCTTTGGCGAGGCGGACGAAGAAATCGCCGTATTCGCGTGGGGTCGTTGTGCCGAGTCGGTCGTACTTGTCAAAGTCGATCGGATTGTGCAGACGCGTCTGCGTATAGCCGAGACTTTGGATGTAGTCGTTGATGGTGTCGAGACCAAGGTAGTCGATCAGCATATTCGTGGCGATGTTGTCACTGATGATGATCATTAAAGTCGCCACGTCGATCGCCCGAAGGGAGATACGGTTAGACTCCGTGTTAGTTTCTGCGGCATGAGAATTAGATGCGGCAGACAATGGAAGCGATGCGGTGTTTTCCGCTTTGGCGAGGGATGCCTGTCTGGCGGTGGGGGAAGCGCCATAGGCGGTCTCCATCAAAGAACGCAGCAGCCCGCTGCCGTTGATGTAGTATTTCTGGTCGCAGACGAGGATATCATCCGGGCTTGCCGCTCCGGCTTCGATCTGCGAGAACAGACAGGCCAGAATAAAGGACTTGATGGTACTGGCCGTTTCGAAAGGCTGGTCGGCGTCCAGTGCGACCTCGTTTCCTTTTAAATCGTTTACATAGACACTCATTTTGCCGTCATAGCCGAATATTTCGGCCTGGATGCGTTTTTCCAGGGTTAATTTTGGGTGCATATCGGAATCCTTTCATATATGGTAATTTTTGTTGTGTCCTTACATATAAAAGTATAAAAGCGGCTTGCTTCAGGCTCATTTTTGCCCAAATCCGTCCGTCAGCTCCCGCTCATTGGCCAACAGGAAATGCCCCGGCGCGATTTCTGTCCATTTCGGCGGGTTCTGGTCATAGTCATGGATGGTCGGATCGTACACGAACAGCTTTTTCTTTCGCTCTCGAATCGGATCCGGCATGGGGATCGCTGAGAGCAGGGCTTTGGTGTAGGGGTGCGCCGGATGGGAGATGAGCTCCTCGGTCTCGGCAAGCTCGACCATTTTTCCTTTATGGAGCACCGCGATCCGGTCGGTAAAGTAGCGCATGACGGACAGATCGTGGGCGATGAAAATGTAGGTAATACCTTTTTCTTTCTGCAGGTCGGCCAGCAGGTTCAGTACCTGTGCGCGGATGGAGACATCGAGCGCTGAGATGGGTTCATCCGCGATGATGCACTCCGGTTCCATGATCAGAGCCCGCGCGATGCCGATTCTCTGGCGCTGCCCGCCGGAAAATTCGTGCGGGAAACGGCTGGCAAATTCCGGGAGAAGCCCTACGTCCTCCAAGGCTTTCGCAACCAGCTCCTGGCGCTCCTTTTCCTTCAGGGAGCGGCCGCGCAGATTGATCAGGCCTTCGGAGACAATGTAGTCTACCTTGGCCCGCTCGTTTAAGGATGCCATCGGATCCTGGAAAATCATCTGGATTTCCTGGATGACCTTTTTATCCAGCGCTTTGCTGATTTTGCCGCTGATCTGCTCCCCCTTGTAAATAACATTGCCCTGGGACGGGGTATAGATGCGCATGATGGTGCGGCCGATGGTCGTCTTGCCGGAGCCGGACTCGCCGACGATGCCGAAGGTCTCGCCCCGGTGTACCTGGAAGGTGACGCCGCGGACAGCCTCAAATGCTTTTTTTCCTTTGCCGAAGGTCACATGAAGATCATTGACCTCGAACAATACTTCATTTCCTGTGTTCATTTTATACTCATTCCTCAATTAACCGGCTTTCTGCGTACACGATCTTGTCTGTTTTGACAACAAGCTGCCGTGTTTTTCCGGAACTGGCCTTTGATTGTCTTTCAAGCGTTGTTTTCGGATAAAGAATTTTAGGAAGCCTCTGGTATTTAACCATACACGCTCTCCAGATCCTTGAGATTCCGTATGGCTTCAGGCGGCTCCACTTTCGGTGCGCGCGGATCCAGAAGCCAGGTTTTGGCCTTATGTGTCGGGCTTACCTCAAAATAAGGAGGCTCTTTCACATAGTCAATTTTCAGCGCGCGCGGATTGCGCGGGGCAAAGGCGTCGCCCTTGATTTCCTTGAACAGGTTCGGCGGGGTGCCTTTGATGGTAAACAGCTTTTCGCCGCGCTCGCCCAGCTGCGGCAGGGAAGAAAGAAGCGCCCAGGTGTAAGGGTGGCGCGGATCGTAAAAAATTTCTTCTGCCATTCCGATCTCGACAAAATCACCGGCATACATCACAGCCACGCGGTCGGCGATATTTGCGACCACGCCGAGATCATGGGTGATAAAGACGATGGTCAGCTGATATTTTTCCTTTAATTCCTTTAAAAGATGAATGATCTGATCCTGAATTGTCACATCCAACGCTGTCGTTGGCTCGTCGCAGATCAGGATCTTCGGGTTGCACGCAAGCGCGATAGCGATAACCACACGCTGGCGCATTCCGCCGGAAAACTCATGCGCGTATTGTCTGCAGCGCCGCTCCGGTTCCGGGATACCGACCTCACGGAGGTATTCGATGACCTTTTCATTGATAGCCGCAGAGCCTTTGATGTCCGGCTGGTGCAGGCGTATCGCTTCTGCGATCTGCGAGCCGATGGATTTCAGCGGGTTCAGGCTGGTCATCGGATCCTGCATGATCATGGCAATCTCACCTCCGCGGATTGTCCGCCAGTCGCGCTCTTTTTTGAGCTTTGCCAGATTGATTCCGGATGAAGGACTGTTTTTCTGAGTACCGGTTCCGCCTGCGGAGCGATTGCCATAATAAAGGATTTCTCCGCTGGGGATGTAACCGTTTGAATCCAGCAATCCCATGAAGGTTCGTGTAAAAACGGATTTGCCGGAGCCGGATTCGCCTACGATCGCGATGCTCTCGCCGCGGTAAATGTCAAGAGAAACGTTGCGAATCGCATGGAGCTCCTGGCCGCGCAGATGGAATTTCACATTAAGATTTTTTACGGATAAAATAAGTTCGTTCGCCATGTCTGCTCCTTTATTCGGTGAGCCTTGCACAAAAGCAGTGCAGGACACCTTATCTATGATTCTTGGGATCTGCCGCGTCGGAGAATGCATTGCCCACGATGTAGAAGGAAATTGTCACAATGGAAAGCACGACCGCCGGGAAAATCAGCTGGTAGCGCTGGGATGCGTTCATCATGACCTGCCGTCCGTCCTCAATCAGCTGACCGAGGCTGGCAGTCGTGGCGGGAAGACCAAGACCGATGTAGGTGATGAAGACCTCGTTTCCAATCGCCGCCGGGATCGCCAGCGCCATGCGCAGCATGATGACGGATACCAGATACGGCAGCAGGTTCTTGAAAACAAGCCGCTTCGTAGGAGTACCCAGGCAGCGGGACGCGAGATTGTAGTCGCGGTCGCGGATGATCAGGATCTGGTTGCGGATGAAACGTGCCATCCCAATCCAGCCGGTCAGGCTCATGGCGAAAATCAGGGTTTTCACACTGGGCGTCATGATGTAAGCGATCAGAATCAGGACGATGGTCTGCGGAATGTTATCCAGCACATTGTAAATTTCTGTAAAAAGGAAATCCAGTTTGCGCACATAGCCCCAGAGTACGCCCATGGTGATGCCGACCACAGCTTCTACCATGGCCACGGCAAAGCCAATGAACAGGGAGGTGCGGGTGCCGGCCCAGATGCGCGCCCAGAGATCCTGGCCGATGGAATTCGTGCCAAACCAGTATTCCGCGCAGGGAGCGACATTCCTCAGGGGGATGAACAGCTCAGAGTCCGTATTAATGGTATATGGGTCGCGCTGGCCGGGCAGATACGGCTGGACAATGGTAAACGCGAGGATTGCGATCATCACAATCAGGCAGAATACCGCGCCCTTATCTTTGAAAAACATCCGCACAGTGCTTCCCCAATAGGAGTAATTGGTGTAACCGGCGCGTTCGCTTTCGGCCTCGTCATAATCTGCAAATGTAAACAAATCCGCCTCATCGTCCGAGGAAGAATTGTTTCTGCTCGCGGAGGAACCGTTTTGTTTGCCATTTGCCGTTTTTTTGTCATCAGCTACAGTTTCCTCCTGGCTAGTCTCAGCGCCGCCCTGAAGTGCCTCTCGCAGGCTGTCTTCCATATTTTTTTCCAGCTTTTCGGAAACGTGGTCTCGTATGGTGCGTGCCATCAGCGCTCGCCCTCCTTTCCGCTCAGGGAAATTCTGGGATCCAGAATTACCATCATGATGTCACCAAGCAGCAGACCGATAACGCCGACTGTGGCGTACAGCAGCACAATTGCCTGCACCATGTTGTTGTCATTTCCCTTAATTACGGTCACCAGCAAGCCGCCCATGCCGGGGATACTGTAAAGGGACTCCACGTAGATGGAACCAATGACGGTATTCAAAAAAGAAGACGGCAGATACTGTACCATCGGGACAAAGGCATTGCGGAAAATATGACGAAACATCACGGAGTTGCCGGATGCGCCCTTTGCTTTGGCGAGCCGGACGTAATCCTTGTTAGACTCATCCACCATATAGCGGCGCAGCCACATGCCATAGTAGGCAATGTTTCCCAACGACATGGAAAAGACCGGCAGAATCCAGCTTTTCCAGTTTGATGCGTCGAAAAGCAGCGGAATGTCAAGGATCAGTGTGCCGTACATCTGGATAAAGAGATAATACACCGCCGCCGGAACTGCCTGGATGAAAACAATGAAAAGGGTACCCAGCTTATCTGGAATGCGGCTTTTAAACCGCGCCATGATCGTTCCCAGAGGAATGCCGAAAATCAGGGAGACGAGAACAGAGAGGGAGCCAAGCTTGATGGAAATGGGAAGCTTGTCCGCCAGAATTTCCGTCACCGGTACATTCACGCGATAGGAATGGGAAACGCCGAAGTCCCCTTTTAACATATTCTGGAAAAAGTGAAGAAGCTGTACCGGCATGGGATCCAGAAGTCCCTGCTCTTCCAGACCGGCCTGAATCTGGGCTTCGGTCAGCTTATCAAAGTTCTGGAAATAGCCTTCGATGGGCATCTGCCGCATCAGGATAAAGACAACGCAGATGATGATGAAAAGGGTAATCAGGGAACGCCCGATTCGTTTGGCCAGATATTTTACCATAGGTACCTCCATAATGCGTTTCCCCATATACGGCGGAACCGGTTAAGAATCAACGCCGGAAGGGAAACGGGAATGTTATGTTTTTCGTGCAGTATTCGCGGCAGGGTTACTATTCACAGCTGCGCTGTGAATGTAACGATTTTGCCCCATTTTAAATGCATCTTCGATGCATGGGGCGAAATCACACTTTCGAAACGCGTTCTGGCGCAGCCTGACAGCAAGTGTCTGGTTCGCCGTGAATAGTAACGTGGCAGGCACAAATGACGTCCGGAAAACCAGGTTTCCGAGCCTCATTTATGTCTGGTGCACAGATCCCCAAATATCCGCGTAAGGGAAAATCTGCGCCCCGTAGTTTCCCGCGGGGCGTATAAAAGATGGCAGGTAACTGTAAGGGTACTGAAACAGTTACGACGGCAGGTGCAGTTTGCGCTGCACCTGCCAGACTGCCTGGTTCATTTGAAAATGGCTGTATCTTTATCAGTGCTCCGCTGCAGATGCCTCGTACTGCTCCATTGAGATAAAATCGTCATAGAGCTGCTGCCCCTTGTAGCGCTGGTTGGAAACACCAAATGCGGCGTACTGGCCTTCCCACGGATTCAGCTTGCTCACAACAAAGCTGCTGACTTCCAGACCATATGGAACGACAAGTGCGTGATCGATCAGATAAGCCTCTGCCTCTGCAAAAGCAGTGTAACGGGCAGCGGTATCGCTTGTGATTTCTTTTGCAGCTTCCACCATCGCGAAGTATTCTGCTACTGTCTCAGCGGATTCAGTGCCGTCTGTGATCGCAGTTGCCAGGTAAGCATATTTCATACCCGGATCATAGGAACCGTCGCTGTTTGCTGACTGATAAAATGGATCGGTCCAGGTCTCCGGATCTGCGTAGTCTGCGCCCCAGTTGCAAAGCATCAGCTGATAATTGCCGGCACGGCGAACTGCGCTCAGGAAGCCGTCGGACGGGCCTGCTTCCACCGTGATATCTACGTAATCTGTGCCAAGGATTGCTTCCAGCTGCTGTTCAAGGACGATGGAACGATCCTCCCAGTTTGTCGTAGACGGATTGTATTTTACAAGAATTTTAACCGGGAAGGTTGCGCCTGCCGCGGTCAGCTCTTCCATTGCTGCTTCCTTGTAAGAAAGAGCCAGCTCAGAGTCATAGGAATCGGTCGCCATGATGTCTGCAAGTGCGTCCTCATCTGTATAATCTGCGCCCGTGTCGGAGTTGGTAGCAAAACCAACCGGTGTGATGGTGTTCTGCATATAGGTAGTTGGATCTGCGTAAGAACCGGTGTCTACGGAGTAAGTGGACAGCCGGTTGATCGCGTGGCGGATGGACTGACGGAAGTTCTCATTATTTACCGCGAGCATCCAGTTCTCCGGCTCATATGCCTCATCAACGCTGTAGCCTTCCATGCCTTCCGTGGTGTAATCCTCATTCAGGGCATACATATTAAAGTTAAAGCAATAGAAATAGCAGTAATCGATAGACGGCCGCTCCATGCTGACCATGCTGCTGGTCTCTTCATCTGCAAGCCAGGAGTCTACGATATCTGCGCTTAAGGTCGTGTAATCGATCTCGCCGCGCTTTGCCATCTCAGCGCCGATGGTATCCGCCTCAGCGTTGTAGGTCTTCTGAATTTCATCAATCAGGACATTGTCCGCGTCCCAGTTGTTCGGGTTCTTTGTCATTACCAGCTCGACCTGCGGCTCATAGCTGGAAAGATAGAACGCGCCGTTGTAATACATATTCTCTGCGGAGGTACCGAAGCTTGCGCCGAGCTCTTCCAGCTGCGGACCATAAGCCGGCATGAAGCAGATATAAGTAAGCATGGACAGGAAATACGGTACTTCCTTCGCCAGCGTGTAAGTCAGTGTGTAGGTATCGGTCGCTGCTACGCCGACCTCAGAGAAATCAATCTCCTCATAGCCTTCCTCGCCCGCAAGGCCATTGTAATACTCCTCAGCGTTTGCGATCACACCGAACAGGTTCTGTGCAGTCGCGCTGCCATATTCCGGTGTCAGCACATATTTCATCGCGTCTACGAAATCCTGTGCCGTCACATCAGCAACGACGGCTCCGGTGGAGTCAATCCAGGACTGTCCCTCACGGATTGTGAAAGTCCAGGTGTTTGCTTCTTCATCGTGAACCCACTCCGTAGCAAGGCTCGGCTGAAGCTCACCGAAGCTGTCATACTCGATCAGTGTGTCTACAACATTCGCGCCGATGGCAAATTCAGCCGTAGAAGCGGTGATCAGATAATTCAGCGTGGTCAGCTCTCCGGAATACAAAACGCGGTAGACGCTCTCAGAATCTTCCTCTGCCATTACCGTCGTACCAAGCGGTCCGAAGAAGCCTGACAGTGCAAGACCCGCCGCGCTAGCTGCGGAACCACGCAGGAATTCTCGTCTGGATAATTTTTTCATGGTAATTTCCTCCTGAATATACATTTTGCGTAACAGTTCAGAACAGTCTGCTGTTCAATCGTTACAGCCACAAACCGCGCAGACTTATTACGGTGAAGAAAACTCACACTGCGTCCCGAAAGTCATTTCTCTGCTGCCTTTAACAGAAAAAGGGGCAACAGACCACCCCCGCGATGTCAGTTACCCCTTCGTAATCAGTCCACAACTACTACCTATTATAAACGATTTCACTGGAAAAAGCAACCGGAAATCTGTGACTTATGCAATTCGAAAAATAC
>JAJPXU010000006.1 GCA_021205305.1 Lachnospiraceae bacterium
TCATATGTCTGTGGCTTGATGGGCGTCTCCGTTTCACTTCGGTCGGCGCTAAGCGGACATCCACTGGATGTCCAGCGCCCGCCCATCCCGAAATGAAAATACAGCCTTTAGCAGGTAAACCTGCACAGTCTGTCTTTTCATTTCGATGCTGTTCTGAACTGTTACAAAATAATTTGTCGTTCACTATAATTTGATGCACACAGCAACGGCGCAAAGGGAAACGACGAATGTCGTTTCCTATTAAATGGGCTTCTTCTCGTAGCTGCGAAAGATTTGAACAGTTACGAATCAGGATCTTAAGAGGAGGAAATGAAAAAATGAGCAGAGTGTACAACTTTTCAGCCGGTCCGGCGGTTTTGCCGGAGGAGGTTCTGCGCGAAGTGCAGGACGAGATGATGGATTATGGCGGCAGCGGAATGTCCGTGATGGAGATGAGCCACCGCTCAAAGGTGTTTGATAACATCATCCAGGAAGCAGAGCAGGATCTGCGCGACCTGATGGGGATTCCGGACAATTACCGCGTGCTGTTTATGCAGGGCGGCGCGAGCCTGCAGTTCGCGATGATTCCGATGAACCTGATGAAGAACCGGGTAGCAGACTATGTGATTACCGGCCAGTGGGCGAAGAAAGCATGGCAGGAAGCGCAGAAATACGGCACCGCGAATGCGGTGGCGTCCAGCGCAGACAAGACGTTCTCCTATATTCCGGATTGCAGTGATCTGCCGATCAGTGAGAATTCTGACTATGTGTACATCTGTGAGAACAATACCATTTATGGGACAAAATACAAAAAGCTTCCGAATACGAAGGGGAAGCTTCTGGTTTCTGACGTGTCGTCCTGCTTTCTTTCGGAGCCGGTGAATGTGACAGATTACGGTATTATTTACGGCGGAGTCCAGAAGAACATCGGACCGGCCGGCATGGTGATCTCTGTGATCCGCGATGACCTGATTACGGATGATGTGATGGAGTGCACGCCGACCATGATGAAATTCAAAACGCATGCGGACGCGGGTTCTCTTTACAACACTCCGAACTGCTGGTGCATTTATGTGTGCGGCAAAGTCTTCAAGTGGCTGAAGGCGATGGGCGGACTTTCTGTGATGAAAGAGCGCAATGAGAAAAAAGCGGCGATTCTTTATGATTTCCTGGATAACAGCAAACTGTTCCACGGTACAGTAGTGAAAGAAGACCGTTCTCTGATGAATGTTCCTTTCGTGACAGGAGACAAAGATCTGGACGCGAAGTTTGTTAAGGAAGCAGAGGCAGCCGGATTTGTGAATCTCAAAGGACACCGCACCGTTGGCGGTATGCGCGCCAGCATCTACAACGCGATGCCGCAGGAGGGTGTGGAGAAGCTTGTGGAGTTTATGAAAGCGTTTGAAGAGAAAACTCTGTGAGCGCAAGTACGGATAAATTCGCAGGTATCGTATCATACAGGTAATTTGCATGAATGATTGTTATTAAAGAGGCATAAAACAACATGTATCAGTATAAATGTTTGAATCCCATCGCAACGGCGGGACTGAATCAGCTTTCTGGTCAGTATGCGCAGGTAGAGAATCTGGAGGAAGCGGATGCTGTGCTGGTGCGCAGCGCGAATATGCATGAGATGGAGCTGCCGGATACGCTCCAGGCCATTGCGCGCGCGGGCGCGGGTGTAAATAATATCCCGTTGGATCTGTGCGCCGAGAAGGGAATTGTGGTATTTAACACACCGGGCGCAAACGCGAATGGTGTGAAGGAACTCGTGATTGCGGGAATGCTGCTTGCGGCGCGCGACATTGTCGGCGGGGTCGGCTGGGTGGACAGCCAGGCGGGCAACGCAGATGTACAGAAACAGGCGGAAAAAGAGAAGAAACGCTTTGCAGGAACGGAGCTGCGCGGTAAGAAGCTGGGTATCATCGGACTTGGTGCGATCGGTGTACAGGTGGCGAACGCAGCGACACATCTTTGCATGGAGGTGTATGGATATGACCCTTATATCTCCGTAGACGCGGCCTGGAATCTTTCGCGCAGCATTCACCATATCACGGATGTGGAGCAGATTTATGCGCAGTGCGATTATATCACGATCCATGTGCCGCTGATGGATTCCACCCGCGGCATGATCGACCAGGCGGCGATTTCCAAAATGAAGCCGAACGCAGTGGTGCTGAATTTTGCGCGGGATCTTCTGGTAGATGAGAAGGCGATTGTTGCGGCTCTGGAAGAAGGGCATATTCATCGTTATGTATCCGATTTTCCGAATCCGGAGACGGTAGGCAAAAAGGGCGTCATTATCACGCCGCATCTGGGCGCTTCCACTGCGGAAGCGGAAGAAAATTGTGCAGTGATGGCAGTGAATGAGCTGCGGAATTTCCTGGAAAACGGCAACATCCGCAATTCTGTGAATTATCCGAATTGTGACATGGGCGTGTGCACGCATGTCGCCCGTGTGGCAATTTACCATAAGAATGTGCCGAAGATGATCAGCCGCTTTACCGATGTTCTCGGGGATATGAACATTCAGAATATGAGCAACACCAGCCGTGGTAATTACGCTTATACGCTGGTCGATCTGGATGCCCCGATTTCGGATGAGATTGTGGCCGGACTCAGGGAAGTGCAAGATGTCATCAAGGTGCGCGTAGTAAAAAACAGCTGAACGAATTGGTGTTTCTATTTTAAAAGTGCCTGCAATACGGGCATATGAATTTAACAGAATAAACGGAGAAAATAAATGGCAGAAATTGTTCCATTTTATGGTGTACTTCCGGCAAAAGAGTACGCTTCCCGCGTGGCAGCGCTTCCCTATGATGTTTACAGCCGTGAGGAAGCGGCTGTGGCTGCGGCGAAGGATCGGTTGTCCTTTTTAAACATTGACCGTCCGGAGACACAGTTTGATCCTTCACAGGATATGTACGCGCCGGAAGTATACTGCAAAGCAGATGAAATGCTTCAGGCGGAGATTGCGGAAAAAATTTTCGTGCAGGATACGGAAAAAAATTATTATATTTATGAACTGACCATGAATGGGCGCAGCCAGACTGGACTGGTGGCTTGCGCTTCGATTGACGATTATATCCATAATGTAATCAAGAAGCATGAGAATACCCGTGCGGAGAAGGAAGAGGACCGTGTTCACCATGTCGATCAGTGCAGCGCGCAGACCGGGCCGATCTTTCTGGCCTATCATCGTGACGAGCGGATTGCTGCGGTGATTGCCCGCGCAAAGGAACAGGAGCCGATCTTTGATTTTTGTTCAGACGACGGGATCGGGCATCGTGGCTGGCGTATTGGCGATACGTCAGATATTATTGAGATTTGCGAAGCCTTTGCAGGGATTGACCACATCTATATTGCGGATGGACATCACCGAGCTGCTTCCGCAGTGCGTGTCGGACTGCAGCGCAGGGCGGAGCATCCGAATTACGAAGGAGACGAGGAGTTCAATTATTTCCTTTCCGTTCTTTTCCCGGATGATGAGCTGATGATCATGGATTACAATCGGCTGGTGAAGGATCTGAATGGCCTGTCTGTGCCGGAATTTTTAAAGCGTACGGGTGAGGTGTTTGAAGTTACACCCTGCGAGGAAGGGAAAAAGCCTGAAAAAAAGGGCTGCGTTACCATGTACCTCGACTCACAGTGGTATCATTTAGAGTTAAAACCACAGTATCGCAGTGCAGATCCGGTTCTGGGGCTTGACGTATCGGCACTTCAGAACCATCTGATTGCCCCGGTACTGGATATCCAGGATCCCAAACGGAACTGCCGGATTGATTTTGTCGGCGGAATTCGTGGACTGGAAGAACTGAAACGACGGGTAGATGAGGACGGATGGGCGGCGGCGTTCGCGATGTACCCGACTTCGATTGGGGAGCTTTTCGCGGTCGCTGATGCAGGGCTTTTGATGCCGCCGAAATCAACATGGTTTGAACCAAAGCTGCGCAGCGGATTGTTTTTGCATCTTTTTGAAAGATAAAGCATTGGTCACATCTGTAGTGATTGGAATAAGGTAAATCTGATCAAGATGTGACCGGTAATGGCTGCGAAGCGACAGAACAGGAGGATTCTCTATGAATGAAAAACTGTACGATTTAATGGACTGGGCTGGGATTGAAGCACTTGTTTATTCTGAAGAGGACAACCCTCATCAGAATCTGGGTCCCCATTTGACAGAGGACGGCGTCGTTTTTCTTGCATTTTTCCCGGGCGCTGCAGAAGCGTCTGTTCGGATTGACGGGCAAAAAGATCCGCTTCCGATGGAGATGGAAGACGAAGCTGGATATTTTGCCGCGATGATGGAAGGGGATGCCATTCCTGCTTATTCCTACCAGGTGATATATGAGGACGGAAAAGAGGCAGAATATGGAGATCCTTATGCGTTCGCGCCGCAGCTGACGGAAAAAGATACAAAGAAATTCAATGCCGGTATTTCCTACGAAGTTTATAAAAAACTGGGAGCGCATCCGATGACGATTGACGGAAAAGCAGGCGTGTATTTTGCCGTCTGGGCACCTTATGCGATGCGTGTCAGCGTGGTGGGTGATTTTAACAGTTGGGATGGGCGGATGTACCCGATGCGCAGACTTTGGGACTCGGGTGTTTTTGAACTGTTTGTGCCGGGGATTGTTTCTGGAGCACTCTATAAGTTTGAGATCAAGGCGAAAGGCGGGCTGACCTACCTGAAGGCAGATCCGTATGCGAATGCGTCCGAGCTTCGCCCGGGAACGGCTTCCGTTGTGACAGACCTGAGTGGTTTTGCGTGGACCGATGAAAAATGGCTCGCCGCCCGGAGCAGCACGCAGGCAAAAAATGCCCCAATGGCGGTTTATGAGGTCGACCTTGCAACCTTCCGGAAGCCGGTTACGCAAAATGAGAAGCAGGAAGCTGCCGCTGAGAGTGCGGCTGCAGCGTTTCCTCAGATTCGGCCTGCAAAGAGTCCGGAGAAAACAGAGGAGGAGGTTTCCGCTTCGAAAAACGCAAAGAAGGCAGATTCCCAGGTTTTGCCGGAACAGAGGGAAGAAAATGGCAGCGGAAGCGTGGATGAGCCAGATGTTCGCGAATTCTATAATTACCGTGAGCTGGCTCCGATGATTGCGGATTATGTGAAGGAAGTCGGCTATACGCACATTGAGCTTTTGCCGGTCATGGAGCATTCTTCGGATACCTCGTATGGCTATGAGGTGACGGGGTATTATGCGCCGACCGCACGGTTTGGTACGCCGGAAGATTTTATGTATTTTATGAATTATATGCACGAGCAGGGGATCGGCGTGATTCTTGACTGGGTACCATCGCAGTTCCCGCGTGACACACATGGTCTGGCTGCTTTCGACGGAACATTCCTGTATGAGCACTTGGATCCGCGCAAGGGCGTTCACCCGAAAAATGATACCCTGCTGTATAACTATGGCCGTCCGGAGGTTTCAAACTTCCTGATTGCAAATGCCCTTTTCTGGAAAAATGTTTACCACGCGGATGGGCTGCGGATGAATGCGGTGGCTTCCATGCTGTATCTGGATTATGACCGGAAAGCAGGGGAATGGGTACCGAATATGTACGGTGGCAATGAGAATCTGGAGGCTGTGGAATTCTTCAAGCACCTGAATTCCATTTTCAGAAAACAGGCGGACGGTGCTCTGCTGATCGCCGAGGATTCCTCCACATGGCCGAAGCTTACCACTCCGGTTGAGGAGGGTGGTCTCGGGTTTGATTACAAGTGGAATACCGGCTGGACGAATGATGTGATTGACTATATGCAGCTGGATCCCTTTTTCCGCTCGCACCATCATAACGATTTGACGTTAAGCATGGTCTACGCCTACAGCGAGGATTTTATTGTCGGTTTCTCGCATGACAATGTTGTGAATGGCCAGGGTTCCATGTTTGATAAAATGCCGGGCAAGCGCAGCATGAAATTTGCAAATCTTCGCGCCGCGTATGGCTTCATGGTGGCTCATCCAGGCAAAAAGCATCTGTTCATGGGACAGGATATCGGGATACCTTCTCAGTGGGACTATAAGACTGCGGTTCTGTGGGAGCTTCTGGAGGAAGAAGACTATTCGCAGATGAAAGCCTATATGCAGGCATTGCTTTCCCTTTACCGTTCACAGCCGGCTTTGTATCAGAAAGACTATGACCCGGAAGGGTTTGAATGGATTGACACCCTTTCCGCAAATGAGAACACGATTGTATTTCTGCGCAGGGGAGCAGCCGAAAATGAGGATCTTCTGGTTGTGTGCAACTTCTCACCGTTAGCATATGAGAAATATCAGATTGGTGTGCCTTACAGTGGGAAGTATAAAGAAATCTTCAATAGCGACAGCGCCGCATTCGGCGGAACCGGGAAGACAAATCCGCGTGTCAAGGCTTCGAAGAAAGAAATATGCGACGACCGGGAGAATTCCATCCGCATCCAGATGCCGCCGATGGGGATTGCGGTTTTTAAATGTACGAAAGAAGAAACAGTGCAAACGGATGCGGTAAAGAAAAGCACCGGGGAATCTGTATCGGAAAAACCAGCAGCAAAGAAGCCGGCAGCGAAAGCCGCGGCGAAAAAAACAGCGGACAAGCCGGCAACCGTGAAAAAAGCTGCCACGAAGAAAACAGCTGCTTCGGAAACCACGGTAAAAAAGGAGCCGACGGCAAAAAAAGCAGTTGCGTCGAAAGAAGAAGCAGGCAAAACAACGGCGAAAAAAGGGAAGAAAAAATAGTGAATATCGGGATAATAAAGCGGAGGGCAGATGGATAATAATACGGAATCTGAAAAAAAAGAAGAACAGGGCATGCACACACACGTTCTGGAGGATGGAACTGTTATCCAGCACAGCCACACGCATACGCATGAGAATACGAAAGCTGTGCTGAACCGGCTTTCCCGGGCGATCGGCCACCTGGAATCGGTCAAGAGAATGGTCGAGGACGGGCGTGACTGCAGCGAGGTGCTCGTACAGCTCTCAGCAGTGAAGTCGGCGCTGAATAATACCGGAAAGATTATTCTGCAGGATCACATCAAGCACTGCCTTGTAGATGCGGTACAGACAGGCGATATGCAGGAGATCGAGGAATTGAACAAGGCGATTGACCAGTTTATGAAATGAGAAGCTGAAATAAAAATGGATTTTTTGTAAAAAACCCCTTGCCAAATCCGCAAAAGTTTTATATAATAGCGTGGTCGGTCGGACGATGCAACTGTTTTACTGATCGGCCATGCGAATTATATAGTCTGCTGGATTAGCTCAGTCGGTAGAGCGACGCATTCGTAATGCGTAGGTCGAGGGTTCAAGTCCCTTTTCCAGCTGAATGTGAAAAGCCTTGAGATCCAAGGCTTTTTTGCTTTTATTAGAAGTGAAAAATCCGTCCGAAAGGGGCGGCTGATTTATTCGGTAAGAGATTTCCGAAGAGATGCCAGCTTGACATGGAAACAGGAGGAATATTTATGAAGCATCCGATTGCTGTGATTACGATGGAAAATGGAACGGAGATTGAGGTGGAGTTGTATCCGGAGGAAGCTCCCAATACGGTCAGCAGCTTTCTGTTTCTGGCGGGGAAAGGCTGCTTCGACAATCATGCGATTGAGCGAATCGCTCATGATTTTGTCGCAGACATCAGCTATAGTGCTTTTGGAAGGGACGAGGCGAAGTATCTGATCGCGTATGAGACAGCAGACGCGGGCTTTCCGAATCATCTGCCTGCGCTCCCGGGTACGATTGTTATGGGAGGCTATGAGGAGGGAATCTCAGGCGGAGAGTTCTTTTTCCCATTTCAGGAGAACGAACGCCTGACCTGGCATTATCCCGCGTTTGGGAAAGTGACCAGGGGGATGGAGGAGATTATGCGCTGGAATACGCTTCCGCTGCGGGAGGTGGAGCTTCCGCAGGATCCTTCCATCCGGATTACTGCTCCAGTTGAGCCGCCGGTGATCCGGTCGGTTCGTGTAGAGACCTTTGGGGTTTCGTATCCGGAGCCGGTTCGCCTGGAAAAAGTGCCGCTTCCGGTGAATTGGTGTGACCTGTAACGATTTCTGGTCACTCTTCCTTTGATTTTATTCTGGACATTAACACGTTACTGTGCTATAGTGAACGGAGGGTTTACGTAAATTTTACGGCAGAAAAGAGGAACGAAGATGCCCAGATACATTTTAAAAAGACTGGCGATGATGGTTGTGACACTGTTTGCCATTATGCTGGTGACTTTTCTGATTATGCATGCAATTCCCGGAGGACCATACAGCGCCGGGAAACGGCTTCCTGAAGATATTCAGGCAGCCCTGGATGAAAAATATCATCTGAATGATCCGCTCTATGTTCAATTCTTTGATTATGTGAAGGGAGTACTTCAGCTGGACCTGGGGCCTTCCTTCCGATATGAAGGTCTTTCGGTCAATGATCTGATCGCGCAGGGATTTCCGGTTTCCGCTACGCTCGGAGTGCTTGCCATGCTGTTTACTCTGGTGATAAGCATACCGATGGGGATTATTGCGGCATTGAAGCACGGTAAATGGCAGGATACACTGATCAGCGTGGTGACGACGATCGGAGTCACGGTTCCATCTTTTGTCATCGCAACGCTTTTGGAATACTTTCTCGCATACAGGCTGCGATGGTTTCCAATTTATGGAGTGGAGAATCCGAAGGGATATATCCTGCCCATGATTGCACTGTCCGGCTATTATCTGGCTTTTGTGACGAGACTTACCCGCTCCAGTCTGATGGACGTCATGCGGATGGATTATATCCGTACTGCCCGCGTCAAGGGACTCACGGAGACGCAGGTGGTGGTGCGGCACGGGCTGCGCAATTCTCTGATTCCGGTGGTGACGGTGTTAGGCCCGACGCTTGCGGGACTTCTGATGGGTTCTTTTGTAGTGGAACAGATCTTTGCTCTGCCGGGGATGGGACGGTTTTTCGTTCAGAGTATCACGAACCGTGACTACACGGCGATCATGGGATTTACGCTTTTTTACGCGACGGTTCTGGTAGTGCTGGTATTTCTGGTGGATATTCTGTATTGCCTGATTGATCCGCGAATTAAGCTGGCGGAGTAAAACCGGATGGAGAGAGATAGCCAAATGATGAGAGATTTTACAGAAAAAGACTGGGAAGCACTGGCTGTGCAGGACCGTGAGGAAGAAAAAATAGCTGGCGAGAGCGTTTCGCTGGGGCGGGAGGCTTTTTACCAGTTCAGAAAGAAAAAGACGGCAGTTCTTGGTGTGGTTCTGGTTTTATTCATACTGCTGTTTGCGATCGTAGGTCCTTTTTTTACCACACATTCTTATGATGAACAGACGTTGGTTTATGTGAGTATGTCGCCGGTTCTGAAGGTTTATGTTATCAATGACAATTATTATTATGTCACCTCCGGAAGCAAGGTGATTGCGATCGATCAGGATGGAACTCTTGGTGAGACGATCCGCTCGGACAGTGAGGATATGACGAACAAACGGTATGTGTTCACGATTGAGGGGGAGACCTATTATCTGAATTATCGGAACAGTCCATCTACCCTGGAGGATACGGATGGAAATATCCTTCCGACGAGCCGCGTGCTCAATAAGACCTATCCGCTTGGCACAGATGACCTGGGGAGAGATATTCTGGTGCGGCTGATGTATGGCGCGCGTGTATCTTTGACGGTGGCGTTTGTGGCGACACTGGTGACGCTGCTGATCGGGACTCTATATGGGAGTATCTCTGGATACCTTGGCGGAATGGTGGATAACGTGATGATGCGGATTGTGGATATCATCAGCGCGATTCCTCTGACGATGTATGTGATTCTGATCATGGTGCTTTTCGATAATGGAGGACTGGTCAGCATCATTATTGCGATTGGGTCTGTTTACTGGGTGGACATGGCCAGAGTGGTAAGAGGAGAAATCCTGACTCTGAAAAAGCGTGAATTTGTGGGGGCGGCCCGAACGATGGGCAGCAGTACCGGATATATTCTGCGGAAGCATCTGATTCCGAATGCGTTAGGCCCAATCATCGTGACAGCGACAATGCAGATTCCTTCGGCAATCTTTACAGAAGCATTCATGAGCTTTATCGGACTGGGGGTCTCCGCACCGATGGCTTCGTGGGGCATGATGTGCAATGACGCGCTGGAAACCATGCAGACCGCGCCGTACCAGCTGGCGTTTCCTGCGATTGCGATTTGTATCGCGATGTTTGCGTTCAATTTTATCGGAGACGGACTGCGGGACGCGTTTGATCCGCAGATGAGAAAATAAGGGAGAGAAAGCGCGATGGAAGAACCGATTTTGCAGATAGAAAATTTACATACCTCTTTTCATACCAGAGCGGGAGAGGTACAGGCGGTGCGCGGGCTTTCTTTTCAGCTGCAGAAAGGAGAAATTCTGGGCATTGTGGGAGAATCAGGCAGCGGGAAGAGTGTGACGGCTCTCTCCATCCTGGATGTGCTCCCGGAGAACGCATTTCATTCGGAAGGCAAAATCCTCTTTGAAGGAAAGGATCTGCTCAAAGCGTCAAAGAAAGAACTCCGCAAGGTGAGAGGCGGGCAGATTTCTATGGTTTTTCAGGATCCGATGACTTCGTTAAGTCCGCTGATGAAGATCGGAAAGCAGATTGAAGAAGCGATACTGCAGAATGTGCAGGGTGCAACGAAAGAACAGGCCCGGGTGAAAGCCCTGGAGATGCTGCGCAAGGTTCATATTCCGGATCCGGAGAGCCGCTATGACTGTTATCCGCATGAGCTTTCCGGCGGTATGCGGCAGAGAGTCATGATTGCGATCGCCCTTTCCTGCGACCCGAAGATTGTGATTGCGGACGAGCCGACGACTGCATTGGATGTGACGATTCAGAAGCAGATTTTGCTGCTTTTGAAGGAAATGTGCCGCGAGATGCAGCTTTCTGTGATTTTTATTACACATGATCTCGGCGTGGTAGCGCAGCTTTGTGATCGTGTGGTTGTACTCTATGGCGGGCTGAAGATGGAAGAAGGGACGGTTTTCGAATTGTTTGAAAATCCCGGACATCCTTATACCATGGGACTGCTGGAATCTGTGCCCAGAGTAGATCAGGACAAGAATGCCAGGCTGCAGCCAATACCGGGCTCACCTCCGGATTTGCTGTCCCCTCCGCAGGGATGCCCCTTTTATTCCAGGTGCAGATATGCGCGCAGGCTGTGTGTGAGCGAGCGGCCGGAGAAAATAACGTTATCCCAGACACATAGCAGTGCCTGCTGGCTGAATCATCCAGAGGCTCCTGCTGTGGGAAATCCTTTTGCGGAAAGGCAGGTGGGAAGATGACAGAGACAGGAAAGCATCTGCTGGAGGTAAAGGATCTGAAACAATATTTCCCGGTGGCAGGAAACCGGCATCTGGCGGTTCGGGCGGTGGATGGCGTCAGCTTTTTTATCGACCGGGGCGAGACATTTGGCCTGGTAGGAGAATCCGGATGTGGAAAATCCACAGTTGCCAGAGCCATTATACGGCTGAATGAGCCTACGGACGGCCAGGTCATTCTGGACGGCCAGGATATCACGCATTTGAAAGAAAAGGAACTGGTAACTGCCAGAAAAAAGATGCAGATGGTGTTTCAGGATCCCTATTCTTCTCTCAATGGGCGTATGTCCATTCGGGAGATTCTGGAGGAGCCCCTGATTGCACAGAGCCGGAAGCTTTCAAAGGAAGAGCGGGCGCTGAAAGCCAGAGAGGCGCTGCTGCGTGTCGGTCTTTCCGCAGATTATCTGAATCGGTATCCGCATGAATTTTCCGGCGGACAAAGGCAGCGAATCTGCATCGCCCGGGCTCTGATTGTGAATCCGGAGTTCCTGATCTGTGATGAGGCGATTTCTGCGCTGGATGTGTCGATTCAGGCACAGGTTGTGAATATGCTCGGCGACTTTCAGAAGGAATACGGTCTGACGTATCTGTTTATCGCGCATGACCTTTCGATGGTGCGTTATGTTTCTCATCGCGTCGGTGTCATGTATCTCGGACATCTGATGGAGGTGTGTGAGAGCGAGGAGATTTACCGGAATCCGCTGCATCCCTATACACAAGGGCTTCTCGCATCCATTCCGGTAGCGAATCCCAGAGAGGCCAGGGTGAATGAGACGCCTGCGATTGAAGGCGAGGTGCCAAGTCCTCTTTCACCGCCGGATGGCTGTGCGTTCCATACCCGGTGTCCGCACGCAAAAGAGATCTGCCGCAGTGTCTGCCCGCAGATGAAGGATATGGGGGACGGACACTTTGTATGCTGCCATCTGTATGCGTAATCTCAGGGTACCGGACCGGATATTTGCGGCTCACATCCTTTGGCCTGGTAAGCCAAATGACAGTGGAACGATACAGATAGTAAAAGGACAGATGTCTTTACTATAAATGTGCTTACGGTAACTATTCAGAAACTGAACAGTTATGAATTTAAGAATCAGGAGGATAACAACATGAAACAGAAAATTTCCAGACGTGCGTTTCTGCAGGGCTCCGCAGCGGCTCTTGCCTCGACTGCTCTTTGCGGAAGCCTTTCCCTTTCTGCGGGAGCGGAAGAGTCTGAGCAGGTATTCCGCTACGCGATTACGGATGACCCGGACAGCCTTGACCCAGGCTATACACTGAACTCCTTTGCGTCTCCGGTGTTTTATAACTGCTTTGTCGGACTTGTGCGCTACAATACAGACAGCGAGCTGATCCCGGGAGCGGCAGCGGACTGGACGGTTTCCGATGACGGCCTGGTATGGACCTTCACACTCAATGAGGGGATGCAGTGGTCCAACGGGACAGATGTGACGGCGGCTGATTTTGAGTACGCATGGCAGAGAGTCCTGACGGCTGAGTTCGGCGCGTCCGGTGCGTATATGCTGTACAATTACATTGAAAATGCGCAGAGCTATTATAATGGAGAGTGTGAGTGGGAGGATGTAGGCATTAAGGTGCTCGATGACCTGACGCTTGAGGTGACGCTTGCTTCTCCGTGCAGCTATTTCACCGCGCTGCTCGCGACCTGGACTTATATGCCGGTCTGCAAGGCAGTGGTATCGGAAAATGAAGACTGGGCAACGGATTATGACAATTATGTGTCGAATGGTCCGTTTACGATTGAAAGCTACCGCATGGGCGAGGCAATTTATCTGGTAAAGAACGAGTATTACTGGCTGAAAGATGAAGTCAGCCTGGATCGGATCAACCTGATGATTTTCCAGGATCTGACCACTGCACTGAATGCGTATGAGGCGGGCGAACTAGATGGCATGACCAAGGTTCCGTCCTCCAGCATTTCCAGCCTGAAAGGCAGAGACGACTTTTACAGCATTTCTCTTTTCAGCAATACTTATTGGATGTTTAATACGACGGATGAGTATCTGTCGGATCCGCTGGTACGTGAGGCTCTGACGATTTCCATCGACCGTACGGCTCTGATCGAGGATGTTCTTCAGACGAGCTCTACGCCGGCTACCGGACATGTTCCGTATGGATATATTCAGTCAGACGGACAGGATTTCCGGGAGGCTGGCGGAGACTATGGCATTACCGCAGACCCGCAGATTGACCGTGCGCTGGAGCTGCTCGCAGAGGCCGGTTATGAAGATCCGTCCGAGATCACGATCCGTGTGTGCTATTATACCAGCGATACCGTAAAGAAGGTGGCTGAGACGCTTGCATCTATGTGGGAGACCAATCTGGGCATCAACTGCGAGATCGAAAGCTCTGAGTGGTCTGTATTTTATGATCAGATTCTGGATCTGGACTACGGCGTAGCAGCTATGGGAGATTCTGCGACTTATATGCATCCGATGGCATTTCTACAGACCTATCAGGGCAGCGAGCCGCCGCTTGAGACTGGTTGGAGAAGTGAGGAATACGATGCGTATCTCGCACAGGCACTCTCCACTACGGATGAGGCCGAGGCAGATGAATGCCTGCATGCAGCCGAGGATCTGTTTATGAATGATTACGTGCTGCTGCCGTTATACTATGGTTCTTCTGCGATGATGATGAAGGATTATGTGTCGAATTGGGCAATTACGGCCTGCAGCATCGAAGTGTTCGATGGCATCGAGCTGCTGGAGTGAAACTATTAAGAAAAACTTTGCAATTTTTCGATTCCACTGTTGTATAATACATTCAGATACGGGCATGGAAGAAACGTCTGATTCTCAAAAGCAGGGGGTGCATTGTATGCGAATGTTGCAGCTTGGGCGGAAAAAGGTGACAGGTTTGCTGCTCCTTGTGGCTGGCATTCTGATACTGGCTGGCGTTATGATGTATTCGAGGCGTGTGGCGTTGGTTTCGGAGGAGCTTGTTGCGGACAGTGTGAAGATCACATGGACGAATGGGGACATGGAACAGATTGATCTGACGGATCAGGCGAGAAAAGAAAAAATCGTGCGGGTACTCGATGAATACAGTCGGGAGAGAACTCCGGCCAAACCCGATGAGGAGGAGTTCCAGCCGCATGAGGGTGATCTGGAGATCAGCGTGAGTGATAAGAGCGGCGGTTCTCATCAGATTTACCTGTCGAGGGAAGGCGATGATTATTTTTGCTATTCCCAGGAAGAAGGGAAGGTTTATAAGATTCCGGAGGGCGATAAGCTGTATCAGGAGGTAGCGGCCGCGCTTTGATCACGGATACAGGTTCTAAAGAAAAGAAAAACCGCATAGAGTAAATAAGGGAAATAGAAGAGCCCCATATCTGCCAGTCAGGTATGGGGTTTTCTGCACCCGCCGACATGGCGGACAGGAGAGAGAATGTTACAGGTCACACCATGACCAAATTTCCGTTATTTCAGCCTCTACAGGTGTGACCAGTAACAAGGGAATACTCTGTCTGGTTTTCCCAGGAGGTTCTATGCGTAAAAACAGCTGGCTGCAAAAAGTGCTCTATGGCGTGATGGCTGTTCTGGGAGCTTATATTGTGTATAAAAGCGGCGCTCTTTTGGCGGCGCGTAATCAGGTGCAAAAATCGGTGGAGACAGGGCATGTGCAGCAGTCTGTTGAAGATTCCGCGATGCGTACCTGGTCTCTCGCTTATACGGCGGCAGTCGAGGGAAAGAAGATGGCTGGCTGGCTTTCCACATGGTTTGGACAAGTGGTGCCAGTTCTGAGCTATGTGGCGGAAGAAGAGACTGTGGCGGAAGAAGAGACTGTGGCGGAAGAAGAGACTGTGACGGAGAAAGAGACTGTGATGGGGGAAAGCGAAGAAATATACGGCGCGAGCGCGGAATGGTCTGGGGAGGACGAAAATCCCACTCAAAATGAACCGGAGACGGAAACAGAAACAGAAGCGGATGACGAGAACGTTCGGGAAGTATCTGTGGGCACTATTTTTTCTCAGGCGCTCCCGCAGCTGACGGATTTTTCTTATCTTTTGGCAAACTATTATACGGTGGATGAAGATACGATGGCAGACGCAAAGCTCATTGACGCGGAGAAATTGCTCTCAATGGATCTGACGATAGAGCAGGATTCATCGGTGCCGCAGATCCTGATTTATCACACGCATTCACAGGAAGCGTTTGCAGATTCGGAAGATGGCGAGGTGAGCGATACCGTAGTCGGGATGGGTGAGATTCTGGCGGACGAGCTGCGCAGCTACGGATACAATGTAATTCACGACACAGGGGTGTATGATCTGGTTGACGGCGTGCTTGATCGTAGTGCGGCCTATGAGTATGCCAGAGAGGCGATTGAAGCGATTCTGGAGGAGTATCCGACCATCGAGGTGATCATTGATCTGCATCGTGACGGAGTAGAGGGCGATGAGGAAGACTTTGTGACTGAGATAGACGGAGAAGCCACCTCTAAAATTATGTTTTTTAATGGGCTTTCCCGTAACGCAAATGGGGATGTGCTTAGCTGGCTGCCAAATGATTATCTGACAGAAAATCTTGCGTTTTCCCTGCAGCTACAGGTGCTCGCTTATGCGGAATATCCCGGTTTTACCCGCAAAATTTATCTACAGGCAGAGCGCTATAATCTGCATCTGCGCGCGCGTTCTCTGCTGATCGAAGCCGGGACACAGCTGAATACGGTAGAGGAAGAAAAAAATGCGATGGCGCCGATTGCAAATCTGCTATGGCAGATTCTGAACTAACAGACGACAGCGCTTTTCTTCTGCAAAAAAGTGGATCAGACAGCTATGTTATGAATTTTTGCGAATTTTCATTATTTTCTGTTTTGCCTGGCTGCCGGTTTGTGTTATACTATCTTGAAACGTTGCGCCTGCGGATAAAAAGAAAGCAGGTATTGCGCAGATAACGGATGGAAAAATATAGAATATTTACAAAATCCGGGAGAACCGGGGAGGAATAAAAGAGTGACAGTAGATCAGAGCAAAATCAGAAATTTTTGTATTATTGCGCACATTGACCATGGCAAATCGACACTGGCAGATCGGATCATTGAGATGACCGGCCTTCTGACCAGCCGTGAGATGCAGGATCAGGTGCTGGACAATATGGATCTGGAGCGAGAGCGCGGTATTACGATTAAATCGCAGGCGGTCCGGATCATTTATCAGGCGGATGATGGGGAGGAATATATTTTTAATCTCATTGATACGCCGGGGCATGTCGATTTTAATTATGAAGTGTCGCGCTCTCTGGCGGCCTGCGACGGAGCGATTCTTGTCGTGGACGCGGCGCAGGGGATCGAGGCGCAGACCCTGGCGAATGTGTATCTGGCGCTTGACCATGACCTGGATGTGATGCCGGTCATTAATAAAATTGATCTTCCCAGTGCCGAACCGGAGCGTGTGATTCATGAGATTGAAGACGTGATCGGCATTGAGGCAGAGGACGCGCCGCAGATTTCGGCAAAGACCGGGCAGAATGTGCATGAGGTGCTGGAGCAGGTGGTGGCAAAGATTCCCGCGCCGACCGGAGATGCGGACGCGCCGCTGCAGGCGCTGATTTTTGACTCGGTCTATGATTCCTATAAAGGGGTAATTATTTTTATCCGCCTGATGAACGGTTCAGTCAAAAAAGGTACGAGGATTCGTATGATGGCGACCGGTGCGGAGGCCGAAGTCGTAGAGGCAGGTTATTTCGGGCCGGGACAGTTCATCCCCTGCGAGGAGCTGAGCGCCGGTATGGTTGGCTATCTGACCGCCAGCCTGAAAAATGTGAAGGATACACGGGTCGGCGATACCGTGACGGATGCGAACCACCCCTGCGCGGAGCCGCTTCCGGGTTATAAAAAGGTCAACCCAATGGTATACTGCGGTATGTATCCGGTAGACGGGGCGAAATATCCGGATCTGCGGGACGCACTGGAAAAGCTTCAGCTCAATGACGCATCGCTTCATTTTGAGCCGGAGACTTCGGTAGCGCTGGGCTTTGGCTTCCGCTGCGGTTTTCTTGGTCTGCTGCATCTGGAGATCATTCAGGAGCGCCTGGAGCGAGAGTATAATCTGGATCTGATTACTACCGCTCCCAGCGTTATTTATAAGGTCTACAAGACGGACGGGACGATGATTGAGCTGACCAACCCGACCAATCTGCCGGACCCTTCGGAGATTGATTATATGGAAGAGCCGGTCGTGGACGCGGAGATCATGGTGACGACTGAGTATCTGGGAGCGATCATGGAACTATGCCAGCAGCGCCGCGGTATTTATGAGGGAATGGAATACATGGAAGAGACACGCGCAAGGCTCAAATATACGCTGCCTCTGAATGAGATTATTTACGACTTTTTCGACGCGCTCAAGTCCCGCTCCCGTGGGTACGCATCCTTTGACTACGAGATGAAAGGGTATATGCGCTCAGAACTGGTGAAGCTGGACATTCTTGTAAATAAGGAAGAAGTCGACGCGCTTTCTTTCATCGTACATGCCGATACGGCTTACGAGCGCGGGCGTAAAATGTGCGAGAAGCTGAAGCAGGAGATTCCGCGCCAGCTGTTTGAAATTCCGATTCAGGCAGCGATTGGCAGTAAGATTATTGCGCGCGAGACGGTGAAAGCCATGCGCAAGGACGTGCTCGCGAAATGCTACGGCGGCGATATTTCCCGTAAAAAGAAGCTGCTGGAAAAGCAGAAGGAAGGCAAAAAGCGGATGCGCCAGTTTGGCAGCGTAGAGATTCCACAGAAAGCCTTTATGAGTGTGTTGAAGCTGGATGATGACTGAGGAGGATGTATCATGAAATGCCCATTTTGCAATCTGGACAATACCCGTGTTGTAGATTCGAGACCGGCGGATGACGGGGCTTCCATCCGCAGACGCAGGATGTGTGACGCCTGCGGCAAGCGATTTACGACCTATGAGAAGGTGGAATCGATTCCGCTTATTGTGATTAAGAAAGATCAGAGCCGGGAGCAGTACAATCGAAATAAGCTTGAGGCAGGCATCATGCGCGCATGCTACAAGCGCCCGATCCCGATCCGGGAGATCCGGGAGACCGTAGACGCGATCGAGATGGAACTGTTTAATATGGAAGAAAAAGAAATCGCGAGCAAGCTGGTTGGCGAGATTGTTATGGATAAGCTGAAAGAACTGGACGCGGTAGCATATGTGCGCTTCGCGTCCGTGTATCGGGAATTTAAGGATGTCAACACGTTTATGGATGAACTGAAGAAATTTCTGGAGTAAAAACAGGGAAAGCGGGTTACAGATGCTGCTCGGAACGGTTCTTCGCCGCGAAGCAAAGCAGAGCAGATTTTTTCTTATACACCTTCTGCGATCCTTGTCACCGCAACGTAGATGTCGGATATTTTATACCAGGTGCGGCTGCCGACAATGCCGTCCTGGGTCAGACCGAAAACGGACTGAAAGACTTTTACCGCCTGTTGTGTGGCTTCTCCGAAGATGCCGTCCGGCACGAGTTTGGGGATCAGCGGGTAATTGTTGGAGATGGCGTTGAGCTGTTCCTGTATTTTGAGCACATCCGCGCCGACTGAGCCGACCGACAGCGGGTAGCCCGGATAGGAGGACGGTACGCCGGATACCTGTTCCGCAAAATTGATATACATATCACTTCCATAGTAATAACGGATAATTTCGGAAACAGTGTATCCCTGTTCACCGAGCGCAGCGCTTCCCCACTGCGAGAGCCACTGCGGGCAGGTTACGCGGGAGCCGTCACAGTATTGCGTCAGGATGGGCTGTTTTACGTTTGGCCGTGAGAGATAGTTCTGGAACACATCGTCCACCACTTCGGAAATACTCTCAAAAATGGTCCTTCCATAGACCCATTTCTGGTCGTAGGCGGTCGAGGATGTGATGGTGAAGTCATACCGTTTATTGCGGTACCATTCCGTGTAGACCCGATTCAGAGTGAAAGACTGGATCGCCAGGATATTTGCAGCCAGCGTTGCGTAAGGCCAGGTGGAATAGATTTCGCTGCTCGCGACATTTTTGATGTAGTCCTTGTATTGCACATAATAATCACGCGCGGTAGAGTCCTGCGGCGTTCCATCGTGTACGATAATATATTCCGGCACGACCACCTGATCCAGTACAATTTCCCCGTTTCCGCTGATCGGCTTTACTTCCGCTTCTGCGATTTTGGGCGGATAATAGCCGTAAAGGGTGTGTTCCGGGATGACAATGGTATCCGGCTGTTCATCCGGATGTGACGGGTGCAGAGTTACACTCTGCAAGGAAAGCTGACCGCCAAAAACCTCCGCTCCGCTGACTGTGACCGGCTCGTATCCCGGAGCCGATACCCGGATCGTATATTCCGCGTAGGGCTGCTCCTCCGATGGCTCCAGAGAATATTCGACCGGCGGAGCCGCGAGTGTCACCGGCTCTGTCTGGCCATTCTGGTCTGTGTGTACTTCTTCCAGAATGCTGTCCGGATCTCCGGTAAAAGAAAATTCTACCATGGCATCCGAAAGCGGAAGATTCCTCTCTGAGATAGCAGTTACTTTTAGCGTTCCGGTATCCGGCAGGTCATTTACCTGGGCGGCATGGATTTTTTGGCTGAAAGCTCTGGAATTCATATTTGTAAACCCTCCTGTTTCATTCATCCCACGATTTGTCTCGGTTTGCGGTTGCCCAGAGACAAAAAAGGCTGCTACAGTTTAGAATATTCCTGTGATGCAGAATTGTTGTCGCTTTGCACTGTTCTTTTTTCAAATCAATTTAAAACAAGTTGAAATCTAAAAAAAGATATGGTAAAATTGAGCGATTTACAGGAAAAGCAGAGATATATAATTCGACAGCAGAAAGGAGTGCGGCATTCGTATGAAAGCGTTTCTGATACTCGAGGATGGCACGGTGTTTGCGGGTACCAGTATTGGTTCACCACGCGAGGTGGTGAGTGAGATTGTATTTAATACATCCATGACTGGTTATCTGGAGGTGTTGACGGATCCGTCTTATGCCGGACAGGCGGTAGTGATGACGTATCCGCTGATTGGCAATTATGGAATCTGTTATGAGGACATGGAGTCCGAACGACCCTGGCTTGACGCATTTATTGTCCGGGAGCTTTCCCGCATCCCGAGTAATTTCCGTTCCGAAGATACGATTCAGAATTTTCTGTTAAAATATGATATTCCAGGAATCGCCGGTATTGATACCCGCGCTCTTACAAAAATTCTTCGTGAAAAGGGCACCATGAATGGCTGCATTACCACGAATGAGAATTATCAGTTAGAAGAAATCCTTCCCAGACTTGCCGCTTATACAACCGGAAAAGTAGTTGAAAAAGTTACCTGCCGGGAGAAGTATGTGTTAAAAGGCGATGGTCCAAGGGTAGCATTGCTTGATCTGGGGACAAAGAGAAATATCGCGCGCTGTCTGAACCAGCGGGGCTGTGAGGTGACAGTTTATCCGGCACTGACGAAAGCAGAGGAGATTCTCGCGGCAAAGCCGGATGGCATTATGCTTTCCAATGGCCCTGGCGATCCGAAGGAATGTGCGGTGATCATTGAAGAGATTAAAAAGCTGTACGCGTCGGATGTTCCGATTTTTGCGATTTGTCTGGGACATCAGCTGATGGCGCTCGCGAATGGCGCGGATACCTACAAGATGAAGTATGGCCACCGCGGAGGCAACCATCCGGTGCGCGACCTGATGACTGGCCGTGTCTATATTTCCTCTCAGAATCACGGCTACGTGGTGGATGCGGAGCATATGGATCCTGCCGTTGCGGTACCGGCTTTTGAAAATGTCAACGATGGGACAAATGAGGGGCTTGCCTATACCGGAAAGAATATTTTTACAATCCAGTTCCATCCGGAAGCGTCACCGGGGCCGTTGGATTCCGGGTATCTGTTTGACCGCTTTATGGGGATGATGTACCCGGAAGCTGTCTCTGAAATGTGTCAGATGAAAGACATAGATGGAAAAGAGAGTTCAAAATCAGATCAAGAGAGGGAGGTACGTTCATAATGCCAAAGAATCCGGATATTAAAAAGGTATTGGTGATCGGTTCCGGCCCGATCGTGATCGGTCAGGCTGCGGAGTTTGACTATGCGGGTACGCAGGCCTGCCGTGCCCTGCACGAGGAGGGAATTGATGTCGTTCTGCTGAACTCCAATCCGGCAACAATTATGACAGATAAAGATATCGCCGATCATGTGTATATTGAACCGCTGACGGTGGAAGTGGTGGAACAGCTGATTTTGAAGGAGCGTCCGGACAGCGTACTGCCGACCCTGGGCGGCCAGGCGGGGCTGAACCTGGCGATGGAGCTGGCGGAGCGTGGATTTCTGGAGAAAAACGGCGTCCGCCTGATCGGTACGACCGCGGAGACGATTAAAAAGGCGGAGGACCGTCAGGAATTTAAAAATACCATGGAAAAAATCGGCGAGCCGGTGGCTCCGTCGAAGGTGGTAGAGTCGGTAGAAGAGGGCGTTGCCTTTACGCAGACCATCGGCTATCCGGTTGTGCTACGCCCGGCCTATACCCTGGGCGGCAGCGGCGGCGGCATCGCGCATAATTATGAGGAACTGGTAGAGATTCTGGAAAATGGTCTCCGCTTAAGCCGTGTCGGGCAGGTGCTGGTGGAGCGCTGTATTGCCGGATGGAAGGAGATCGAGTATGAGGTGATGCGCGACGGCGCAGGCAATGTGATCACCGTCTGCAATATGGAAAACATTGACCCGGTCGGCGTGCACACGGGCGACAGCATCGTTGTAGCGCCCTCCCAGACGCTGGGGGATAAGGAATACCAGATGCTGCGTACCTCCGCGCTGAATATCATCAGCGAGCTGAAAATCACCGGAGGATGTAACGTTCAGTTCGCGCTGCATCCGGAAAGCTTTGAATACTGCGTCATTGAGGTGAATCCGCGTGTGAGCCGTTCTTCTGCGTTGGCTTCGAAGGCGACTGGTTATCCGATCGCCAAGGTGGCGGCGAAGATTGCGCTGGGCTATACGCTGGATGAGATCAAAAACGCGATCACCGGAAAAACCTACGCGAGCTTTGAACCGATGCTGGATTACTGCGTAGTTAAAATGCCGCGCCTGCCGTTTGATAAATTTATCAGCGCGAGCCGCCGTCTGACGACACAGATGAAGGCGACGGGCGAGGTCATGAGTATCTGCACGAATTTTGAGGGAGCGCTCATGAAAGCGATCCGCTCGCTGGAGCAGCATGTAGACTGTCTGCTTTCCTATGATTTCTCCGGATTGGATGACGATGCGCTGCTGCGTCAGCTTGCGGTTGTGGATGACCGCCGGATCTGGGTGATTGCGGAGGCGCTGCGCCGGAAGATCTCTTATGAAAAAATACATGAGCTGACAAAGATTGATATCTGGTTTATCGACAAGATTGCCATTCTGATCGAGATGGAAGAGCGCCTGCGCACCGAGGAGCTTACTGTAGAGCTTTTGAAAGAAGCGAAGCGGATCGAATTCCCGGATAACGTGATTGCGCGCCTGACCGGAAAGAGCGAAGAAGAAATCAAACAGATGCGCTATGCGAACGGGATCATTGCCGCTTACAAGATGGTGGATACCTGCGCGGCGGAATTTGCTGCGACAACGCCTTACTACTACTCGGTGTTTGGCAGTGAGAACGAGGCGGAAACGTCCTCCGGCAGGAAAAAAGTCCTTGTTCTCGGCTCCGGCCCGATCCGCATCGGGCAGGGAATTGAGTTTGACTTCTGCTCGGTACATTGCACCTGGGCCTTTGAAAAAGAGGGCTATGAGACAATTATCATTAATAACAACCCGGAGACGGTCAGCACAGACTTCGATATCGCGGACAAGCTGTATTTTGAGCCGCTGACTCCGGAGGATGTAGAGAATGTCGTGCGTCTGGAGCATCCGGACGGCGCGGTGGTGCAGTTTGGCGGGCAGACCGCGATTAAGCTGACGGAATCGCTGATGAAGATGGGCGTGCCGATCCTTGGTACTTCTGCAGAAAACGTGGATGCGGCAGAGGATCGGGAACTGTTTGACGAGATTCTGGAAAAATGCAATATCCCGCGTCCCGCGGGACATACCGTCTTTACCGCCGAAGAAGCAAAAAAAGCGGCCAACGAGCTGGGCTATCCGGTGCTGGTGCGCCCGTCCTACGTGCTTGGCGGACAGGGAATGCAGATTGCCATCAACGATGAGGATGTGGAGCAGTACATTGGCGTGATCAACCGGATTGCGCAGGAGCATCCGATCCTGGTGGATAAATACATGATGGGCAAGGAGATCGAAGTCGACGCCGTGTGTGATGGCACAGACGTCCTGATTCCGGGGATTATGGAGCATATTGAGCGCGCTGGAATCCATTCCGGAGACAGCATCTCGGTCTATCCGGCACAGAGTATCTCAAAGAAGATCAAACGCGTCATTGAGGATTATACGCGCAAGCTCGCCCGTTCTTTGCATGTCATCGGACTGATCAATATCCAGTTCATTGTCAGCAACGATGAGGTGTATGTGATTGAGGTGAACCCGCGCTCCAGCCGTACGGTGCCGTATATCAGCAAGGTGACGGGGATCCCGATCGTGCCGCTGGCCACCAAGGTCATTCTCGGCGCTACCATCCGGGAACTGGGCTTCGAACCGGGGCTGCAGCCGGAAGCGGATTATTTCGCGATCAAGATGCCGGTGTTCTCCTTTGAGAAAATCCAGGGCGCGGACATCAGCCTGGGACCGGAGATGAAGTCGACGGGAGAATGTCTTGGCATTGCCGCGACGTTCGATGAGGCACTGTACAAGGCGTTCCTTGGCGCGGGCATCAATCTTCCGAAATACAAAAATATGATCATCACCGTGCGCGATTCGGATAAGCTGGATGTAGTCGATATCGCAAAGCGGTTTGAAGCCCTGGGCTACAATATTTTTGCGACGAAAGGAACGGCGCGCGCACTGATGGAAGCGGATATACAGGTGCGCATGACCCGCAAGGTGGAGCAGGAGTCTCCGAACATCCTGGATCTGATTCTGGGACATGAAATTGACCTGGTTATTGATACGCCTTCACAAGGCGTGGGGCACGCAAAGGATGGTTTCCTCATCCGGCGCAACGCGATTGAGACCGGTGTGAATGTGCTTACCTCGCTGGATACCGCGAACGCACTGATCACCAGCCTGGAAAACAATAATATCCATGGCCTGACGCTGGTGGATATCGCAAAGATTGATCGGCGGATGTAACAGTAACGGACAGAAACAGGATTTACGAAACATACAAACCGATTTCAGATGGCCGGAGGCTGTTGAAAGTCACAAAATGGCGTTACAGGTCACACCCAGACCAGATTTACGTTATTTTACCTCTACAGGTGTGACCTATAACGGCATCTGGCCAATTAAAATCGCTGCGCGATGGGGTCAGATGCTTGCAACATCTATGTTTTCGCCCCTGACCACGCAGCTAGTGCGTGGTCGGGGTGTAACAGTAACAAAATGGCAACAGTTTCCGGTCTGTTTCACTTGGATTTTACACTATTTTTCTTGCATAATACCCTTGAAAGCGGTACAATGTTCGTAATAATTCAGAACAGCATCAAACGAAAAAGACAGGCTGTCTGCGGCCCGCTGTTCTCTGGATAGGAAATGAAAAGAGCCGGGCAGAACCGAACAGGTTTGCCGCGATGGAAAACGATTCCACGGCAGAAAAGGGAGAATGTTATGCGAAAAAAATCACATATAGCTTTATCCGTGTTTCTTGTGAGTGAGCTGCGCCTTGCAGAATTGGATATTCACAGAAAAGCGTTTTATTTAGGCTCGATCCAGCCGGACTTGAATCCTAAGATGTTCTCAGAACCACATCAGTTCGATGAGACGTGGGAAAAGGTTCAGAAGCTGATCTTACAGATCGAGGCCGAGATGCGGGATGGGGATTACAGCAAACGCACCATCTGGACACAGACTGGTATAGTCATGCATTATCTGGCGGATTATTTTACATTTCCGCATAATACCTGCTTTGACGGAAGCCTTCGTGATCATTGTATGCATGAGAGCGAGCTGAAATACCTGTTGCGCGCGTATTTGTGTACCTCAGAGGCGAGAATGGCATTCGAACGCCAGCTGCTGCGGGCAGGGCAGATTCATACAGCGGAGCAGTTGTTTACATATATCGAGAGGACGCATGATGCTTATATGCGGGAATCCTATCATTCTGTGCTGAACGATTGCCAGTGGATTACGGAGATTTGTTTTTGTGCGGGAATTGTACTTTGTCAGATGGTAAGCGGGGAGGAAAGTCAGGCAGCGTGGTTGCGCAGCTGTGTAGCTTAATGAACAGCACACCTGGGTATTACAGATGAATCAGGACAGGCATTCTTATTACAGGAGAGAGCGGGAATATCAGAGACGACAGTCAGAAATTGCGGCAAAACGCAAAAAGACCCTTACGAAGCAGGCCGCAGTGCTGGTTCTGGTTCTTTTTGTTGTTTGCGTATTTTTGGGAGATTATCTGTCTGACCAGACCCATATGGCGCATTGGCTTTCTATATATGGGGTTAGTGTGTCGGGCATGACGACGGAGAAAGCAGCGCAGAAGCTGGAAAGAAAATTTGGAGAGACCGAGCTGGTTTTTACCGAAAATGGCATAGAGCTTTACCGGACAACGCTGGAGGAAGCCGGGTATTACCTGGATGGAGATGCCCTGCGGGAAGAACTCTCTCATGTGCAGTCGGAAATGCTCTCGGAAAGAGGTCTGATTGAGACATGGAAAGATATTGAAATCGAATACACGGTGCGCGCGGATGAGGAGAAGCTGGCGCAGACGTTTCAGGCAGAACACTTTGAGGTAGAACTGGAACGGCTGGATTCGACAGACGCCTATCTGGAATATGACAGTGAGGAAGGCGAATTCGTGATCGTACCAAGCTGGCAGGGGGATGCCATCGATGCAGACAATCTTCGCGCGGTTGTGGAAGATACGATGAATGAAAGCCTTGAAAGCGGGCTTTTCCAGAAAACAATCACGGTGAAAATTGATGTGAACTCTTATCAGACGGTGGAAGTAACAGAGAACTCAGAGGAATTAAATGATCGGTTGGAGCAGCTGAACCAGAGCCTTACAAATTATCAGACGACTTCGATTGTGTACACGTTTGGTTCTGTGACGGAGGTATTGGATTCCGATACGATCTGCTCCTGGCTGGAAATTACGGACGACGGTGTGGAGCTGGACGAAGCTCTGATCTGGACATTTATAGATGAACTGGCGTCTGCTTACAATACAAAATACAATACGCGTTATTTTAAGACGACAGCGGGCGATACGGTCACAGTCAGCAACAACGAATACGGATACTGGATTGACAAGGATGCGGAATTTGAACAGCTCTGCGAGGACCTGGAGAGCGGCACCACCATTGAACGGGAGCCGGTATACAGTGAGTCCGGACTGGCGCGGGAAGGTACAGACGATCTGGCGGGCAGTTACATTGAGGTCAGTCTGGATAAACAGCATTTATGGCTTTATGAAGATTACTCCCTGGTGGTGGAAACCGATATTGTCAGCGGCAAATCCTCAGAGGAAGAGCGGGAGACGCTGCAGGGGGCTTTTTCGATTGCTTACAAGGCCAGCCCCTATACGCTGAGCAGCGAATACTATGGGTATGAGACGGAAGTCACTTACTGGATGCCGTTTGCGAACGGACAGGGACTTCACGACGCAACCTGGCGCAGCTCCTTTGGCGGGAACCTGTATGAGACATACGGCAGCCACGGCTGCATCAATCTTCCGTTGACGGCGGCTGCGACGATCTATAATACCATCACGGCCGGATATCCGATTATTATTTATATGCGTGAGTGAGCACTTGCCATATCGAAAAAAGTGGTATATAATGCCCAGAGAAATTCTGACAGTTGATGTCGGGAATTTTTGGCATTCAATGCGAAGGAAAAGGATGGTAAACAGTTATGGGATTATTAGAAACCTGGAGAAACACGGCATATTCACAGGAAGCAGACAAGAAGACGCTTCAGAAATTCTGGTCGGATTATTTTTTGAAAGAAAAAGGAATCTATGAGCAGCTTCTGGAAAATCCGGAAGAAGCAGTGACCGGCACCGTGAAGGAACTGGCGGAAAAATATAATGTAACCGTGATGGAGATGACCGGTTTCCTGGATGGCATCAATGAGAGTCTGAAACAGCCGAATCCGATTGAAGAGATGGATGAAGACACGGCGGTCAGCCTGGATTTTGACAATGAGATGCTGTACAAGAATATGGTAGACGCGAAGGCAGACTGGCTGTACAACATCCCGGCGTGGGAGAATATTTTCGATGCGGACAAGCGCCACTCCCTGTATATTGAAGCGAAGAAGATGAATACTGTCGTGAAAGGGAAAAAGATCGGCCGCAACGATCCCTGCCCTTGCGGAAGCGGGAAAAAGTACAAATATTGCTGCGGCAGATAAGAGGAATTATGAAACACGTTTTCGAGATAGGATGCTTAAGTTTAGGCATCCTTTGTCTTTTTTATTATGTGGGAATCGTCTCTTATGCAGGGCTCACGACGAGCTTTGCCTGGATCTGGATTCTGGGAGGCGCAGTTTTGATCGCACTTGGCGGAGGGCTGCGCTATCTGGAAAAACATCCGGAGCGTTTTCTGCGCTTTGTGACGGACGTGGTGCTGGCGTTATTGTTCTTGGCGCTGGTGATTGTTTTGATCATCGGCAGCCGCGTTTTTTCAGCCATGCGCACGAATGGTCTCTATACGTTTTCTTCTGCGGCCTCAGAAGAGGGACATGGAAAGTTCTTGCCGCAGCTGGTCTGGTCTGACACGGAAGAGAATTTGGACTATTTGATTGTACTGGGTGCGCAGGTACGGGGGACGAAGCCCTCCCGCGCACTGAGAAAGCGGCTGGAACGCGCGGCGGCCTACGCAGAAGAGCATCCGGATACAATTCTCATTCTTTCCGGCGGGCAGGGCGCGGACGAGGACATCTCGGAGGCAGAGTGCATGTATCGCTATCTGGTTGATGCCGGTATAGCGGAAGACCGCCTGGTCAAAGAGGAGGACTCAACAAGCACGCAGGAGAATCTGAAGGATTCAGCGGCAATCATCTGTGAAATTGACGAAGCTGCCGCTGTGTCTGAGGGGGAGATCCGCGTTTCTGTCGGTGTCGTTACGAGTAATTTTCATCTTTACCGGGCGCTTTTATATGCTAAAAAACAGGGCTTTGCGGATGTGAGCGGACTTTCTGCTGCGTCGGATATCGGAATGCTGCCGCACAACGGTCTGCGGGAAATCTGTGCCATTCTGGTAAATCGTCTGTTTTTATGAGCTTTTGTATAGGAAATCATGTACGGAAAAAAAACCAAATTGGCATCGAAAAAATATTTGATATTTTCTTGACAAAAGATTTTGGTCTGTTATAATGGGCGTTAGTGAGAGGTTTTGATTGCTGACGGACCAGTGGAGCACCACAAGGTAATCAAAATAATAATTTTGTCGACCGTCTGGACAGCATAGGAACGATTGTTATGCTGTCTTTTTTTATTCGAAACCTCCGCGGACAATTTTATATTGATACGGGTAATTGCCTGACCCTGCTTTTGTGGGTGTCAGAACAGTTACAGGTAGAGTAGATACGGTACGTTAAGTGTCACATGATGGGAAGGTCTTTGTTGTGAACGAAGGAATGATTCCGCGTTACGGTATCGCTTCCGCTACTGCGTTTGGACGGATGCTGTGTCAGTTATCTTCGGATATTTCTGGCGACTTATTTCCTGCGCAGTTTTTATGTCTATTTGGGTTTTCTTCCCGATTTTCAGGTCAGAAGCCACTTCACAGACAGGTCGCGGGGATAGCAGAGCAGATGCTCTGGCTGACGTCTTTCTTATTTCAACCGTTGCAAAATGATAGGATCCAAGAATAGATGACCATGTTTTCGCTCATTTGCGCGTGGTTCTGTTTCAGGCGGGTATTCTATCTTTTGTCGGCAAATCATGATAGGATAAAGGAGAGGAGATTTATAGCTATGGGATTCAAATCTGACATTGAAATCGCACAGGAAACACCGATGTCCCCGATTACGGAGATTGCGGCGAAGGCAGGAATCGACGAGAAATATCTGGAGCAGTATGGCAAATATAAGGCAAAAATTGACTACAATCTGCTTCGTGAGACCGATAAGAAGGACGGCAAACTCGTTCTCGTGACAGCGATCAACCCGACCCCGGCAGGCGAAGGCAAGACCACAACGACTGTTGGTCTGGCTGACGGACTTCAGAAGCTTGGCAAGAACGTTATGGTAGCGCTGCGTGAGCCGTCTTTAGGACCGGTCTTTGGTGTAAAGGGCGGAGCTGCCGGCGGCGGATATGCACAGGTTGTTCCGATGGAGGACATTAACCTTCATTTCACAGGTGACTTCCATGCGATTGGCGCCGCAAACAACCTGCTGGCGGCTATGCTGGATAACCATATTTATCAGGGCAATGCGCTGAACATTGACCCGCGCAAGATCACATGGAGACGCTGCGTGGATATGAATGACCGTCAGCTTCGTTTTGTAGTAGACGGTCTTGGCGGAAAGACCAATGGTGTGCCGAGAGAGGATGGCTATGATATCACAGTTGCTTCTGAGATCATGGCAGTGCTTTGCCTGGCAAGCGATATCACAGACCTGAAAGAGCGTCTTTCCAGAATCATCGTTGGCTATACCTATGGCAAGGTTTCCGAGCAGAAGCCGGTGACCGCTGGCGATCTTCACGCACAGGGCGCTATGGCAGCTCTTCTGAAGGATGCCCTTAAGCCGAACCTGGTACAGACTCTGGAGCATGTACCGGCCATCGTTCACGGCGGACCGTTCGCAAACATCGCGCATGGCTGCAACTCTGTAACAGCTACCAAGATTGCTCTGAAGCTCGCGGATTACACGATCACTGAGGCTGGTTTCGGTGCTGACCTTGGCGCTGAGAAGTTCCTTGACATCAAGTGCCGTATGGCTGGCCTGCATCCGAACGCGGTGGTTATCGTAGCGACCGTTCGTGCTCTGAAGTACAACGGCGGCGTTCCGAAGGCTGATCTGAACCAGGAGAATCTGGAAGCTCTGGAGAAGGGTCTTCCGAACCTGCTTAAGCATGTCAGCAACATCAAGAATGTATACAAGCTTCCGTGTGTGGTTGCGATCAATGCGTTCCCGACCGATACAAAGGCGGAGCTGGATCTTGTTGAGAACAAGTGCCGTGAACTGGGCGTAAACGTTGCTCTGTCTGAAGTATGGGCAAAGGGCGGCGAAGGCGGCATCAAGCTGGCTGAGGAAGTAATCCGTCTGGTAGAAGAGCCGAATGACTTCTCCTTCAGCTATGAGCTGGAAGGCAGCATCGAGGATAAGCTGAACACCATCGTTCAGAGAATTTACGGCGGCAAGGGCGTTGTCCTGACTGCAGAAGCGAAGAAGCAGGCGAAGCAGCTCGAGGATATGGGCTATGGCAATTGCCCGATCTGCGTAGCGAAGACACAGTATTCCCTGACCGACGATCCGACCAAGCTTGGCGCACCGACCGATTTCGAGGTTACCGTTCGGAACCTGAAGATTTCCGCAGGCGCAGGCTTCATCGTAGCCCTGACTGGCGACATCATGACCATGCCTGGTCTGCCGAAGGTACCGGCTGCAGAGCGTATCGATGTAGACGAGACAGGAAAGATTTCCGGACTGTTCTGATTTTCGGCTGAGGGAAATTCATTTAAAAAGATTTTCTTTGCAAGGATGTGAAAAAATACATCCCCTGTAAGATAATTTGATAGGTAACAGAAAGAATAGCGGGCCGCGCTGTGGCAGATGTGCGACAGCGTGGCTCACTTTTTCTCTTAAAAGGTGAGTGATTTGAAATGAAGATTAAAGAGGAAGATAACAGCAGCCTGATTTTTAAAGTCCTGCTTGGTTTTTCCATTGCCTTTATCATCGGCTCTCTTTTTGCCGGGGATATCGGTAACCTGATTCCCGGGTTCATCACAATCAATACCAGGCCGTCCCAGTTTACGATGGATTATTTCGTGCTTGGCGGATTAGGGAGTTCCTTTTTAAACACCGGTATGGTAGGGCTGGGGTGCTGTGCGCTCCTTTACTTTACAAAAGCGAAATGCACCGGCCTGACAGTGGCTGCTTACTGGCTGAACGTGGGATTTGCTACTTTCGGCATGACGTTTGTCAGCATCTGGCCATTTTTCTTCGGCGTGTGGGTGTATTCCAGAATCAAAAAGGTTTCCTTTGGCAGCGTGGCGAACATTGCCATGTTTTCCACCGCTTTGGCACCGTTCGCGATGGAGCTGATGTTCCGCTACCCGAACCTGGAGACCAGCGGCTTCAGCTTTGTGGGACTGCTGCTGGCGATTGTGCTTGGTATTGTGGTCGGCTGTGCGATGCCTTCCCTGTGCGCGCACGCACCGGCTTTTCACAAAGGGTATGATCTCTATAATGCGGGACCGGCGGCCGGATTCCTGGCATTTTTGGTGTATTGCGTGCTGTATCGCTCCCCGGGGGTAGAGGTGCCATCCAACACCAATCTCGGAGATGGCCACCGGCTGTTTGTCAATGTGTTCTTTATTATTGTATTTTTGCTGTGCTTTGCGGTAGCCTGGATGCTGGATCACGACTGTCTGAAAGCGTACAAAAAGCTCTGGGCGAGCGATGGCTATAAGACCGACTATACGTCCGCATTCGGTATGCCTGCAACACTGGTCAATATGGCTTTCTATGGCCTGTTTATCCTGCTTTATTACAATGTAGTGCAGGGCATGACCATGACCGACGGGCAGCTCGTCTTTACGGGCGCGAAGTTTACCGGTGCGACCATGGGCGCGATTATGTGTATGTACGCATTCTGCGCACAGGGAGCCCAGCCGCGGACAGTATTTCCGATTATGGTCGGCTACGCGATCGCTTCACTGCTCCCATTCTTCATGTATGTGGGCGGCGTGACCGACACCCAGAACTGGACGCTGACGACACAGGGTATCCTGGTGGGTATGTGCTTCGCCAGCGGCCTTGCGCCGGTATCCGGAAAATACGGCTTCTGGGGCGGTGTCATTGCCGGAGCACTGCACGCGACGCTCGTTTTGAGTGTTCCTCTGCTGCACGGCGGGTTCTGCCTGTACAATGGCGGTTTCACCTGCGGCATCGTCGCATTCCTGCTCATTCCGGTCTTCGAGTGCTTTTGGAAAACAAAGGAAGAACGCCTTGCAGCGCGGAAAGCATCGGGAAAGTAGTGTAACCGTTCTATGCGATTTATGTGTTTTCTGCTGCTTTGGCGGTGGAGAGTGCTTTTGAAACAGCATTTAACAAAAGCTGGGAGGTATACCTGGTCTGTGCGGAGCAGGTGATGCCGTCCAGCTTTTGTTTTTCCAGAATCTGGGAAGCGATATTCTCCAGAGCGGATGGTACCAGGGGATAGGCCGCTTCTGTCGCTTCGCTTAAATTTACCAGTTCAATTGCCAGAATCCGGTCAGAACTCACTGTGACCTGAACATCCACTGCCGAGTCGCCCAGTGTGACGGAAGAGGTGTAGACGCCGGCGATATAGGTACCGTTGGCGGAGGAAGAAGCGGGATTTGCTTCGGAATCCGTAATTTCAGTTGTGCCTTCTTGCTCTGTGCCAGTGCTTTGTGTGGAATTTGCGCCCGCCTGAGTCTCATCCGTATGATTGGTACTTTTTTTCGTAAACATCAGGATTAGACAAAGAAGCAGCGTAATCACAAAAAACGCCAAAATGAGTGTGTAAATAATTTCTCTCAGCTTAAAAACCATGATTTTTGGACTGGAACCCATAGAATTTCTCCACGTACAGACTGTTGGTACAGTATATTTCAGAAAGAACTCATTTTATGCGCCAAATCACAGCAATTGGGAACTGCCGTCTGTAGGTTTACACTTCGCTCCTGAACTGTTACAAAAAAAGATCAATGCTTCTTTGTGGAATCAGAATAAAAATTCTTTCAAATGTACATATTATAGTAAACGACGTTAGTTCGTTTGCGTTTATAAAAGTGTAAAGGAGAAAGAGTAAATGAGACGCTGGAAAAAGTACGTATTATGCATTGCCTGTGTGTGCTGTATGACATTGTTGGCCGGATGCGGCGCGGATGACGCTGCCGACGATACACCTAGACAAGAGAACGCAAAACCCCAAAACATAAAAAACTAAGATGCCGGAGATGCTGCCGATACAGATGAAGAAATCGATGATGGTACGGCAGATGATGCAGCCGATGAGAATGGCCTCGTAAATGACGCGACCGGAGACGATGCAGGCACCAATGGAACTGATGGAGATGCAGGGGACGATGGAACGAACAGAACGGATGAAAACAATACGGCGAATGACGATGGAACCATTGCCGACGACCTGGGTGATGCGGGCGACGATATTGTGGATGGCGTCGGCGACGCGGGCAAAGATGTCATAGATGGGGTAGAAGATGTGGGTGACGCGCTCACTGGGAACGAGACGAATGATTAAGGAAGGCATCAACTGAATTTTATGAATTTATGCGTTGCGTATTTACCTGGCATATGCTATGATAGATATGCAACGCATATTCTGTTTCTACATACCAGGATCATTGCCGATGACAGGCTTTGCAGTGAAGTTTAAGGGGGAACAACATGGAAACAAAAAATAGAATCAGAGAGCTGCGGGAAAGTACAGGCATGAACCGAAAGGAGTTTTGTGAGGCCTTTCAAATTCCTTATAGGACGGTCACGGATTGGGAACTGGGCAATAGACACGCACCGGAGTATGTGATCCGGCTGCTGGCCTATTACATTCAAACGGAAAATATTCGTAAGGAGGAGGCAAACGGGCAATGAACCAATCCAATATTATCATGTATACAACGGAAGATGGGCTGACGAAGATTGAGACTACTTTTAATGAGGGGGAGCTTTTCAAGCCGGCAGTTGTTGCAAAATTTGCAACAGTTCAAATAGAGGGCGATCGGCAGGTCTCCAGGAATATTGATTAATCTGATTCGTAATGAAATATAGAACATAGCAGTACAATGGAAAGGACAACGGGACATCATGAGATTTCGACCATGCATTGACATACATAACGGAAAAGTAAAACAGATCATAGGCGGCAGCCTGCGTGATCAGGGAGATAAGGCTAGTGAGAACTTTGTCTCCGGACAGGATGCAGACTATTACGCGAACCTTTATCAAAAAGACGGGCTAAAGGGCGGACATGTAATTTTGCTCAATCCAGTCACCTCTCCCTACTATGAGGCCACGCGAAAACAGGCACTGCGTGCACTTGCGGCCTATCCGGGCGGACTGCAGCTTGGCGGCGGCGTCACTGCCGAAAATGCGGCCACATTTCTGGATGCCGGTGCGTCGCACGTGATCGTAACCTCCTATGTCTTTCGGGACGGCCGCATTCAATATGAAAACCTGGAGCGCCTCGTCGGCGAGATCGGAAAAGAGCATCTGGTACTGGATCTGAGCTGCCGCAAAAAAGAAGGAGAATATGATATCGTGACCGACCGCTGGCAGAAATTCACGGACGTTCCACTGAATCGGCAAACGCTCGATGAACTGGCGGGATATTGTGATGAGTTCCTGGTGCATGCGGCGGATGTAGAAGGAAAATCCGCCGGGATTGAGCTACCGGTGGCGGAACTGCTCGGAAACTGGGGAAAACGGCCTGTTACCTATGCGGGTGGCGTCGGCAGCTACGAGGATCTGAGCTTACTGCGTGAAGCGGGCAAAAACCAGGTGGACGTGACAGTTGGAAGCGCCCTTGATCTGTTTGGCGGGTCGCTTTCTTATCGGAAAATTCTGGAAATCTGTAATAAGTTATTGTAATTGCCAGAGAAAATGAAAAAGTGAAAAGAACTCAGCGAAAAGAAGGGAGCGGCAAGTGCGAAAGACTACGTCTTTTTCATCGGATTTTTTCAAAAAATTGTAGAGAATACACAATAAGATTTTGAATTATTTGAAATAATTGGAAATTTTTATTGTAAAATCCGAAAGATATGGTATAATGACCCTATCATCAAGTAAAGGAGATGGATCGTATGAAGTTTAGGATTACTGGTAAAAATATTGAGGTATCTGATAATTTACGGATCACCATTCAGGAAAAGCTTGGAAAACTTGAACGATATTTCACTTCCGACACCGAAATCATCGTCACACTGAGCGTTGAGAAAGAAAGGCAGAAAATAGAGGTAACTATCCCAGTACGGGGCAATATCATCCGCTCCGAGCAGGTCAGCAACGATATGTATGTTTCCATCGACCTTGTGGAAGAAGTCATCGAGCGTCAGCTCCGCAAATACAAAGAAAAAATCATTGACCGTCATCAGGGCGGCAACAACTTCCGGCAGGAGTTTATCGAAAAAGAGACGGAGCCGTTAGAAGAAGTAAAGATTATCCGCACCAAGCACTTTGGGATGAAACCGATGTATCCGGAGGATGCCTGCATACAGATGGAACTCTTGGGACATAACTTTTACGTATTCCGCAACGCGGAGACAGAAGAGGTGAACGTCGTTTATAAGAGAAAAGGCGGCACCTACGGGTTGATCGAGCCGGAGTATTGAGAACTGAGCGGTGCATGATAAAACAGAATCCGGTAAAACGGAATGGAATATAGCATGAAATAAATAGAGAAATAAAGAAAGCCGTCCTCCATGACAAGCGGGAGCGGCTTTTCTACAGCTTAATGCGTAGAGTCTGGCAATATGTGGAGCAAATGTCAATCCTTTTTCCATCATATCATCAAATATTATAGTGTTTTGCATAGCGATTTATAACACAAAAATGAGGGATAAACAGCAGAATGTACTTCTCTATAACAGCGTGAATGAGATGTAAAAACGTATTGCATGATGCTATACATTTTGCTATAATCACTATCAGAAAGGTGGTGTCATAATGGCAGTAAAAAGTGCAAACGTAACAGCAAGGGTGGAACCGGAAGTGAAAAGCGAGGCAGAAGCAATTATTTCCGAGTTGGGTCTTTCTGTATCCACGGTTATTAATTCTCTGTATAAACAAATTATTTTAAGGAGAGGTATTCCCTATACCCTGACATTATCGGCGGAGCCGAAACCAATATCGGAAATGTCAAAAGCAGAATATGATCTTATGATGAAAACAGGGCTTGAACAGGCAAAAAATGGGGAATCGTTAGATGCAGATGAAGTGTTTGATGAGCTTTTGAGGGAGATTTAGTCTGGTGAAACGATATAATATAAAAATCACCCCTTACGCAAGAGAACAAATGAAAGAGATCAGAGATTATATCGCCTGCCAGCTTTTAAATCCGGACGCTGCCCGAAACATCATTAAGGCCATTCGGAAGGAAGTGAACAGTCTTTCTACGATGCCGGATCGTTTACGGACGGTAGATGAGGAACCATGGGGAAGTTTGGGCGTTAGAAAAATATCTGTAAAAAATTATTATGCCTATTACTGGATTGAGGAAGAAGCACAGGTTGTTCATGTAACGGCAGTAGCCTATGCTATGAGAGATCAGGAAAATGTCCTTAAACAAATCAGGGACGAGTGATCCGAATAATTGTCTACCAGTAATTGGCGCATCCCTCGTGAGTGTTCTGGTTCAGAATCCATAACTCTAATGCGATCCGCCAATTCGTCAAGCGTCAAAATAGCATCTGCAATTCGGTCGTATTGCCTAGCAGCATTTCAGGTGCAAACAGGTGAAATGCAATATAGTTGTATATTTGCTCCATATCCTGCAATGCTTCATCCGTGATTTGAACAACATATTTTTTCTTTTAACGGTTCTCCCTGAATTTTTTAAAGGCTTCTTCCGCATTTTGCACCTTTCCCGCCGCAATGTCATCATAGCCTCTTTGTAATTTTTCATGGATTTCTTCAGCAGTCATTTGATCGGCATTTATTGTATCTGGCGCTTTTGGCAATGTAACCGTGAATGGAATACCGCCAGTAAGTATGATCTGGTTTAAATACATATCAATCGCGGAGGACATCGAAACTCCTAGCTTAGACAGTATTGATTCGGCATTTTGCTTGACTGTTGGGTTTACTCTTAAATTTAATGTAGCTGTTTTTTCCATATGGGAACACCTCCTAATGCACTACATTGTAACGCTGTTGTCGTTACCCGTCAAGATGATTGTTTATGATTATTATATTTGGAATAGGTGCAGCTATGATGCTGCTTACAACACCGACTGCTGTATCATTCGCGAGTGATGCGTCTGATGTGATCATTGCGGATGATGATATTGTAGAAGCGGAACTTTCTGCTGCTGAAACCTTGGAAACGATTACGGAAGAATTCGGTGAGGACGTTCCGATGGTCGTGGTGGAAGAGGTAGAAGAGACCACTGAGCCGGAAACTACTGTAGAGACTGAAACGGAAACGTCTCTGATTCAGCTTGCAGCACCAACGAACCTTACATGGGGATCTATTCAGGATAAAACAGGGATTGCGTGTTGGGATATAGT
>JAJPXU010000063.1 GCA_021205305.1 Lachnospiraceae bacterium
GAATGAACAGCAAGAAAATAATTATTATGCCACAGCCGCAGGATATAATGGAAACTATGGTTGAACAGATTAAGCTTGCGAGACTTCGGCGGAGGCTTTCTGGAGAACTGGTTTCAGAGAGGGCGGGAATCAGCAGGGCGACATTATGGTCGATTGAGAAGGGGAGTCCCTCTGTGTCCATGGGGGCTTATGTTGCGGTTCTGCACGCTTTAAATAATATGGATAAGGATCTTCTGCTGATTGCCAAAGATGATGAGCTTGGCCGAAAGCTACAGGATCTGGAGCTTAAAACCGCAAAAAGGGCACCCAGGAGGAAGAAAGATGCCGGGGATGAAGAGTGAGAAAATAATATTTGTATACGCGGATTGGATGAGTACGGAACCACAGCTTATGGGACGGTTGCACGTTTCGGAAAGCAGAGGAAAAGAAATTTTTTCATTTGAGTATGATGAAAGCTGGCTGAATAAGGATCGGGGGATGTTTTTTGACCCTGATTTATATTTATATGCGGGGCGTCAATATGCGCCGATGGATAAACCGCCATGGACCACGCTTCGCACTCTTGAAGCGGCATCGTTATCTTTTGAGGAAGGCGGGGCAGATAGCGATGAGGAGAAATGGCTGAAGATCAATGGCTTCCTGGAATTTTTACGGGAGCAGATGGTGAAAACATGGGAGAGAAAAATTAGCTCACCCTCCCATGCTCTACGGAATACGTTTTATCAGCGATCCGCATGGTGGATTGCCGATGGGAGACCAGTACGATGGTCTTGCCTTCCTGCTCTTCTTTCAGTGACCGCAGGATAACAGCTTCATTCAGACTGTCGAGGTTGCTGGTTGGTTCGTCCAGCAATAAGAACGGCGCATTATGAAGAAACGCCCGGGCGAGCCCCAGCCGCTGCCGTTCCCCTCCGGAGAGCGTGCTCCCCAGCTCGCCTACGGGGGTATCATATCCTTGCGGAAGCGTCATAATGAAATCATGGACGGATGCTTTTTTGCAGGCAGTCTCAATCTCCTCGTCGGTAGCGCCCAGTCTGGCAATCCGCAGATTGTTGCGGATGCTGTCGTGGAAAAGATGTGTCTCCTGTGTGACGTAGCTTTCCATGTCGCGAAGGTTTGCCGTGTTAATCTGATCTACGGAGGTTCCGGAAATCGTGATCGTTCCCTGGTTTACCGTCCAGAAGCGCATCAGCAGCTTCAGCAGGGTAGATTTTCCGCTGCCGCTTTTGCCGGTGATACCGATGATCTGATGCTCAGGGAAATCAACAGAGACGTCCTGTAAAATGGTCTCGGATGAAGCTTCCATAGATTCGCCCTTCGCGAAGCGAATCTGCATGGGCGAATCGGTCTGCCGCTGACCGCAGGGAAGGGGCACTTCCACCGCCTGTGCAGGTCTTTTCGTGGAGATACCATCTGTTACGAAGTGAGAAGGTTTTTGGGTGTCCCCATAGGAAAAGGTTACGTGTTCTGCGGATGCTCCGTGAAAACGGATTTCCGGCTGTCCGGCGATCTTCTCTGTGACCGGCGATTCCTCCAGAATATCCAGTACCCGGTTGCCTGCCGCAAACGTGTTTTGCAGGGTACTGCCAAGAGCGGCCAGTGCGACCGCCGGGCCGAAGGAGGAAAAGAGTGCTATGGTAGGGATCAGCACCCCTGCAAAGGCTACTTTCCCCTGGCAGAAGAGCGAAGACGAGATAAAAAGCATCATGCAGTCAAAAAACAGAATAACGGTATTTGTTACGGCACTGTTCAGCCCCTGATTTTGTTTCATACGTTCCTCATCTTTGGAGAGGGCGTCTGTCTGTGCATTCATTTCTGCCAGGCGTTTGCTGCCCTGATGATATTGGATGGTTTCGGTAAGCCCGCGCATACTTTCCAGTACAAAGCTGGAGAGCTCGCCGGATTTTGTGCGGAACTGCAGACCCGTATCTCCGCTTAAACGGGAGGCAGCCAGCGGAATGACAATGCCAACCACCAGATATGCGGCCAGCGCCAGCAGTCCCAGTACCCAGTGGAAAGAGCCGATAAATAGGCACAAAAGCACTGTGTACAAAAACGCGATGGCTGCCGGGGAGATGGTATGAGCGTAGAAGACTTCCAGAAGCTCGATATCCGAGGTGATGACAGAGATCAGGTCGCCTCTGTCACGCCCTTCCAGTTTGGCGGGGCAGAGCTTCCGCAGCGCGCGGAACACTTTGTCACGGATCAGTGCCAGCAGCTTGAATGCAATAAAATGGTTGCAGGCCTGTTCTCCATAGCGCAGCCCTGCCCGCAGGACGGCAAACAGAATCACAGAGGCAAAAATCGCGCCGAGCGGGAATGGCGTATCCATTTCCAGTAAGTCAAGCACGGCATAGCCGCCAAAAACAGTAATGAAGGTGGCGCATAAGTGGCCCGCCAGTCCCATGCAGATGGCCAGAATCATATATCCCGTCAGTGGCTTTACCAGGCCGATCAGCCGCAGCATCACGGTAAAACCGCTTCTTTTTTTCAGAATTTTGTTATCTGGAGTACCGTTATTTAAGGTTTTGCTGTTCATGCTCATTCACCATCCTTCCCACAGGTTCGTCTTACTCGAAGCGAATTTTCCTGAGCGGTTCCATACTTTTCCAGATTTTGCTGTGCCTTCCAGAGTGCGGCGTAGTAGCCATCCTTTGCAAGCAGCGCTTCATGTTTCCCTTCCTCAACGATAGCTCCGGCGTCCATCACATAAATGCAGTCAGAATTTGTCACGTTCGCCAGGCGGTGAGAGATTAAGATCACCGTTTTTCGCTTCGCCAGGGCATGAATCTGTGCCATAATATCGTTTTCACTTTCCACATCGATATTGGAAGTGGCCTCGTCAAAAATGTAAATCGGACTGTCATGGAGCAGCGCCCGTGCCAGCGCAAGCCGCTGCCGCTGTCCGCCGGAGAGGTTGCCGCCCTGTTCGGTCAGGCGGGTATCCAGGCCATCTGTCGTGTTTCCTTCTTTTGCAGGGGCTTTGTTAGCAAGATCCCCCTGCGCAGAGGAAGCATTTCCTCTCAGAAAGTCTGCCAGCTTTACCTGTTCAAGGACTTCCCACAGTTTTTCATCACTGGCATCCGGGTTGCCCATCAGAAGATTGTCGCGGATGGTGCCTTTAAAGAGATAGCTCTGGTGACTGACGTAGGTGATGCTTTCCATCAGACTTGCTTCCCTGATTTCCCGCAATTCTATACCGCCAATGGTAACGCTGCCCTGATAATTGCGATTCCGTCCCATCAGGATGGAGGCAATCGTAGATTTGCCGCAGCCGGATTCTCCTACGATTGAAATAAAGCTTCCTCTGGGAAATTCCATGTGAATCCCATGCAGGACTTCCCGCTCCGGTGCATGATTCGGTATGTCTGTAGTGACAGCAGCATCTGCCGATCTGTCAGCTGGATTTTCCGCGGAGTTAGTGGCGGCTGCAACCGTTTTGTCCTTTGCAGCGTGAGCGGCTGATTCTGCGATATAAGAGAATCGAAGCTCTTGCAGGACTATATTTCCATCTGCCGGAGGTTCGCCCTTTGCGAAGCGATTTTTCATAGGCGAACCGACTTGCCCTCGCCGGGTGGCATCCTCGCTCTTCGCAAAGCGAGCGGTCGTTTCCATACGTTCGGCAGTTTTTTGCTTTGCTTCCGGCAAATCCAGCAGGCGAAAGATCTTGTCACTGGCTGCCATGCCGTTCATGGCGATGTGAAAGTAGGAACCAAGCTGGCGCATGGGGAGAAAGAAATCCGCGCCAAGCAGGATGATGAGCAGACAGCCCGCAAGGCTGACATGTCCTGCCCGATATTGCGTAGCGGCCATGATGATACCCAGTGCCGCGCCGCCATAGGCGATAAAATCCATGATGGTGATAGAATTCAGCTGCATGGTCAGTACCTTCATGGTGATGCGGCGAAACTTTTCCGCCTCCTCATTCATTTCCTGCTGTTTAAATTCATCTGCCTGATAAATTTTCAGTGTGGTCAGACTCTGCAGATTTTCCAGAAAGGTATCGCCCAGAGCGGTATACTGTCCCCAGTATTTACTGAGCAGCTTTTTCGCCCAGGTCTGCACCGCTGCAATCGCCACCGGGATCAGCGGCACACATACCAGCAGGACGATGGCCGAGGGAACATTAAAGGTACACAGATAGACAAAGAGTGTCAGCGGAGCCAACATGGCATAAAAAAACTGGGGCAGATATGCGCCAAAATAGGTTTCCAACTGCTCCACACCCTCCACAGCTACCTGTACGACCTCGGATGTCTGCACCTGTTCATGATAAGAAGCGCCCAGGCGCAGCAGCTTTTCATAAATCTGCGCCCGCAGCGTTCGTTTGACAGCCTTCGATGAGAGGAAACTCATCCGCGACGCACCCAGCGTACAGACAAAGCGCACTGCGATTGCTGCCAGAATGACCGCTATCGTGACCTGGCTGGTCTGCCTGATTGTTATACTGGCTCCATCCGTAAATAACTGCGTGAGGAATCTTGTGATGCCTGTCATCATGACGATATTTGCCAATAACGAACACCACTGAAAGATCACATTCCCGATGATGTATTTCATGCTTCCGCTGACCGTGCCGATCAGCCGTTTGTCAATCATCATTATTTTGAACCTCTTTCCTTCATTTCTTCTCTTTCTTTGTTTCTACTACACGTCGTTTTGCATTGACGCAAAAAAATAATTGACTGATTTTTATATTCGTGTTAGAATCGCCTTGTTTTAGTTAGATAAATATAACAAAAGATAGCCTTATCTGTCAACAAAAATTTGGGCTGTCCTGATGGAGCGCCCTATTGCAATGCCTCGGAGGATGTGTCCGGACGGACGCCTCAATGGAACTGGAAGCGCAGAATCACAGGAGGATTCCATGAGAGTAAAGAAGATAGTATACACAGTATTGGGATTTTTGTTTTTAGGATTAGGAGCAGTTGGCACGGTTCTGCCGATTCTTCCGACCGTTCCCTTTTTGATGCTCGCGGCATTTTGTTTTGGAAAAAGCTCGGAAAAGCTGAACAGCTGGTTCAAGGGAACGAAGCTGTACAAAAATAATCTGGAGACTTTTGCCAAAGGCGAGGGGATGACCATGAAGACGAAGCTGCGGATTGTCTGCACAGTGACGGTCATTATGGCGCTTGGATTTGCTATGATGTCGAGGGTTCCTGTAGGACGAGTGATTCTGGCTGTTGTATGGGTGTGCCATCTGCTGTACTTTTTCTTGGGCGTGAAAACGATAGAGCCGCAGAAAGCAGAATTATAACGGGAATATACAATAAACCGGATATTGTATTTTCAGCAGAAAGCCTGTAGTTATGTCTTGACACGAATCTTCAAAAATGCTATAGTCCAAACAAATTCACGAAAGGTTAAATGGTGAGGAAATGACGAATAGATAGTTTGATTTAAGTGATGCGAACAGACTTATAATAGCTGCCGTTTGCGGTTATTTATTTGTGTACACTGAATCAGACAATCTTTCTCCCCGATTTAGCCTTTTTACAGCTGTTTATGACAGCTTTTTAAGTGCAGGGCGGATTCATGAGCCTGTATCATAAAGGGATAAGTTTGCGTGAGAGTCTGATTTGGGAAAATCAGGCTTTTTTTATGCGCAGGGCTGCGAGAGGTATTTTCCGGCTGTCGCCGGACGCAGCCCGCGCAGCGGATAGGGTAAGATGACTCCCCCTATCCGATTCCGATTTTTATGCAAACGGCCGCGCGAGGAAGGTGATTGTATGCTGCAATTTAAAAATGTGACAATCACGCATCGGAAGGATTTGCGCGTGATTTTAGAGGACTTTCACTGTGTCCTGCATGCTGGTGATAAGGCAGTCATGATTGGTGAGGAAGGAAATGGAAAGTCAACGTTATTGAAGTGGATGTATGAGCCCATTCTTTTGGATGGCTACGCGCAGTATCAGGGGGAACGGGTGATTTCTCATGAACGGCTCGCATATCTGCCGCAGGAGCTTTCTCTGAGCGATGCTTCCAAAACGATATATGAATTCTTTTCAGAAGAACCGTGCTTTTGGGAGAATAATCCGGGGGAACTTGCGAAGCTGGCTAAGTCGGTTGGGCTTACGGCCGAAATCTATTATCTTGATCAGCGGATGGGGTGTCTGTCCGGGGGAGAAAAGGTGAAGATACAGATGCTGCGGCTTTTGCTCGCAGAGCCTACGGTATTGCTCCTGGACGAACCATCGAATGATATTGATATAGAAACGCTGCAGTGGATGGAAGAGCTGATTGCAGGATGGCCGAATATCGTTGTTTTTATTTCACATGATGAGGTTCTGATTGAACATACGGCGAATATGGTGATTCATCTGGAGCAGGTTTATCGAAAACAGAAGAGCCGCTGCACAGTCGTCAGGATGCCATGGCTTTCTTACACAGAGGAGCGGCTGCATCAGTTCCAGAAGCAAAGACAGCTGGCGGTCAATGACCAGAGAGAAAAACGGATTCGGGATGAAAAATACCGCCGGATGGAGCAGCAAGTGCAGAACAATCTGAGAGAGACAAAAAATGACCATGCTGGCCGGCTCCTGAAAAAGAAAATGCATGCGGTAAAATCTATGGAACATCGTTTTGAACGGGAAAATGCCGAAATGGTGCCGATGCCGGTACAAGAAGAAGCGATTTTCTTTAAAATGGGCGGCAAAGAGACAAAAATCCCTGCGGGAAAAACGGTGCTGGAATGCGAAATCCCGGAACTGTTTACCACGGATGGTTCCCGGCTGCTGGCAAAGAATGTCCGTCTGCGCATTCGGGGCGCAGAAAGAGTTGTGATTGTCGGAAAAAATGGCGTGGGAAAGACCACACTGCTTCGTAAAATTGCAGAAGAGCTTTTATCTCGCTCCGATATTCGAGCCGGATATATGCCGCAGAATTATGAGGAATTATTGCCTGCGCAGATGAATGCGATTCAGTATTTATCGGAAACTGGAGAAAAAGAGGAGCAGACCCTTCTGCGCACGTATTTAGGCGCGCTGAAATTTACAGAGAACGAGATGCTGCATCCGCTTGATGAGCTTTCCGGAGGACAGAGAGCGAAAGTGTTGCTTTTAAAGTTAAGTCTGTCCGGAGCAAATGTGCTGATGCTGGATGAGCCGACCAGAAACTTTTCCCCTCTTTCCGGGCCAGTGATTCGAACGATTTTGCAGGAATTTCCGGGAACGATCGTAAGTGTGTCGCATGATCGGAAATATATTGACGAGGTATGCACAAAGATATATGAACTGACAGCGGATGGATTAAAAGAGGCTGGCAGATAGAGTGACAGCTCATTTGTACAGACCGCGGATGATTGTGAAAAAAAGCTTGCAATTATGCAACAAAGATGTTATTCTGTTTATGAGATGTTGATTAGAAGGATAAAAGACATAAAATAAAGGAGGTGTTGAATTTGGCAACTTCAAGTATTACGAAATATTTTTCTGTAACTGGCGATGAGCAAGTGGAAAAATTTGCCGCGGCGATTGAGGAATCGTACCAGGAATCTTTTCAAAGGGAACCCGGTCCGGATATTAATGTGACATACCTGCGAACGCCTGAAGAAGTAAAGCAGTTTATGAGAAAGAGGAAAACAGCGTATGATTAACAATGTGACTGTTTTCAATATACGGAATTGCTTTTCAGATATCGTAGATGGAGAAATCGGGGAAAACGCTATACAGGATATACTCTCAGATTTCTCCTGTTCAAAGAATCCGGATATTGAAAAATTTTTGAAAGCACAGTCTATAGAATTCACCAAAAAGAATCAGTCGGTTACATATCTTGTATTTTCAAATGATGATGCGGCATTGCTTGGATATTTTACATTAACGATAAAACCAATTTCTATTAATCCAGATCATCTCAGCAATACAGTTAAGCGGAGAATTGCCAGGGTCAGTACTCAGAATCCGGAAAATGGACAGTATTCACTGGCAGCATATTTGATAGCGCAGCTGGGGAAAAACTATACAAATGGGATGAATCATCGAATTAGCGGAAAAGAACTGCTTGAACTGGCACTGAAAAAAATCGAGGAACTTCGCTATGAGATAGGGGGAATGGTTGTGTTTCTCGAAGCGGAAGAAAATGATTTTCTAATGAATTTTTATGAGAATCAGAATCATTTCAAGCGTTTTGGTGTAAGAGAAACGAAGTATTGTACAGGAAATAAGCATAAGCTGGTTCAGCTGCTGAAAGTATTGTGATCGTAACGGGTCAGAATGATTAGATGGTTTCAGAAAGAAAAATCCCATTGAACAACCTGCCCATTTATGATATTCTTTGCTTGCAGTAAATGGTATTGAAATGCACAGGGGAGGATATGGAATCTTGAAACTGATATTGATACGACACGGTGACCCGGACTATACGATTGACTCTCTGACAGAAAAAGGCTGGAAAGAGGCGGAATATCTCTCCGAGCGGATTGCGAAGCTGGATGTCCGCGATTTTTATGTATCTCCGCTTGGCCGGGCAAGGGACACCGCGTCGCTGACATTGAAACGAATGAACCGGACGGCGACGGAATGCGCCTGGCTGCGTGAGTTTGCGCCGCGGATTAATCGACCAGACCGTGAGGATTCCCCGGTCTGCTGGGACTGGCTGCCGCAGGACTGGGTAGGGGACGAGCGCTTTTACCGCTATGACGAGTGGTATGAGCCGTCGATTATGAGTGAGGGAAAAGTCGGAGAAGAATATCGCTGGGTGACGGAGAACTTCGATGCGCTTCTGGCAAAATATGGCTATGTGCGGGATGGTCACATCTACCGGACAGAGCAGGGGAACAATGACACGCTTGTGTTTTTCTGTCATTTCGGAGTGACCTGTGTCCTGATCGGGCATCTGATCGGCGTTTCGCCGATGGCGCTCTGGCATGGGCTTTGTTCAGCGCCGACATCCGTCAGCACGATTGTGACCGAGGAGCGGCGGAAGGGCATTGTCAGCTTCCGGATGAGTTCATTCGGGGACACGTCGCATCTCTATGTAAAAGACGAACCGCCTGCATTTTCCGCGCGGTTCTGCGAGTGCTGGGAGAACGACGAGCGGCATGACTGAGAAGCGAGTTTGCCTGAAGAAAGGGTTTTGTGCGGGGAACGCTGCTTAGAAAGGGAAGCGAATAAGATGGAGACAGAAAGACTGTATTATCAGGACGCATATATAAAAGAATTCACTGCGATGGTACTTGACTGCCGCGAAGGGAAAAAAGGCTATGAGATTGTGCTCTCCGCGACGGCGTTTTATCCGGAAGGCGGCGGACAGCCATATGATATGGGAATTTTGCAGCCGGTGATGGCAGGCGCTGTTCATGTTCTGGAAGTACATGAAAAAGAGGGCGAGCTGATCCATTACACAGACGCGCCGCTGGAGATTGGCTCGCAGGTGCGTGGAATGATTGACTGGGCGCGCCGTTTTGACCTGATGCAGCAGCACTCCGGCGAGCACATTGTGAGCGGCCTGGTGCATGCCGCGTATGGCTACGATAATGTAGGCTTTCATATGGGAAGCGATGTGGTCACGATTGATTTCAATGGGGAGTTGGATGAGGAGGCATTGCACCAGATCGAAGCCAGAACAAATGAGGTCATCTGGCAGAACCAGGAGACGCGCATCTTTTATCCATCTGCTGAAGAATTAAAGACCCTGCCATACCGGAGCAAAAAAGAACTGACCGGTGCGGTGCGGATCGTGGAGTTTCCAGTCAGATCGGAAAAACTTTCCGATGCGGCGATGGAAACGCCCCCTCGCTGCGCTTCGACGGATATCCCGCCCGAAGGGCGAGGATGCCACCCGGCGAGGGCAGATCGCGCCTGCGATATAAGAAACACTGCGTGTTTGGCAGGCGCTAATGACAGCGGCATTGCGAGCCTTCCTTACGCAGACCTGTGCGCCTGCTGCGGTACGCATGTGGCGCGCGCCGGGGAAATCGGCATGGTAAAGCTTCTGTCGGTGGTAAAGTTCCGGGAAGGCGTCCGTGTGGAAATGATCTGCGGAAAGCGTGTGCTGGATTATCTGAACATGGTGAACGCGCAGAATCATCAGATCTCGGTCCTGCTCTCCGCAAAGCCGGATAAGACTGCGGAGGCGGTAAAACGAAGCATGGATGAAAACTACCGGCTGAAAGGGCGCCTGCTTACGCTGGAGGAAAAGCTGTTCGCGCAGGAGGCAGAGCGTCTGGCGGGCAGAGGGGATGTGCTTTTGTTTGAAAAAGAGATGGATTCCGATAGTGTACGCAAGCTGGCGGTTGCGGTTATGGAGACCTGCGGCGGGCGCTGTGCGGTCTTTTCCGACAACGGAGACGGCTCCTTCAAGTACGCGGTCGGCGAAAAGGATGGCGATCTGCGCGCGCTGGTGAAGGAGATGTACCAGGCG
>JAJPXU010000008.1 GCA_021205305.1 Lachnospiraceae bacterium
ATCGGCCGAAAATAATTTGCTGAAAACGGCTCCGAATAATTCGCCGAACGACAATCTGCGGAAGAAGGCGATTTTACCATTACAGCGATCATCGCTTCTGAGCCAGAGACGCTGGATCCGAACCTGGAGAGTTCTGTGGACGGTGCGACCTATTCTATGCATATGTTCGAGAACCTGATGAAGTATGTGCTGACCGATGAGAGCGCAACGGACAGTACCGATGCTGTGAAGCTTTTGGAAGTTACGAATGGTCAGGCAGAATCCTACACGGTATCCGATGACGGACTTACGTATACCTTTACTCTGCGCAGTGATATTTACTGGAGTGACGGCGTAGCAGTGACTGCGTCTGACTTTGTGTATTCCTGGCAGAGAATCGTAGATCCATCCAACGCGGCAGACTATGGCTATATCCTGGACGGCGTGGTTTTGAACGCGTCCGCTATTCAGGCAGGCGAAGCGGAGCCGGAGACTCTGGGTATCGAAGCAGTCGACGACACGACGCTGGTTATCACGCTGGAAGCGGAGTGTCCGTATTTCCTTGGCCTTTGCGCATTTGCTGCACTGATGCCGATCCGTGAGGATATCATTGAAGAATACGGCACAGAGTGGACGAACCCGGGCAATATGGTATCCAACGGTGCATATGTGCTGAGTGCATGGGAGCATGACAGCCAGATCGAAATGGTTCCGAACGAATATTACTATGATAAGGATTCCGTAGGTCCGACAAAGCTGGTATGGAAGCTGCAGGATAGTGAGAGTGCAATTTTGGCTTCTTACCAGGCGGATGAGATTGATTTCACTACTTCAGTTTCAACGGAGCAGCTGGAGTCTCTCGTAGAGTCCGGTGATTGCCACCTTCCGGATGAGATCGGTACCTATTATCTGTATCTGAACTGCGACAACATTCCGGATTGGAGAGTGCGCGCGGCTATTACGCTTGTCATTGACCGTGATAACATTGTTGAGAATGTGACCCAGGGCGGGCAGACCCCGGCGACCGGTCTCGTAGCTGCGGGTACTACGACAAGCGACGGTACCGAGTGGACCGAGTATGTAGGCGATGCGATGTTTGCGTCACTTTCGGAACTGTATCCGGATTATGATCTTACCACTTATTCCGGACGCTGTGAGCTGGCAGTTGCCCTGCTGGACGAGGCGGTTGCGGACGGCTATGATACTTCCACAACGATTGATTATGAGTACAATACATCAGAAGCACATCAGGCTATCGCAGAAGCTGTTCAGTCTGACGTAGCGAGTGTACTTGGAATCAATATCACTCTGAATAACTCTGAGTGGCAGACCTATACGAACAACCTGGGCGAGGGTAATTTTGGCATGGCTCGTCTTGGCTGGATCGCAGACTACGATGATGCGAGCACTTATATTGAGCTGTTTACGAATGGAAATTCTTACAACTATAGCAACTGGGTGAATGATGAATACACGGATATGGTTGCTGAATTTAAGGCACTGAGCGGTGGCACAGAGCGTGATGAGCTGATGAGAGAAGCAGAATATATGCTCTTTGGCGAAGGCGGATTTGCGGTATGCCCGATTTATTTCTATACCGATCCGTATCTGCTGCATGAAGGCTTTGGAAACATTGGCTATACCCCGCTGGGCTATTTCATCTTTACCTACGCAACTCAGGAGTAATTCCTGCTGAAATTATGAGTAAAAACCCCTGCTGCACCGTTTGTGCGGCGGGGGTTTTTGATGCACAGGGGCGCGTAAGGTGTTTTGTGGCTTACGCCACACGCGTCCCGCGCAGCGAGTAGGGGGACAAGTCTCCCTGCTCGATTGATTATATTTTCCTTGAAAATAACGCTGAAAATGGTACAATCGTTAAGGAGGTGTTGGTATGAATCTGAAAGATCTTGTAAAAGCAAACCGGAGTTACCGCGGATATGATGAGAATCGCCGGGTAACCCGGGAGGAATTGCTGGAGATGGTCGACTGTGCGCGCCTGACTGCGTCGAGTGTGAACCAGCAGCCGCTGCGCTATTATCTGGCGTGTGAAAAAGAGGATGTGGATCGCATCCAGCCGCTGACAAAGTGGGCGCGGGGATTGCCGCAGATGGAATTGCCGCATCCGGGAATGTGTCCGACCGCATTTGTCGTCATCTGTCAGGATATTCGCGTATGTGAATCGCTGACTCGTTTTTCCCGCGATGTGGGAATTGTGGCGCAGACGATTTTGCTGGCCGCGGCCGAGATGGGGCTTGGCGGCTGCATGATTGGCAACTTTAGTCCGGCAAAGATTTCGGAGACATTACAGCTGCCGGCATACCTTGCGCCGCTTTTGGTAGTGGCGATCGGCAAACCGGCTGAGACGATTGTGATGACGGAGATCGGACCGGACGAGCCGACGGATTATTACCGGGATGAGAATGATGTGCACTATGTGCCGAAACGCAGGCTGGAGGATATCGTAATTCATTGACCTGCCAAGACCTGCTGAGACTGAGAAAATGGAAAACAGGTCAGATAATACGCACAGGCACTGCCCAAATTTTGCAAAGAAAAAAGCATATCTGCATATAATAGATTGAAAAATTTCGGTCAGCGCAAGAGGACAGGAGGGTGTTATGACAGAGAATGTTTTGGCGGGACTGCTGCTGCCTTTTGCGGGCACTACTCTGGGAGCGGCGTGTGTGTTTTTTCTGAAGAATGAATTAAGGGCAGGACTGCAGAAGTCCTTGCTTGGATTTGCGTCAGGGGTGATGGTGGCGGCTTCCGTCTGGTCACTTTTGATTCCGGCGATGGATATGTCGGAGGAGATGGGGAAGCTGGCATTTATTCCGGCACTGGCTGGCCTGCTGTTTGGGTTCGGTTTTCTGTTGCTGATGGATATGCTGATTCCGCATTTACATCTGGACAGTGAGAGGGCGGAAGGTCTGACGTGCCGGCTGCCGAAGACGACGATGCTTCTGCTCGCCGTTACGCTGCATAATATCCCGGAAGGGATGGCGGTCGGCGTAGTGTTTGCGGGAATGCTTTCCGGGCAGACGCAGATTACGGCAGCGGGCGCTCTGGCGCTTTCGCTTGGTATCGCGATTCAGAATTTTCCGGAGGGCGCGGTGATCAGTCTGCCGCTTCGGAGCAGTGATAACATGAGCCGTTCGCGGGCGTTTGTGTATGGAATGCTTTCTGGAATTGTGGAGCCGATCGGTGCGGTCATCACGATACTGCTGTCGCGGTTTGTGACGCCGCTGCTTCCGTATCTTCTTGCTTTTGCGGCAGGCGCGATGCTCTACGTGGTTGTAGAAGAACTGATTCCGGAGGCCTCGACCGGCGACCACAGCAATCTGGGGACGATTGGGTTTGCGGCTGGTTTTGCGCTGATGATGGTGTTAGACGTAGCGCTTGGATAAAAAGGTGGCAAGACTGCTGCCTTCCGGAGCAGGAAAAAATGGAATTGAGAGTTCGGAAACAAAAGATATGGAGCGGAGGACACCAGATGCAATACAGAGAGGGCTGTGCCGGGAATCAGCTGTCGATATTGGGCTACGGCTGTATGCGTTTTTCAAAAAAAGGGAATGAGATAGATCTGGAAAAAGCGGAGCGGGAAGTGATGCGGGCGATCCGCGGCGGAGTGAATTATCTGGATACAGCATATGTTTATCCGGGCAATGAGGAGGCGGTCGGTAAGATCCTTGAGAAAAACGGTTGCCGCGGGCAGATTTATCTGGCGACCAAACTGCCGCATTACCTGATTCGCTCCACGGCGGGTGCGGAGAAGAAGTTTCAGGAGGAATTGAAACGGCTGCGGACCGATTATATTGATTATTATCTGATGCATATGCTGAATGATGTGAAGACCTGGGAGCATCTGGCGGAGCTTGGCATAAAAGACTGGCTTCAGGAGAAGAGGGAGCAGGGCCAGATTCGCCACATCGGCTTTTCCTATCATGGGAATACAGAGAATTTCAAAAAGCTCCTGGATGCGTATGACTGGGAGTTTTGTCAGATACAGTATAATTATCTGGACGAGTTTTCACAGGCGGGGCGAGACGGACTGGCATACGCCGGGGAAAAAGGCGTCCCGGTCATTATCATGGAACCGCTGCGCGGCGGACGGCTGGTGAACCAGCTGCCGAAGGAAGCGAAGACGCGAATTGAAGAGTCGGAGCGATTCGCAACTCCGGCGGAACTGGCGTTTCGCTGGCTCTGGGATCAGCCGCAGGTGACCTGTGTGCTCTCTGGTATGAACAGTCTGGAGATGGTGGAGGAAAACCTGCGCCTGGCGGATGAGGCGCGCGTGGGAGCATTCACAGAGGAAGACCGACAGCTTATCGAACAGGTGAAAGCGGCGATCAATCAGAAGATGAAGGTCGGCTGTACGGGCTGCGGGTATTGTATGCCCTGCCCGCAGGGGGTGGATATTCCGATGGCGTTTCACTGTTACAATGTGAAATACACAGAGGGCGGACGTTCCGGCAGCTGGGAATATACGCAGTCAACCGCAATGCGACGGGAGACTTCGAGCGCATCACAGTGTATCGGCTGCGGTCGCTGTGAACGACATTGCCCACAAGGCATTCCGATTCGGGAAAAGCTGAAAGAGGCGGTGCAGGAGCTGGAGACACCGAAATATCGGGCAATCAGGTGGGCGGTACACAAATTCCGGATCTATTGATTGAAAATGAAATTTAAAAAAGTTTTCCTTGCTAATTTTCGGATTCTGGTATATAATGTTCCGCAGGTAAGAGCTTTGGCGCTTTGAAAGATACTGAAATCTGTTAGTTTGAGGGATCAGATAGAAGAAAGTGCCTGGGACTTATGGAAATATGCGGATATAGTTCATCGGTAGAACACCAGCTTCCCAAGCTGGGGAGGCGAGTTCGATTCTCGTTATCCGCTTATATCTTTTTTGAGGAGCAGAAAGTTTGATTCTTTCTGCTCTTTTTTCTGCATATATTTCGATTCTTATTCTTGCAGGATGTGTGAAAACATGATATGCTAAATCTGCGGGAACTGTAACAGAAATCAGCGATGGTATCTGTGGATGACAGTACCGCAGCAACGAAACTATAAAATGTATGAGGGAGAACCTATGAAAAAGAAAAGAATGTTTCTGCTGTTATGTACAGCGCTTGTTTTTGGTGTGACAACGGTATCCGCGGCAGAGTCCGGGACATTGGAAGAGACAGAACTTATGACAGAGGCAGAATCCGAGACGGAAGAACCATCCTGGAGAGATTTTCAGGTGACGATTGACGAGGATGTGTATGTTTTGCCGATGATGTTTGAGGACTTTACGGCATTTGGCTGGAGTCTGAGGGATGAGGAAGACGCGGAGGATACGCTGGAGCCATATAGCTACAGTTTTTATGAGTTTCAGAAGGATGATCTGACAATCACCGCATATGTGCTGAATCTTGGTATCAACACGATGCCGATTGAATCGTGTATTGTGGCGGGACTTTCGATTGATGATTATTACTGGAGTGATCTGGATGACACGGTGGAGCTTCCCTGTGGCATTATTCTGGGAGAGTCGACCCTGGAGGATATTGAAGCGGCCTATGGCACGCCGACCGATACGTATGAAGGTACTCTTTACACGCAGTATACTTATGAGGAGGACTATAATCAGGAAATTGAGCTGCAGGTCTTTCTGGAGAGCGGCGTGCTCGAAGATATCCGGATAGAGAATTTTGAACAGCCGGAAGGGTTTGAAGAGGGCGAGATGAGTACGGAGGTTCCGCAAAGCATCCTGGCGTATACAAAGCCGGATGCGCTGAGTTCGGATCTTACTGCTTATGAGATTGAGATCGATGGGGATTGTTATGAGCTTCCGGTGCCGGTCAGTGTGCTTTTGGAAGATGGCTGGGAGCTGGATGAGGATGACAGCGATCCAATGATTGTTGCGAAGTATTACGGCTGGGTGAGCCTGCGAAAGAATAATCAGACTTTTTCAGCGATTGTGACGAATGATGCGGACTATGCGACAATACCGGAGAACTGCTGGCTGGAGGAGCTTTCTACAGGCGGATATACATTGGAACTGGATGGCGCGCTGCCGGGCGGAGTGCGTATCGGCGTTACGGAGGAAGAGTTTCTGGCGATTCTCGATGAAAATGGTATGGAATACGAGTGCACCGACAGCGGGAATTACCGTTATTATACGTATAACTCTCCTTCTTACGGCAATAGCTGTGAGGTAACGATCTATGTGGGAACCGATTCCTACTTTGAAAAAGACACGATTATCAGCATTTCCTGCGAAAAAGCATTATAAACCTGCGTGATATGCGGAAAAAATATGGGAAAATACTTGCAATTCAGGAAAAACAGTGCTATGATGCTATTTGATAAATAGAAACGTTACTGATAAAAGAGTGGGCCGCGCGGTCCACTCTTCTTTGTGGGGGAATATCATGAGCAAAAAAGAGACCTACGAACAGAAAACAGAAGCCCTGCTGATGCCGCTGATTGAGGAGCACCAGTTTGAACTGGTCGATGTGGAATATGTAAAGGAAGCAGGAAGCTGGTATCTGCGGGCTTACATCGACAAGCCGGGTGGAATTACCATTGATGACTGTGAAGTGATCAGCCGCGCGCTGAGTGATTTGCTGGATGAAGAAGACTTTATTGAGGATGCATACATTCTGGAGGTCAGTTCTCCGGGACTGGGGCGGCCGCTGAAGAAGGAAAAGGATTTTGCACGCAGTCTTGGCGAGAAGGTAGAGATACGGACGTTTCGCCCGATCGACCGACAGAAGGAGTTCGTCGGGATTTTAAAAGGCTATGATAAGCAGACAGTTACCATAGAGACAGAAAACGGCGGGGCGCTATCCTTTATGCGTACGGATATCGCACTGATACGGCTGGCAATCGATTTCTGACAGGGAGGAAAAAACAAAATGAATAACGAGTTGTTAGATGCACTCACGGTTCTGGAAAAGGAAAAAAATATCAGCAAAGAGACACTGCTTGAAGCGATTCGGCAGTCACTGATTCAGGCCTGCAAGAACAACTGGAAAACAGAAGCGGACAGTGTGGTGGTCAATATTGATCCGGAGACCTGTGAGTATGAAGTATACGCGATGAAGACCGTGGTTGAACAGGTGGAGGATGAGCTGGCGCAGATCAGTCTTACGAAGGCGAAGATGATTGATTCCCGGTATGAGCTTGGAGATGTAGTACGTGTTGACATCAAGTCAAAAGAGTTTGGCCGTATCGCGACTCAGAATGCGAAGAATGTGATTTTGCAGAAGATTCGGGAAGAGGAGCGTAAGGTTCTTTATAATGAATATTATGAGAAAGAGCATGATATTGTGACCGGAGTTGTGCAGCGCTACTTTGGAAGGAATATCAGCATTAACCTTGGCCGCGCGGATGCGACGCTTTCCAGTGAGGAGCAAATCAGAGGAGAAGTTTATCGGCCGACGCAGAGGATCAAGGTCTATGTCCTGGAGGTTAAGGATACGCCGAAAGGCCCCAGAATTCTGGTTTCCCGTACGCATCCGGAACTGGTGAAACGCCTTTTCGAGGAGGAAGTGACAGAGGTACGCGACGGTACGGTTGAGATCAAGAGCATTGCCAGAGAGGCAGGCAGCCGTACGAAGATTGCGGTCTGGTCGAATAATCCGGATGTCGATGCGGTAGGCGCGTGTGTCGGTCTGAATGGTTCCCGTGTAAGTGCGGTGGTAGATGAATTGAATGGAGAGAAGATTGACATTATCAACTGGGATGAGAATCCGGCGCTTCTGATCGAGAATGCGCTTAGCCCTGCGAAGGTGATTACAGTTCTCGCGGATCCGGATGAGAAGGTTGCGAAGGTCGTGGTTCCGGATTATCAGCTGTCCCTCGCGATTGGCAAGGAAGGGCAGAATGCCCGCCTGGCGGCTCGCCTGACAGGGTTCAAGATTGATATTAAGAACGAAACACAGGCTCGTGAATCCGGAGATCTTCTGGAATACGAGGAAGATTATTACGCCGAGGACGAGTATTACGACGAGGACGGCTACTACGAGGACGAATACGCGGAGGACGAAGCGTACCAGGAAAATGGCGAGTATAACGACGGCTATGGTGACGAAGGGTATGCGGATGCCGCTATGTCCGCGGACGGCTCGGAAAATGTGGATGAAGATGGATTCTGGGAGCGCGTCGATGGCGATTATGCCGGAGATGATTCCGCTGCGCCATCTGAAGATGAGGAATAACTGGATATGGCCGGTCAGGTAAAAAAAATACCGACACGCAAGTGTACGGGATGTCAGGAAATGAAGAGCAAACGGGAGATGCTGCGGGTGCTGCGCACGCCGGAGGGCGAGATTGTGGTGGACGCGACCGGACGGAAAAACGGACGCGGGGCGTATCTTTGCCGCAGTCTGGACTGTCTTGGGAAAGCCTTGAAAAATAAAGGGCTGGAGCGCTCGCTGAAATGTGCGATTCCGGAAGAAACTTATGAGAGCCTGAAAAAGGAGATTGAATCGATTGAAGAGAGATAGCGTACTTTCCCTGGTGGGTATCGCGACAAAAGCAGGCAGGATTGCCTCGGGTGAATTTTTGAGTGAAAACGCGGTAAAATCCGGAAAAGCCAGTCTTGTAATTATCTCCCGGGAAGCTTCCGGGAATACGGAGAAAAAATTTCGGAATATGTGCTCTTTTTATCAGGTCCCGGCATATAGCTATGGGACCAGGGAAGAATTAGGGGCTGCATCAGGCAATGAATATCGGGCAGTGCTGGCGGTGCTGGATACGGGATTTGCAGATGCTCTGGTGAAAAAGCTGGACGCAGCGGGAGCAAAGGGAGGTTATGAGAATGGCGGAGATCGGGAATAAAAGTATGAATGATGGCAGTGAAGGGAAAGATACCGCAAAGGGAAGAGAGACGCTGGGAGACCGGCAGGTGAAGATGAAGGAGGATGAGCATATGCCGAAGAATCAGGATCCGGAAGCAGTGAAGAAGACGGAGGAGAAGGCTGTAGGAACATCTGCGGGGAAGCCTGCTGATAAGCCTGCTGCTCCACAGAAAAAGAAGAATATTATACAGGTGTTTCGTCCGCAGAACAGTAAGACCGGTATGGTAAAACCCGGTGGACGTCCAAAGCCGCAGGGAGCCGCGGGCGGACGCCGTCAGGGGCAGGCTGCGGGAGCAAGACCGCAGGGAACTGGGGCAGCTGCGGGAGCAAGACCACAGGGAACCGGGGCAGCTGCGGGAGCAAGACCACAGGGAACCGGGGCAGCTGCGGGAGCGAGACCGCAGGGAACCGGGGCAGCTGCGGGAGCGAGACCGCAGGGAGCAGGAGCAGCCACGGGAGTGAGACCACAGGGAACCGGGGTCGCGGGAGTGAGACCACAGGGAACCGGAGCAGCCGCGGGAGCGAGACCGCAGGGAACCGGAGCAGCCGCGGGAGCAAGACCGCAGGGAACCGGGGCTGCGGCTGAAACGAGACCACAGGGAACTGTAGCAGCAGGAGCAGTTACAGGAATAAAACCGCAGGAAACTGGTACGACCGCAGGAGTAAGACCACAGGAAACCGGAGCAGCCGCAGAAACACGGCCACAGGGCTCTCAAACAGCAGCCCAGACGCGGCCACAGGCAGATTCGGCAGAAACTAAGAAACAGGCTGTTTCTGGCGTCCCGACGGATATGCAACCGCAGACTGTGACTGCCGGTGCAGCACAGAGTGCTCCGGCTGAGGCGGAAAAAGTGAAGAATGAACTTCGACAGAACGCGGATGGACGCAGAGAGGATGGTGTTCGCAGCCAGGGAGGCAGGAATGGCCGTAACCAGGATGGCAGCAACAGAAGCAGTCAGAGCGGCAGTTATAGCAGAAGCCAGGATGGCGGAAACAGAAATGGCCGCGGTCAGGATGGCAGAAAACGAAGCAGCCCGTGGCGCAGATACACCGGAAGACAGGACGACGGAAACAGAGGCAGTTATGGCAGAGGCCAGGATGGCGGAAATCGGAGCAGCTATAACAGAAACCAGGATGGCGGAAATAGAAGCGGCAATGATATGTCCGCTCGCGGCGGCGCGGCAGATCGCACTGACCGTGCAAAAAACACTGCGCGTACGACTGGTGCGCAGGGCAGCTACAGCAGAAGCCAGGACGGTGGGAACCGCGGCAGCTACGGCAGAAACCAGGATGGCGGAAACCGGAGCAGGAACGGCAGAAACCAGGCCGGCGGGAACCGCGGCAGGGAGGGCTGGAACGGGGGCGGCGGGCCCCGCGGCAGGGAGGGGAGGGACGGGG
>JAJPXU010000083.1 GCA_021205305.1 Lachnospiraceae bacterium
TTGTAAAGAGGGCAAATGGATTGAAAACACAGCTTCCACTCACCTATGAAAACTATATTTTTGACTTATACGGGACTCTGGTGGACATCCACACAGACGAGAGTCTCCCTGCACTATGGGAAAAGATGAGTTTTTTCTATGGATATTATGGTGCGCGATATACACCGGATGAACTGCGTATGACATGGAATAGGCTGACGGAACACTATCGGCAGGAAGCAGCAGAAAACACCGGCCGCGCCGCACAGGGCTATGAAGCTAATCCAGCAGCCGCGCAATGCGTAGCATTATCCTCATCGCGGCTGCGACCTGCCGCCGACGCGCAGCGAGGGGGCGTTTCCACAGAGATTGAAATTGATCTCACGTGCGTTATACAGGCACTTTACAGCCGGAAAGGTGTGACTGCCTCCCGTGAACTCGCCGTCCATACCGGCCAGTTTTTCCGTGTGTTATCCACAGAGTATATCCGCCTGTATGACGGAACCGTCCCGATGCTGGAACGGCTGCGGGCGAATGGAAAAAAGGTCTGGCTGCTCTCGAACGCACAGCGCATTTTTACCCAATACGAGCTTTGCCTGCTGGATCTTGAACGCCATTTTGACGGCATCCTGATTTCCTCTGACTACGGCGCGGGCAAACCAAACCCGTTCTTCTTTCAGCAGCTGATCGAACAATTTGGCATTGATTTCAGCCGCTCTCTTTTCATTGGAAACGATGCGGTCAATGACATCGGCGGCGCACAGGGCGTAGGGCTGGATTCCTTTTATGTACACTCCAATCTCTCTTTTGTTGAGCCTTCCTGGGTGGAAGCAGCCCCTCTTCAAAGCTGCAAAAAGCAGCGAAAGGCATCTGCTGTCTGCAAAACAACCGCGCGAAAGGAAGCTTCCCCGATGCAATTCCGGCTGGGCGGCACAACAAATTATACTGTGCTGAATTTTACTGCGTGGGCGTAACCAATTTGATTTGCAAGTCCTGTGATTACATAGTTTTATTTTCCACAAGAAGTAATGATTTTACACAAGAAGCCCCGGAAAGCAAAAAATCTCCGGAGCTTCATCCTGTCTTTATTTTGTTGACTCGCGCAAAATCACCTGATAGTTCAGCGGTACAAATTCTCCGTCCACCTTTTCCCCCAGCTGCTCTAGCAAAAGCTGGCAGGCATTCATTCCCAGGCTCTTCGTATTAAAATGCAGACTGGTGACCGCAGGAATATAATATTCTAGCAAAGCACTGTCATAGAGGCTTGCCACCCGAATATTCCGCGGGATTTCTACCCTGCGCTCACGCAGGCAGCCAAGCAGCATGTTTGTAATAATGTCATCCATACAGACAATGCCATCCGCTCCGGATTCCAGGATCTGATCTGCCGCTTTTGCAACCTTTGCGTAGCTGTCCATTTCCATGAAAACCAGAGAATCGTCCACATGTACATGGTAATCGCCATGCGCATCCTCATACCCCTGCAGACGGCTTTTGGTCACCAGATGCGCCCGGCTGCCGCCTAAAAGAGCGAGGTGGCGGAGTCCTTTCATCAATAAAATCCCCGTCAGCTCCCGGCTGCCCTCCCGGTTCTGATTGTCAATCCAGACCAGCCCCGGCTCTTCCACGTCCGGCGTCCCGATCGCCACAAACGGAACATTCTTTTCCTTCAGATAATGCCGCACGCTCGAATTGACCAGAACGCGCGTCACAATCACACCGTCCACCTTACGGTTCGCAATCAGGCGCTGCAGCTGCGTAAAATCCTTCCCATCAATCATCGAGATGATGATATCATAATTGTGCTGTGCAGCCTTCGCGCAGATTCCGCTCATACATTCCTTAAAAAATGGAAAATCAATATCCGTATAATCCGTCGGCAACAGCAGGCCGATATTGTAGGTTCGGCGCTGCGCCAGCCCCTGTGCGACCACATTCGGGCGATAGTCATTGCGTTCAACACAGGCAAGCACCTTTTCCCTCGTCGCCTGACTGATCCGCCCCTTCCCGGAAATCGCCCGGGAAACCGTTGTCTTACTGAGTCCAAGTTCCCGCGCGACATCGTCGATCGTGTACCTTTTCTTCCCCGTCTCTTCCATAATGAAATCCCCCAACAGTGCCCCTTGCTCATTATAAAAACGCCCCATATAGGGCAACCTGTTGTTTTATCCTAGCACAATCCGTCTGGATTGACAAGAATGATTACGTATGCAAATATTCAGAAAGGATAATAAAGAGCACTTCTCCCGAAGTGCTCTGATCATTTATGCTATGACTAATTCCCCTATAGCTCTGTGCCTTCCAGAAATTCAAAGGCCGCTCCGCAGCATCGTCAGATAGTCGGCCGCAATCGTCACCGTGCAGCTGTATGGCTCATCAGACACAGTACCAGAAAGAGTGATATCTGCCAGAACCGCTCCTTCCCCCACCGGCCGCTTCAGGCCCATCCACTCGCTTGTCGCTTCCTGAATCTTTGCAAGCAGCGCATATTCCTCTTCGTCCAGTGTTTCCACGCTCCACCCGTCACAGAAATAATCCTCGTTAAAATAACCCGGAAGAGAATCCTTTAACTGGCTCTCCAGGGCTGTACTTCCGCTTTCCTCCGAAAACGTGCCGTAGACGGATTCCAGGCTTTCAAGGATCATCTCCTTTGTCGTCCCGTCAACGATCAGGCTCACTTGTATCAATCCCTGTGAAAAAACAGCACCGGATTCGTTTGTCAAATTGTTTTCCCCGATATAAAGCACCAGCTGTGAGCAGTCGCCCAGACCGGATTCCAGTGTATCCTCGTACTCCCAGGTATAGGTCACGCCATACTCGGACTCCTCTGCGGATGTCGGGGTGCCTAATATCTCAACCGCTTCTTCTTTTGTCATCCCCCAGGTCAGCTGACCGTCCAGAATAGGAATCTGATCACAGGAATACGAGTTTCCGTCCACATCCAGAATATCTGTTTTCACCGAAGAATCCTCGTAATCCTCTGTGCTGTTCTCCGTACTGATTTCAGAATTACCATTTTGATTATCTTCTGTATTGGTATTCGCTTCTTCCATCCCTTCCGCGCTTTCAAAGAAAAATCCGCTTCCAGCCAGAACCGCGATCACCAGCGCCACTGCCACAAATGGTGTACCGTTTCTTCTCTTCTTCATGTTTGACACCTCCTCCAGTCGATTCTTTAAGGCTGTTTTTTCATCCGAAAAACAGGTTGTCAGTGCATTTTGAAATTTCAGCTCACCGGCCGCCTCCCGCAGCAGCATTTCTGCGTATGCTTTCCTGTACTGCGCATCCTTTTGGGCTACCACATCTCCGTCACAGGAAACTTCCAGATTCGCCATGGCATTTTTTGTCATCATCCACACAAACGGGTTCATCCAGTGAATCGTCCGCGCCGCGAACAGCACCAGCTTGTACCAGATATCCCGCCGCTCAAGATGCGTCCGCTCATGCGTAAAGATCATCTCCAGCTCCCCGCTGCTGTAATTCTCATGCGGAAGATAAATTGCAGGAGAAAAAAGACCCGCCACCATCGGAGTCGTAAGGATCGGGCAGATCCAGAGCTCCGGCGTTTTTTTATCTGCTTCTGTCATCGCCTGATAGCATTGAAGAACCGCCTCACCCGGCCGCTTTTTCCAACGTCTCAGCCCTCTGCCCAGACGAAAGCCGCTCACAATATAACGAAACAGGAAAAACAATATGCCCAATATCCAGACCGTCATCAAAATCGATAAAACCGGCACCTCCGCGCCTGTCCGATTGTCCGCTTCCGACAAACCATCTTTCTCAGCGGCAGAATCAATTTCAGAGTAACCGCTCCCCTCACCGCCGATTCCGTCTGTCAGAGTCAACACATCAGCTTCTACAGCGCCGCCGCTATAACTGCCGCTGTCCGCTTTGTCTCCTTCCCCAGATGAAACTTTGCTCCCTGCAGACGCAGTGTCCAATGAGGCATCTCCCGCTGTGCCACCGGCCAAAGCCCGTGTGTCCGCAGCATCCGTTCCCGTCCCTTTCGAGAAGAAAGAAAGCGCCGGCAATGTGACCGTCGTCTCTTCCAGCTTAACATCCCAGGATAGCCCTCCCGGAAGCGTAGCATTCCACGGCAACAAAAGCCGCACTGCCAGAATTAGAAAAACCAGATAGGGAAATCGCGCCCGGAATCTCGCCGACAGGCGCGGAAGCGCCAATAGCGCGACTATGATCACCGGAATCATACAGATACCGACAACCAGATAATTCAAAAAAACCGTCCTCATACATTTTCCTCCCGCCCACAGTCCTTATCTCAAGCAACCATGGTACTCCTTCATCCCCTGCGTCAGACATCTCACTGCGAATCCCACCCTGACCGGATCCGCCTTCTCTTACCTCTGCAGGTGTGAGCCAGATAACACCTAATCCTTGTTAATCCGCTCAATCAAAAGCTGTAATTCCTCCAAATCCTTCTTCCCGATCGTCTTTCCATCATACAGAGTCGCCACAAAATCCGTAATCGAGCCGCCCTTCCATTTTTTTAAATAATGTCTGCTGTCCTGCTGCAGATACTCCTGCTCCGATATCAGCGGCGAATAGCATCGGCTCCGTCCCTCCAGCTCTGTCTGTAAAAATCCTTTTTTCACCAGCCGGCCCAGCTGCGTCTGTAGTGCCGAGAGATTCCACGGGCGCTCTTCTTCCAGCTTCTTTTGCAGCTCCACCGTACTGATCGGCGTCTCACCTTCCCAGATCGTCTGCATAATGCGAAGCTCCGCGTCCGGCAAAATCGATATGTTCATAGCACATCACCTACTTTTGTATGTTTATACTTATAACATACACCTGTATGTTTGTTTTGTCAAGCATATTTTCTGGCAAAGAAAAAACACTCACATCCAATGGGTTCGGATATGAGTGTCAAAGCAGGGCTACCAGGATTCGAACCTGGAAATGACGGAGTCAGAGTCCGTTATTCGAGAAGCCTCTAGCGCCCAATTTCAGCGGATTTTTCGAACGTCAGATTCAAAAATTGACCTATGAATTGACCTATCTCATGTTATGCACTCGCCGACTCATGTTCCGCCTCCTGGATCAGCACTTCTTTCCCCCGGAAAGCGAACCCATACTTACAAACTGTCTTAATCCCCCTGGCTTTCAGGTCAATTTCATATTTCTTAGTCTCTATCTGCTCCAGTGCCCGCTTTGCAGTCTCTTCCAGCGTAGTCTCTTTCTTCGGATCAAACACCTTAAATTCGATGATAATCCCATCCGACTTTCCATCCCGCGGCTCAATGCAGACATCATACCGGCCAAACCCGCTCTCTCTGTTCGATGTCAGGATATGTGTCCGATCCAGATCGGCAATCAGCCCCAGCGTAAACCCATGGTAAAACTGCTCCGCGACCTCACTCTCCGAGGAAGCACTTCCCACATCGAAAAAGCTGAACGTCCGGGCTGTCACTTTCTCCAGGTACCGCTGCATCCCTTCCAGATTCCCTGCAAGCAGCATACGGATAAATTCTGTGTATTCATCATAGGATTCGGCAAACCACTTTTTGACCAGCTTGCAAAGAGCTTCCCGCACCTCATAATTTGTCAGAGCAATTTCGTATCTGTCTGACTGCTTCTGTACAATCTTTACATACCCAGTCGTCAGGAACCAGCTCCAGATCGTTTTCGAATCTCCCCGCAGCTCCGCATAGGTAATGGATTCATCAATCTCTGTCAGAATGGAGCCTCCTTTCAGCAGAATCTCAAACTCATCTTTCACCTTGACAGAACCCTCTCTCACCAGATTGCCAACCAGCGCGTTTCCGCTCGTATTCATCCAGTAAGGACTCAATTCTCCAAATTTCAGAAAGTTCAGAATCGACCACGGATTATAAATCCCTTTTTGAGCGCCAAACTGAAAACCGTCATACCACCGCCTGACCTCTTCTTTTTCATCAGAAAAACCATAAGCATCCATCGCGTCAAAGACTTCCTCCTCCGTAAATCCAAAGTAAGTCTCATACAACCTTGTAGTAGTTGTTACGACTGCCAGATTATTCAAATCTGAAAAAACAGACTCATGCGTGATACGGGTAATGCCAGTAATTAACGCCCGATCCAGATACGGATTATCCTTAAAAGCCGCATGAAACATACGGCGTATATATTCGATCGCTGTATCCCAGTATCCTGCCGTATATGCTTCCAGCATAGGAGTATCATACTCGTCAAGTAAAATCAGAACTTTCTTTCCAAAATGCTCATACATACACTGTGAAAGGAACCGAATAGCCTTCATGCACATCTCGTCCGGAGCCTTTCGCCAGATTATTTGTGAAAAAGTCTCTTTTTCCGCATCCGACAGCCTGTCTGATTTCAACAAATATGAATGGCTCTCAAACAGCTCCGCAAGTTGTATCCGCATGGCATAGCACATACTCTCATAATTGCCCTGCTTCACATCCGCCAAACTGAGATTAATCACCGGAAAAGTTCCCTGTATCACCCTAAAACGCTCCTCACCCGCTATAAAGAACCCGTCAAACAAATCCATCCGGTCCTGATACCGGACTGAGAAAAAGGTCTCAACCATATTCAGAGTCAGCGTCTTTCCAAAACGCCTTGGTCTCGTAATCAGTGTTACCTGATCTGCACTGTCATACCAGTCTTTTATAAACCGGGTTTTATCTACATAAAATACATTTCTGCCAATGATATCCTCAAAAGCAGTAATACCTAAAGCAACTGCTTTCTTCATAAGCGCACCTCCTGTCACTGCAAACCTTTCTATCTCCACTGTATCAGACAATCTTCCCCTCGCGATTTTTTACGGCATTGTAATATAGCAGTAGTATAACATACCTGTTACGATCCCGCCACAAAAAAAGACACAGCAGATAAAGATAGTTCTGCTGTGTCTTTTAAGAATCGCAATGTGACAGTGCTAGCTTTTCATCTTAAACAGTCGCTGTCGATTGGGCATCTCCGGCGGTTTCTGTAGCGTGTCATTCCTTTTTCACAGGCAGATTCACCACCTGACGCACCTCTCCGCCTGTCGATACCTTTGTCCGAATGGCAATGTAATACTTTCGAGTCGTGGACTCCAGATCTCCAATGTATGCTGCTATCACCTCCACTCTCGCCCCACTCTCATACATTCTGGTAGCGAAGGTTTTCCGGAAAATATGCAGACCACCCTTAATATCGCCCAGTCCGGCGTTCCGCATGATCACTTTCATGCGGTGTTCCAGATTGGATGCGGTGTTCACCCGTCCGCTCCTGGTCGGGGTTATGTAATCATCTTCTCCACAGTTTCCCTGCATTGCCCTGATCTTACCGAGGATCAGATTTGCTTCATCCGTCAGTTGGATAATTCGTGCCTTCTGATTCTTGGTACTACCCTCAACCGGAACAAAATTATTCTCATCCTCACTCTTTTTCTCCCGGTTTTTGGCCATGGAAACGCTCTTTTCAATCACAAGATATCCGTCCTGCCAGTCACGCCAACGCAAAGCGATCATCTCACCCGTGCGCATTCCAGTGTACAACAACAACAGACAGTAATATCCTCCGGCATACTTCACACAGCCATTTTCCTCAGTTAATGCCTCTGCTTCAAAGCATCTTACTTCATCATCCGATAAAACCGCTACATCCGCCTCATTTGCCGCTTTGGCTGATAACTTCTTAAGCTTCTTCACGAGGTCAGGCTTTACGGCAGCAACCGGATTCACTGTTAAATCTCCCCGCCGAACAGACCAGTCAAAAGCAGCATTCAGCAGATCAAGTGTTTTCGTAATCGACGATTCGCCCACAGATGCTTCCTTCATCAACTGTGTAATATGTTTTTCAATATCGACAGAAGTAACACTCCGTATCTGCATAGTCGCCAGATCATAACCACCAATCTGGTTTTCAATTGTACACTCCCTGCGATCTATAGACTTTGCTTTTAAATCTCCGTTATTTATCTGGTATTTCAGATGACGATTACAAAGATCCAGCACCGTATCTTTCTCGCTGATACCGGATGCTGCTTTCACGCGATTCCATTCTTTTTCTTTCTCTTTCATTTTTCGGATACACGCGCTTTTACTTGCAGCCGTAACACTCAGAATTTTTCTTTTCCCGTCTGCCTTGAATCCAACGCTCTTGCGGTGAGTTACCGTTCCGCTCGGATTATCATAGAAACTTCCTTCTCCTTTCGCGTTGCGACTCTTTTCCTTCAAATTGACCACCTCCATTCAAAAACTGAGAGGATTGAGCTTTCCTTCACAGGCAAGACTACAATACGAATTCTTTACCTTCGTATTTCTTCAGCCATTGCATCAATGCCTCTCTATTAACCAGATAGTGGTTGCCGATCTTTATAGATGGAAACGCCCGACTCCGCATAAGCGAATACGCCACGTCCCGTCCGACTCCAAGAGTCGTCTGTAGTCCTTTAACATCAATCATCAGTGATTCATCTGTCATTATAATGACCTCCTTCCTTTCAGAATCTTGCGTAATAGTGCTGCGACGCATCGCGTGTATCCGCATCTATGCACATATATAATGTATTATTGAAATCATGAAGAATACTTCCGGCTGCCAATACCTCACAACGGCATCCATTGTAAATCATGCGGCCACATCACGACTGTCCTTATATTTTTCTTGAGATGAAACATGCTCTTCACCAATAATATGCTTAACCTCAGACACCGCCTTCACTTCTTTTGCAAGTTTCTGAAATTCTGTAAGGCCAGGGCTGTACTTCTCTTTGCTTTCCTGATACCGTACAAACTTTTCTGCATTGAGTTTCTTTTTTCAATATCGTTATGTGCATATCCCATATGTCACACTCTCCTTTCATTGGTAGTCTCATTCTGGCAACACAGAATATATGTATCACTGCTTCTCAACAGGATTCAGTCACATATACCTGTCTGCACAAAGATAATGTATTGATGATTTTTTTAACACTCGAAAATCCGACTGCCAGTTTTTGTACCATAGGCACGATAGCCATCCGTTACCATAAGATGACTGTAAAAGCTTCGCATCTATTGGCCCAGAAACAAGATTGAGTTGAAATTGCATATGGAATTTCAGAGTAAATGAACAACCAATCTAAATATGCTCTATTTATTGTCTTCGTAAAAGCTTTTTAGACCATCATAGAAAATCCCATAGTGTCTGCGGTCTATAAAGTGCATTAATGCACCTCTTTTTCGGTATAGAGCTAACCTGCATTATTTGCTGCTTTCATAACTGTAACTACTGAAATACATTTTGCATTAAGTTGAGAACGCCACTTGTTCAAAGCATCTTCTGTAATTTGTCAGACCTGCTAAATACAATCTAAAAGATTTTATAAATCAATCTTGAAATACGTTTTTCGCCAACTCCACATAATCGTCTAATGTTTTTACATTGATCCAGATACCCACTATTTGACATTGTGGTATTTTTTTCGTGTAATTCTTCTGTCTACTATCAAATGTCGTTTCTAAAATATCTTGCTCCGCTAGAGCCTTTACAGTCATATGAGTTCTATCTTGTTGGTCACAAAACATTTCTTGTAAACCAAATTTAAGAGTAGCCCTTCTCATGCAGGCATACTCTCCAAAATAATATACACCTCTCGGATCGCTCTTCAATTCTTTCGGATTCTCAACCGCATTTATCAAACCGCTACTTAATAATTTAGAGACCCAAATGCACGGGTCATTTTCATATGGATTTGAATGAAGCTTATTCATGTGCTTCTTCTGAACAGCAGACAATTCATCAAGAAATTCTCTGATGTCATATTCTGTTTCAAATGCGTGCCGAAATTTATCGGGTACATAAAATTCTAAGAATAGTTTTTGCACCAATAAAATAATACCCTTATGCTCATCAGTTCTAGTCAGATCATTATCAAAACTATACAATTCTGACATTCCCTCTTGGATCGTCTTTATCACCCTAGAATAATTTTGCACAAGTTTTTCAATGAAATGCATAGTAATTGTCGAGAACAACCACGGGGTTTTCTGTAATATTGATATTACCTTAGTTCCGAGTTCTTTTTTAATGAGTATCTGAATCTGCCGATCCTGAATACTGAATTGGCTGTACCCTCTCTCTTCTGAAGTGAACACAATATTCGCACCACACGGATACAGTTCAGAAGCTCGTTCGATTATATCCAAAATATCATATTCCCTTCGAAGAGCGGTCTTATCTGTTATTCCGCATTTTATATGCTCCCAAACCCTATCCCTCCCCGTCAAAATAATC
>JAJPXU010000020.1 GCA_021205305.1 Lachnospiraceae bacterium
GAATTCGTACGAGTGGGTGATTTTTTGATATTTAAAAGAAAACTATATGATAAGATGCTTGACTGGAAGCGTGGATTTGGTGGAAAAACAGCTCTTCTGATCCGGGGTGCGCGGCGGGTAGGAAAATCTACTCTGGCAGAAGAATTTGCAAAAAATGAATATGAGAGCTATATATTGATTGATTTTTCCATTGCGTCCAGGGAAGTGAATGATCTATTTGCGGATTTGTCTGATCTGAATTTCCTTTTTTTACGTTTGCAGATGATTTATCATGTGAACCTTGTTGAGCGGAGATCGGCGATTATTTTTGACGAAGTGCAGATGCAGCCGTTGGCCAGGCAGGCGATCAAACACCTGGTAAAGGATGGCCGATATGATTACATTGAGACTGGTTCCCTTCTTTCAATTAAGAAAAATATAAAGAATATTGTAATTCCCAGTGAAGAGACAAGACTGAATCTCTATCCGCTTGACTATGAGGAATTCCGGTGGGCGCTTGGTGATATGGCGACAATTCCCCTGCTGCGGGAAGCTTATGAAAGCATGAAGCCACTTGGCGATGCCATGAACCGACGCCTGATGCGGGACTTTCGCTTGTATATGTTGGTTGGTGGGATGCCGCAGGCGGTCGATACGTATCTTGCTACAAATAATATGAGCTTGGTAGAACAGATGAAACGAAATATTCTTGATCTGTATGAAGATGATTTCCGTAAAATTGATCCATCCGGACGTGCGGGAATGCTTTTTGACGCGATACCTGGTGAACTGCATAAAAATGCGTCCCGTTATCAGATCTCTAGTGTGATTGCAGGGGAAAAGGAGGAACGTGTGCGGGAAATTATTGCGGATATGCAGGATTCTATGACCGTGAATATAGCGTATCACGCAGATAATCCCAATGTGGGTATAGCTCTTCATAAGGACCCGAGACGCTATAAACTTTTTTTGTCGGATACAGGATTGTTTGTCACTCTTTCTTTCCGGGATAGCGATTATACGGAAAATGAAATTTATGCGAAGCTTTTGAATGATCATCTGAATGCGGATCTGGGATATGTTTACGAGAATATGGTTGCCCAAATGTTGAAAACTGCCGGAAATGAGCTGTTTTATTATACCTTTCCTAAGGATGTGTCCAGAAAAAACTATGAGGTTGATTTCCTGATTTCCAGGAAAGGGAAGATTTGTCCGCTGGAGGTGAAATCGTCTGGTTATAAAACACATTCTTCCCTGGATGCATTTCAGGAAAAGTTTTCATCGAGGATTCGTAGGCGATATTTGCTTTATACGAAAGACATTAGAAAGGAACAGGATATTTTTTGCCTGCCGATTTACATGACGCTGTTTTTATAAAAAATCCTTGCTTTTGCAGTCGAACTATGCTATTCTCTGAGTGTTGTGTAAAGAGATTCTGCGTATGGCGGCATCGGTGATTGTTGGAAGGTGTCTGTGCGCACAACTGCAGGGACTTGCAGGGATAGCCCGGGGATACTTGCCGTGGTAACAATCGAGCGGCATTGGCCGGGAATTGATTTTCTCAGGTGGAAGATCAGCAGTTCACAAAATAGAGAAGAAGAGGTGAATAATAATGAAGGAAGCGATTCAGCCGAAGTATTATCAGGCAGAGGTAACCTGTAACTGTGGGAACACATTTGTGACAGGTTCTACGAAGCAGAGCATTCACGTGGAGATTTGCTCAAAGTGCCATCCGTTCTATTCCGGACAGCAGAAAGCGACTGCCGCACGCGGACGTATTGAGCGGTTCAATAAAAAGTATGGTCTTCAGTAGAATTGAGGATAGAAACGCGTGGGTTGAGGTTCTAGTAATCTCAACCTGTTTTCGTTATACAGAAAAACAGATCGAAACAGATTGTTTGTAGACTGCTGTTTTGGCAGTCACATATAGAGGAAAACAGTTCAGAATATCATTAAAATGAAAAGATTTCACTTATAATAGGAAGGGATTTTATATGAAACCATCTGGCATAGGAGGTCAGGCGGTCATCGAGGGCGTCATGATGCGTAATGGCGGCCAGTATGCGGTGGCGGTTCGGACGCAGGACGGGAAGATTGTGGTTGACAAGCAGGAGTGCTCCAGCCAGAAGCTTCAGAAGAAGAAGTTTGTAAGGCTGCCGATCATCCGCGGTGTGGTGAATTTTTTTGATTCGCTGGTTCTTGGCATGAAGACGCTGATGTTTTCCGCGACTTTTTACGCGGAGGAGACAGAAGAAGAACACGCCGCGTGGGAGGCGAAGGAGCGCAAGAAGGCGATTGAAAAGTCGGAGAAGCTGCGCGCGAAGGGGAAGATGGACGCGGCGCAGAAGGTGATTGAGAAGTGTGAGAAGCGGATCGAGCGGGAGAACGAGGCAGGAGAGACGCCTGACGACAATGACTGGATTATGACGGTAACGGTGATCTTTTCCCTGTTGTTCTCGGTTGGACTTTTTATGCTGCTTCCCTATTTCCTTTCAAGACTGCTGAAAGGCTGGATTCAGTCGGAGATGGCGCTTTTGATGATTGAGAGCGCGGTGAAGCTGCTGATTTTCTTTGCTTATCTCGCTCTGATTGCGCAGATGAAGGATATTCAGCGCACGTTCATGTACCATGGCGCGGAGCATAAGTGTATCAATTGTATTGAGAATGGCCTGGAGCTGACAGTGGAGAATGTGCGGAAATGCTCCCGTGAACACAAGCGCTGCGGTACGAGTTTTCTGTTTCTTGTGATGTTTATCAGCATTATATTTATTATGCTGTTCAGTATTCCATTGTTTACGGTGTTTCATGTGAGCAGAGGCCCGTGGCGGCTGATATTGCGTATCGCTCTTTTGCCTCTGATCGCCGGTGTGTCATATGAATTCATTCAGCTGGCGGGCCGCACGGACAACAAGGTGATCAATTTTCTGAGCCGTCCGGGGATGATGATGCAGCATTTGACGACTAAGGAACCGGATGACTCTATGATTGAGGTCGGGATCGCGTCAGTCGAGGCAGTCTTTAACTGGAAAAAGTTCGAAAATGAGCAGTTTGGCACCCACTATGAGTGGGAAGAAAATCCGGCGGAAGATGCTGCGGGAAAAAGTACGGAGACGGTTGTGACTGCGGCATCGGAAGAAAATACGGATAAGAAAGTAACTGTATCCGGAGTACAGGCATGAACCTGAGCAAAGCATTTAACGGATTCGGCGAGGCAGGGGGCACAGAGTGCCGTCAGGCAGAGCCGGAAATAGCGGATATTGAGAAAGATACTGTGAATCCTGCCGGTCATATTCTCCGGATGTTGGATCTGACTTTGGAAGGATCGTGTGAAGAAAGCCGGTTTGGGTTGTCCGGTGAGGTTTCTCTGAGAATGGCCTGTACCGCCGCAGAGCATTATCTTGCTTCCCGCCGGATTGAGGACGCCGCGGTGGATGCCTGGTATCTTCTGGAGTATGTGACCGGGGTCAGCCGGGCGATGTATCTGGCTGACCGCGATAAAAAATTGAGTGAAGAACAGCGGGATGCGTATGCTGCGCTGGTGAATAAGCGCGGCGCACACATCCCGCTTCAGCATCTGACCGGGGAGCAGGAGTTTATGGGGCTTCCTTTTCTTGTCAGTGAGGCGGTTCTAATTCCGCGGCAGGATACGGAGACGCTGGTGGAGCTGGCGTTGGATAAAATAAAGGCAGCGTTGCGCTCTGGTGTGTTGCCGAGAGAAATCTATGTGGAGCGGGACTCCGACACAAGAGGAGAAAAAGCAGAAGTCAGGAGAGGCTCTGACTTGTCACCGGAAGAAAATGAAAGATGCGACAGATATCGCGTACTTGATTTGTGCACCGGATCGGGCTGCATCGCGGTAAGCATTGCGAAGCTGTGTGAGCAGATGTGGGGAAAAAATTCTGGAAAATGTGGAAAAGATCAGGAGCGTTGCAAGAACTGGCTGGAAGTCTGCGCCTCCGACCTCTCAGAGGATGCTCTGGCAGTGGCGCGGGAAAATGCCCGGCGTCTTGGCGCGGATGTGCGGTTTTTCCGGAGCGATCTGTTTGCGCAGATTCCGATGTCTGTAGATTGCGAAGACAGGTCAGTGTCTACAGACAGTCGGATAGGAGAAAAGGTGAGTGGAGTAGGGTTCGACCTGATCGTCTCAAATCCGCCATACATCTGTACGAAGGTCATTGAGGAGCTTTCGGAGGAAGTGCGTCTGCATGAGCCGCGGCTGGCGCTGGACGGCGGGGATGATGGGCTGGAGTTTTACCGGAGAATTGTCTGTGAGAGCAGGGGATATTTGCGTTCCGGCGGATGGCTGCTGCTGGAGATTGGCTATGATCAGGGGGAAGATGTGGCCAAGCTGCTGCGGCAAAGTGGCTTTTCGCAGGTGCGGGTTTCACAGGATCTGGCAGGGAATGACCGGGTAGTGGAGGGAGTTTACTATGTTTGATAAATTAGAGGATTTGCAGCTTCGGCTGGAGGAAATTCTGAATATGCTCAACGATCCGTCCGTGGTGGCGGATCCGGCGCGTTTTCAGAAGCTGATGAAGGAACAGGCCAGCCTGCAGCCGATCGTGGATACTTATCGGGAATATAAAAAGAACAAAGACACCATCGACGAGTCGCTGGCGATGCTGGAGGAGGAGTCTGATGAGGAGATGCGCGAGATGCTCAAAGAAGAGCTTTCCGACGCGCGGGAGCAGGTCGCAGCACTGGAGAAAAAACTGAAAATCCTGCTGCTGCCGAAGGATCCGAACGATGAGAAAAACGTCATCATCGAGATCCGCGCAGGCGCTGGCGGGGACGAGGCGGCGCTGTTTGCCGCGGAGATTTACCGTATGTACGTGCATTACGCGGAAAGCCGCCGCTGGAAGGTGGAGACCATGGATGTGGAGGAGATCGGGATCGGCGGCATGAAGTACGTGAGTTTTATGGTGACCGGTCAGGGCGCGTATTCCGTGCTGAAATATGAATCCGGCGTTCACCGTGTACAGCGTGTGCCGGAGACAGAGTCCGGCGGACGGATTCATACTTCGACGATTACGGTGGCAATCATGCCGGAGGCGGAAGAAGTGGACGTTCAGCTTGACCTGAACGACTGTAAATTTGATGTATTCCGCGCCTCCGGCAACGGCGGTCAGTGTGTCAACACCACGGACTCGGCAGTTCGGCTGACGCATATTCCGACCGGTATTGTGATTTCCTGTCAGGATGAGAAGTCACAGCTGAAAAACAAGGACAAGGCTCTGAAGGTGCTGCGGGCGAAGCTGTATGATCTGGAGCGGCAGAAGGCGCATGACGCAGAGGCAGAGGCGCGCCGTATTCAGGTGGGATCGGGCGACCGTTCAGAGAAAATACGCACCTACAATTTCCCGCAGGGGCGGGTGACGGATCATCGGATCAATCTGACGCTTTATAAGTTGGACAAAATCCTGGACGGAGATATCCAGGAAATTATTGATAATTGCATCGCGGCAGACCAGACGGCGAAGCTGAGCCGCCTGGAGGGCGTCTGAGATGTCAGTTTGCGGGAACAGTAACAGTGAATGCGTTTGAATGAAGCAGTTTTTATTTACGAATGATTAGACATTGTAAAGAAAAATTTACTATGATACGATACGTTTCGTTGTGACTGTAGAAAAAAGGGAAAGAATAGAAGAATAAAAGGGCGGCAGCCCCAGAAAACAGGGATGACAGAGAACGGAAAATCGGAGAACGGAAAATCGGAGAACGGAAAATCGGAGAACAGAAAATCGGAGAACAGGAGAGCAGAGCATGAACAAGAATCAATTTGCACAGACCCCGCCCATGGGTTGGAACAGCTATGATTATTATGACACCTCAGTGACGGAGGCTGAGGTAAAGGCAAATGCGGATTATATGGCGGCGCATTTAAAACAGTACGGCTGGGAATATATCGTGGTGGATATTCAGTGGTACGCGCGCGGAGCAGGCTCCATGCGCGACCGTTATCAGTATATCCCCTTTAGCGAGCTGGAAATGGATGCATACGGCAGACTGCTGCCGGATCCGGACCGCTTTCCGTCTTCGGCAGATGGCGCGGGGTTCGGGCCTCTGGCAGATTATGTGCATTCCCTGGGCTTGAAGTTTGGCATCCACATCATGCGCGGCATTCCGCGCGCGGCGGCGCAGGCGCATCTGCCGGTATACGGCACAGATGTGACCGCTGCGGACGTGGCGGATCCATTTTCTATTTCGCGCTGGAATCCGGATATGTATGGCCTGCGTGATGAAAAGACAAGCCAGGCGTACTATGATTCGATTTTTTCTCTGTACGCGCAGTGGGGTGTGGATTATGTGAAGTGTGACGATATCTGCAATACGAATGCTTATCCGCTGAATCCGTATTCCGCGGAGCATGAGGTGGAGATGCTGCAGACGGCGATCCAGAAGTGCGGCAGACCGATCGTGCTCAGCCTCTCTCCGGGACCGGCTCTGATCGAGAAAGCGTGGCATTATGAAAAATATGCGAATATGTGGCGGATCACGGATGATTTCTGGGATGACTGGGCGTTGCTTTTGAATATGTTTGAGCGCTGTGAATTGTGGCAGAATCATGTAAAGCCGGGATGTTTTCCGGACTGTGATATGCTGCCGCTCGGGACTCTGGGGAAAGGCTTTGGGCAGGAATGGCAGTGCCGCTTTACCAGACCGGAGCAGATCACGATGATGACCCTCTGGTGTATGTTCCGTTCCCCGCTGATGCTGGGTGCGGAAATGACAAAGCTGGATGACTGGACGCTGTCACTGCTCACGAATCGTGAAGTGCTTACGCTTTTGCAGGATGGACACCACGGCGTACAGGTACAGCGGACAGCAGATTACGCGGTCTGGGGCAATTATAGCGATGCCGGAGTGGAAAATCAGGAAGAGAGCGGTCTGTACGTGGCGCTGTTTAATTTGAAAGATGAGGAAGCGGAGGTGTCCGTTTCCGTGGATGAGCTTGCGGACGCTTTTCCAATGGAGACGGCTGCCGTACTGTATCAGCGTGTGGGAGCGAATGGCGGCCTGAAGCTGCGGGAGCTCTGGAGCGGTGAGACGGAAGTTTCATTGTTGAACGAAACGGAGTGCAGAGCGTTTACAGAATGCGGCACGACCTGCTGCCAAGTAGAACGAATGGGCGTTTCCACGGACGGAACGTGTATTTCGGCAACGGTGGAACCGCATGGGGCGAAGCTGTTTCGGATTCTCTGACAGGTACACGTAATGGCTTATCAGAAGAAGCGTGCGCTTGCAGGCTGTTTTGCCTGACAAGTTGGCGACAAGAAGTATGAAGCACATCGAATGTGTGCTGGAAAAGGGTTATGAGTATAACTGGAAAGGAAAGATGGACATGAATCAGGCGATTATGACTTTAAATGAAGGCTGGCGGTTTCATTACGGGGATGTGCCCGAGGCATGGTACAAGGGGTATGACGATCAGGATTGGGAGAAGGTGGTCCTGCCGCATGACTGGTCGGTACATATGCCGTTTCAGAAGGAATATTCCAGCGGTACCGGCTATCTTGCCGGTGGAATTGGCTGGTATCGGCTGCGTTTTTCCCTGCCGGAGGCGTACCGGGGAAAGCGCATCCGGATTGTCTTTGACGGCATTTATAAAAACAGCCGCATCTGGTGCAACAGCTATCATCTTGGAAAGCGGCCATACGGTTACAGCGAGATTAGCTACGATATTACAGAGTTTGTGAATTTTGGCGACAGGGATAATGAAATCAGTGTGCAGGTGACGCATACCGATCTGGCAGATTCCCGCTGGTTTACCGGTTCGGGAATTTACCGAAAGGTGTGGCTGATCGCGGAAGAGCCGGTGCATCCGGTGCTGCACGGGACACAGTTCCGGACCGTTGCGGTATGCGGAAATGAGACGGATGCGTCAACCGCGTCGGCCCAGGGGACAGAAGTGGCCCAGAGCGCGCGGATTCACGTTCGTGCGGAATTTGCAAATGATTCGGAGCAGGACGTTCAGCTGCAAGTCCGCTTCCGTTTGCTTGACGCGGACTTACAGGAAGCGGCCGTCTGGGAGTCACAGATGTCTCTCATTGCCGGAGAAACAGGTGAAATGCAGCTGGACGGTGCTGTGAAAAATCCGCGGCTCTGGTCGGTGGATGCGCCGTATTTGTATACACTTGTGACGGAACTGGCGAAAATTCCTGTGATCCAGAACGAACTGCTGGGGAATGATTTTACGGACGATGGTTTATTTGACAGAGAGACAGCGGAGAAAACAGATTTCGGAAATAAAACGATCGAGGAAAATTGCGAAGAAAATAGCTGTGAAAATGTCAGCAGTGGCGATTATTGGATTGCGCAGACAGAGAGGGTAGGCATCCGTACGGCAGTATTTGACCCGGATGAGGGCTTTTTCCTGAACGGGGAAAATTTGAAGCTGAAGGGTGTATGCGTACACCATGACGGCGGCTGCCTGGGTGCGGCGATGACGCGCGAGGTATGGCTCCGCCGCCTGCTGAAGCTGAAGGAAGCAGGCTGTAATGCGATCCGTACCAGCCACAACCCTCATATGCCGGAGCTGTATGATCTTTGTGATGAGCTGGGTCTGCTGATGATGGATGAAGCGTTTGATGAGTGGGAAAATCCCAAAAATAAATGGTCGACGGGGCACAATGTCTACCCGCCGAAGCATCAGGGCTACGCGGAGGACTTTCCGCAGTGGTATGAGGCGGATCTGACTACGATGATCCGGCGGGACTGGAATCATCCTTCGATCATTCTCTGGAGCGTTGGCAACGAGATTGACTACCCGAATGACCCTTACTGCCATCCGGATTTTCAGGCCATGGTGGGCAACAATGACGCCGACAAACCGGCGGCGGAGATGATGTACAACCCGGATAAGCCGGACGCCCGGCGCCTGGCAGTGATTGCGGAGCGGCTGGCGAGTATCACCCGCAATCTGGACAGCTCCCGCCCGGTGACGCTGGCGGCAGCCTTCCCGGAGCTTTCCTCCCGGATTGGCTTCCTTGATGAGCTGGATGTAGTGGGATATAATTACAAAGAGCACCTGTACGAGCAGGATCACGCGCGCTTCCCGGAAAAACCATTTTTAGGAAGCGAGAACAGCCACAGTTATCAGGCCTGGAGGGCGGTGACCGACCATCCTTACATCAGCGGACAGTTTTTGTGGACCGGAATTGACTATCTTGGCGAAGCGCACGGCTGGCCCATTCACGGCTCAGGTGCGGGACTTCTCGACCTGGCCGGCAACGAAAAGCCTGCCTATTACCGCCGCAAAGCGTTCTGGAGTGAGAAACCGTATCTTTGCCTGCTGACCGCGCCTGCGGAGGATGACGATACCAGTGCAGATGGCGCTGCTCGCCAGAAGCGCGATCCCGAGTGGAAAGATTTTCAGGTCTCCTGGAATTACGAGCCGGGGACGCAGGTTGAGGTTTTCTGCTTTGCAAATGTGGAAAATCCGGAGCTTTTCCTCAATGGGAAATCTCTGGGAGCAGGGATGTGGAGCGAAACGTATGGCCGTTATGAGTGGAACGTGACATTTGAGCCGGGAATCCTAAAAGCGGCTGCGCACGGTGAAGATGTGAAAGAAGTATCGTGCATTCTTGAAACCGATGGTCCGGCGGCGCAGCTGGATGTGAAGGTGTGGGAACCTTGCAAAACGGAGTTTTCCAAATGTGATGCGGCATGCTCTCGCCGGGCGGAACCCTCGTCCTTCGGGCGGGATATCCGTCGGGAGGAGCGGGAAATCACGCAGATCGAGGTATCTCTTCTTGACGCGCAAGGCCGCCTGGCAGTGGGAAAAGACCTGACCGTACGTGCAGAAGTGGAAAACGGCACACTTTTGGGACTGGAAAATGGAGACCTGGCGGATCTGACTTCCTATACGGAGAACTGGAGAAAGACGCGCAATGGACGCCTGGTTCTCTATATCCGCCCGGATTCCGGCGTGCAGGCATCGACAAAGGTTCGGATAAGCTGCGAAGAGCTGGGGCAGATAAGAGAAATAAAGTTTTACTGAATAATCGGTATATAGACAGTGTAAAAAAGTCTTCAGAGAATAATGCCTGAAGACTTTTTCCTATTTCCTGGTATAACGATGGAAGAGGGATACAAATATTTTTGTATGGAAGTCCCAAGTACATAGAGAGGAATATGGGCAATTTTACATGTGGTCG
>JAJPXU010000109.1 GCA_021205305.1 Lachnospiraceae bacterium
ATGATATACTAACAATGTTGCCGATGCTGTATATGCACTGCACTGCTATATGTGCAGAGTGCGCCTCACGCAAACATGTGATTCATAGCGGCGCAGCTTTCGAAACCGGCACGGATAGGAGGTGATAAATATGTATACACTACTTACGTTCCTGATTTCTGTTACCGCGAATGTTGTAGCGATCTACATAGGTAAGTGGATTGACAGAAATAATGAACGGAAGTAAAAATTCAGATGGATTACCTCTCCGGTAAAGAGGGAGAAACCCCAAGGTGTGCCCGCACCTTGGGGTTTCGTTTTGTGTATACATTACTTACGTTCTCTACATTGATACTTTATCATATCGGAAGCTGGTTGGCAAGTGTTTTTTCTGTGAGCTGTCCCCGATAAAAGCCGCTGCGTGGGTTTTAGTGTTTCAACGAGCCGTGCACGCCAAAAGCCGCTGCCGCGTCTTTCGGCGGTGCACGGGCTGTCGCCCTATAAAATCAAGAAATACCATCTGCTTACATGCAAGCATGACGCAGCTGGTTTTTCTTGATTTTGCACGGCTCGTAGCTTTCGTGTCAGTTGTCTTCGGGTTTGCCTTCGGTGGTGTAGACCTGACGCTTGCGGGCCATTTCGTCGCTCTCGAGGTACTCGTCGTAGGTCGTGATCTTGTCGATCAGGGTGCCGTTTGGCAGGATCTCCATGATGCGGTTTGCGGTCGTCTGCACGATCTGATGGTCACGCGAGGAGAAGAGTATAACGCCCGGGAATTTCATCATGCCGTTGTTCAGGGCGGTGATGGATTCCATATCCAGGTGGTTCGTCGGCTCGTCGAAGATCAGAATGTTCGCGCCGGAGATCATCATCTTGGAGAGCATGCAGCGCACGCGCTCGCCTCCGGAAAGGACGCGCATTTTCTTGACACCGTCGTCCCCGGCAAAGAGCATTCTGCCGAGAAATCCTCGCACATAGGTGGCGTCTTTGATCTCGGAATAACCAGTGAGCCAGTCAACGATGGTCAGGTCATTGTCAAATTCTTTGGAGCTGTCCTTCGGGAAGTAGGCCTGCGTGGTGGTGACGCCCCATTTGTAATGGCCTTCGTCTGGCTCCATCTCGCCCATCAGGATCTGGAAGAAGGTGGTTTTAGCCAGCTCATTGCTGCCGACAAAGGCAACCTTGTCGTCGTGGCCGAGGGTGAAGGTCAGATTATCCAGAACCTTTACTCCGTCAATAGTCTTAGAGAGATTCTCAACGATCAGCACTTCATTTCCGATCTCACGATTGGGACGGAAATCAATGTATGGATATTTCCGGCTCGAAGGCTTGATGTCGTCAAGCTGAATTTTCTCGAGGGCTCGTTTCCGGGAGGTTGCCTGCTTGGATTTGGAGGCGTTCGCGGAGAAGCGGGAGATGAATTCCTGTAGCTCCTTGATTTTTTCTTCCTTTTTACGGTTCGCTTCCTTCATCTGACGGATCAGAAGCTGGCTGGACTCATACCAGAAATCATAGTTACCGGCGTACAGCTGAATCTTGCCGTAATCGATATCGGCGATCTGTGTACATACCTTATTCAGAAAATAGCGGTCATGGGAGACCACGATGACAGTATTGTTAAAATTAATCAGAAATTCTTCCAGCCAGCTGATGGCGTCCAGGTCGAGGTGGTTCGTCGGCTCATCAAGAAGCAGGATATCCGGGTTGCCGAAAAGTGCGCGCGCCAACAGCACCTTGACTTTTTCGTTGCCATTCAGGTCTTTCATCAGATTGTAATGGAGTTCGGTATCGATGCCAAGTCCGTTCAGCAGAGTGGCGGCATCCGATTCGGCCTCCCAACCATTCAGTTCCGCAAACTCGCCTTCCAGTTCGCTGGCGCGGATGCCGTCCTCGTCGGAAAAGTCTTCTTTCGCGTAGATTGCGTCTTTTTCCTTCATGATATCATAGAGCCGCTGATTTCCCATAATCACCGTATCCAGAACCGGAAATTCGTCGTATTTAAAATGGTCCTGCTCCAGTACGGACAATCTCTGCCCAGGGGTCATTGTCACGTCGCCCTTTGTGGTCTCCAGCTTTCCGGAAAGAATCTTCAGAAAGGTGGATTTGCCGGCACCGTTCGCCCCGATCAGGCCATAGCAGTTGCCTTCGGTAAATTTAATGTTGACATCTTCAAAGAGCGCTTTTTTGCCGATTCGAAGGGTTACATTATTTGCACTAATCATAACTAAATCCTCTTAAAAATAGCCGGAGGCCGTGTTGCTGTCCCGTATTGTTACGATAACAAAAACGATTTGTGCCATCCGCGGTTATATGGTAACAAACTGCCGCAGAAGGGGAATCCGTGTCTGCGGCACACTTTTTCATTATACACAAATTTCCCCTCGTTTCAAGGGGAAATTGGGCCAGTTCCTGATTTACAGCGGTATTCTGCGCTGGAAATCAGGTTGGGCGATGGTTGTGTTTCGTGGCAGGAATATATACGCAGAAGGTCAGGAAAAACGCTCCGGCAGATGTTTTAGCTTCCGCAGAACTTTCAGAGGGAATATTGGATCCCAGATGGCTTCCGCGACCATGTAGCTGATGTGGTTGACCGGAAGATAAGGAAGCTTTTCTCCATCCTGGAAAATATGGAGCTGCCCGGTCGGTACGTTTTTTGCATCTTTCCGCAGCAGAAGCTTTTTATTTTCTCCGATCCAGAACCAGCGGTGGTCGATCTGGATACGGATACGCCATCCGGCAAACCGATGGTTCGGAAGCCGATATTGATTCGAATCCAGATGGCTGCTTCCATCGTTCCGTTTTTCTGCGGCGTGTGGTATATATTCCAGAGAACCGGAGGGAAGCTTTTTTAGAATTCCGGCGGTCTCATCCCAGTCAGAGGAAAAAGCGTCTGAGATTTTTCCAGAATTATACTGTACCCGATAGCGCAATTCTTTTTTGGAAGCGGAATAATCCTGCGGCTGGCGCTCCGTTATTTCCGCTTTCCGGATTGCTCCGAGGATAAAATCGGCGGACTCTTTTCGCTTTTGAGCGAGAAGTGTATGCACCTGGTCATAATCAATGGGCGCAGGCGGATTCTCCACAGGATTGCCCTTGGATACAAGCTTTCGGTGGGAGAGACCAAAGGCATCCAGGATAAGGGCAACCTTCTCACTGTTTCGGTGCCCGGCGAAAAATGGCTTTTCGAATAAAATACTAAAACAGCAGGCGTGGAATGAGTTTGTAAAAATACAGTCTGCGTGAAGCAGATAGCCAAGCCATTCTTCAATGCCAATCGCGTAGCGCAGCGTGTAGTCCACATCGGGATAAGCGGCAAGCCGTCCGCCGCCCACCGGAAGGTCGGTAATCTCAATAATCTTCTGGTGGTGTGCCTGGGCGTAGAGCGCCGCCTGCCGGATGGTCTCCTTGGCCTGTTCCATCACATAATAGAGCAGTACATAATGCTCCTCTGGAGGTTTTACACTGATCTTTTCGTAAAACTCCCGGTCATGCAGCAGTACCGGGTCAAGCACCACCGGTGCCTGAATGTCTGAGTTCTGCTCAATGTATTGCTGCAGCGTTTTTTCCCGCACAGAGATACTGTCAAAGTCATTTAAATAATGAAAGAACTGGTCGGTTTCCTCCTGTGTAGTAGCAAAATGTGTGCCGCGGCTGGCGGCGTAGGCGATCTTTTTTTTGTTTTCCATACAGGTGCTGCCAAGGAAAAATCCACGATCATAGCCGAACTCCGGCGTATTTTTCCAGATGACGTCAGTAGCGCAGATATAGCAGTCAAATCCCGGATCTTCCACTTCGAGAAGGTCGGAGTCATAACATTTCTTAGTGCGGATATAATTCTGATCAATAAAATGCTGGAATTTTTCATAGCGGATCTCGCGTTCTTCACGAAGCGGCTGCCACAGGTCCATTTTTTCTTTAATATATTTTAAATTATCCTCGTATTGCTTTTGCTCCTGCGGGTCAGTGATCGTGCCTTTCTTTGCCAGCTTGGCCTCGTATTTCTTTTTATAATAATCGTAAGGATGGCGCAGGTTAAATCCTTCATAATAATTGGGCTTATAGCTGAGCACGGTACAATCAATTCCGTTTTCCAACAAAAACTGCTGAAAAGCCCAGGTGTGAAGCGGACAGGCGAAATTCAGCCCTTTGGAATACATATTGATGGAAATAATACCGATTTTCATAGAATTTCTCCTTTTTGCAGCGGTATCTCTCGCGGTGCAATGGGTCAGTGCCGCCGCGGTGGCTCAGTATCCTTACATATCTTGAAAAATAATAGACAGAGTATAACATTTACGACTGATAATTGCAACGGGAAAACTTGAACAGTGCATTGAAAAAAATTGCATATGCGTGTAAAAATGAAGTAAAGTATGAACGCTGTAAGCTATCTTTCGTTCTCTGGCCACGCATTTGCTGCGTGGTCGGGTTGTGACCAGTAACCAGAGCCTGCAACCACTGCAATTTGGACCGACAGCGGCGGTTGATTTTTTGCAGAATTCAGGTTATGATATAAGTAGAAAAAACGGAAAGAGGGGCACAGATGAAGATTGGTATTCTATCTATTAATGCACATACGAAAAATCTGAACTTTGCGTGCCCGCTCCATAGCTGGGCTTTTCAGCAATTCCTGCGTCAGAATGGCTACGAGAGCATGATTCTGGATTACCGGCCGAATTATGATCATGGGTTTCAGGCGAGGAACCCATACCGAACCTATCAGAAGAGCTGTGTAAAGAGGCAGCAGGAACTTGCAGCGGCGCGTGGAGAAGAGGAAGAAAAAGCAGCCAGGAAACGTCTGGAGCGGGATGAAATGTTTCGCGACGGCTATCGGGCGCTTGGAAAACGCAGGAAAATCCGCTACGATAAGTTTCAAAATTTTATCGATACGCATTATGTCAAGACAGAAAAATGCTATACGACTGCACTTTTGGAAGTGGAAGATCCGGGCTTTGACTGTTATATCTGCGCGACCGATGTGATCTGGAAATATAATCCTGCGGAGGGGTATGATCTGGGTTTTTTTCTGGCCAGCCGTGCGATGGAAAATAAAAGGAAAATCGCTTACGCTGCCAGCCGCGGGGTACCTGGCGAATATACAGAACAGCAGAAAAAAGAGTTTTTTCACTATCTGGAAGACTTTGATTTCCTCTCTGTGCGGGAAGAGAGTTTGAAGACCTATATAGCAGAAAATTCTGACCTGGAGGTTCAGACGGTTCTGGATCCGGTGCTGCTGCACGATGCTGCTTTTTATGAGGAAATCCTGGTGAAACCACCCGAAGAACACTATGTTTTGCTCTATTATGTGATGGAAAAGGCGACGAGTACGATCGAGGCGGCAGCCGCCTATGCCAGAGAGCACGGCATGAAGATTGTCGAGATCACGGATCTGCCTTTGGCGGATGGACGGCTGGGAGGGTATCCTGGGATTGACCGCGTGTACCGGTACGAGATAGGCGTGGAGGAGTGGCTAGGGTATCTTCGTTATGCGGATTATGTCTTTACGAATTCGTTCCATGCGACCTGCTTTAGCATCCTGTTTCAGAAAGAATTCCAGACGGGCTTTCGCCTGGGAGACAAGCTTTCCCATCTGCTGAAACTGTTTGGACTTTCCAAACGGAAAATCCGCAAGGGAAAGGAACCGGGAGAACTCGACTATGAGAAAGTATTCCGGATACTGCAGGAAAAACGGCAGGAGTCCTCGGACTATATTTTACATGCTCTGGCCGAGGTGGACGGTCATAGACGTACCCCGCGGGATTATGACGCATGGAAAAGAGAACTCGAATACCCCTTTTTCTGCAATGGTGCTGCAGAAAAGAACACGCGCATTAAGAACAATGGGGAAAGCCTTTTGCCGGAGAGCTTATTATCTGCCGAAAAGAAAAAAAGGGCTGGCTGGCTGCTGCGGATACGGATTGTAGATGACTGGTTTTACTGTAAAAAGGATGGGAGCCTTGTGCGTGCCGATGACTTTGCAATGGATGCCTGCAACGGTCCGGGAAAACTTGTGCATCATGCCTTAACACTTATGAAAAGAAAAGATATGCACCCTCGGGTTGTGGCTCATCGCATGTTCCGGAAAGAAAGCCCCAGGGGGGCCGGAGCGTATCTTTTTGCACCCGGAGAGCGGATTCCGTACCTTCCGGTCGGAGAGATTGATGAGATGCGTGCAGATCTTATCGTTACGACAGATTTGACGAACGCTTGCATATATTGAGCCTTCTGTACAGCAAAAAGTACAAAATTTTGCAGAAAATTACCGAAAAAACAAAAACCGGAAATAGACAAAGAGAACAATCTGTGATAAAATTGCTTTTGGTGCAAAGTAAAACGGTGTATGCCGTTTACTATATAAATTAAGGAGGTAATATTCCAATGGCAAGAAAAATGAAGACCATGGATGGTAATCATGCCGCGGCTCATGCATCTTATGCATTTACAGATGTTGCTGCGATTTATCCGATTACCCCGTCCTCTGTTATGGCAGAGGCGACTGACGAGTGGGCGACACAGGGACGCCTGAATATCTTTGGGCAGACCGTACAGGTGACAGAGATGCAGTCCGAGGCAGGTGCTGCAGGTACCGTACACGGTTCTCTGGCGGCAGGCGCGCTGACCACTACATACACTGCTTCCCAGGGTCTGCTTCTGATGATTCCGAACCTGTATAAGATTGCCGGTGAGAGACTTCCGGGTGTATTCAACGTATCTGCCCGTGCTCTGGCGAGCCACGCACTCTCCATCTTTGGCGATCATTCCGATGTGTATGCCTGTCGGCAGACCGGCTGTGCGATGCTCTGCGAGTCCAGCGTGCAGGAAGTTATGGACCTGACACCGGTAGCGCATCTTGCGGCGATTAAGGGACGCATTCCGTTTATTAACTTCTTTGATGGTTTCCGTACCTCTCATGAGATCCAGAAGATCGAGACCTGGGATTACGAAGATCTGAAAGACATGACCGATTTCGACGCGATCCAGGCTTGGAGAGATCAGTGCCTGAATCCGAACCATCCGTGCCAGAGAGGTTCTGCACAGAACCCGGATATCTTCTTCCAGGCTCGCGAGGCCTGCAACCCGTACTATGACGCCCTTCCGGCGATCGTTCAGGAGTACATGGATAAGGTAAATGAGAAGATCGGTACCGATTATAAGCTGTTCAATTACTATGGCGCTCCGGATGCGGAGCAGGTGATCATCGCTATGGGTTCCGTATGCGATACGATCGAGGAGACCATCGATTATCTGCGCGCAGCAGGCCAGAAGGTCGGCGTGGTAAAGGTTCGCCTGTACCGTCCGTTCTGTGCGGATGCTCTGATCGAAGCGATCCCGGATACTGTAAAGAAGATTTCCGTGCTTGACCGCACGAAAGAGCCGGGCAGCCTTGGCGAGCCGCTGTATCTGGATGTAGTGGCAGCTCTGAAGGGCAGCAAGTTCAATGACACACCGATCTACACAGGACGTTATGGCCTTGGTTCCAAGGACACGACTCCGGCACAGATTGTTGCTGTTTACAACAATACCGAGAAAAAGAGATTCACGATCGGTATCGTGGATGATGTGACGAACCTTTCTCTGGAGACTGGCGCTCCGCTGGTGACGACTCCGGAAGGAACGACGAACTGCAAGTTCTGGGGCCTTGGCGCAGACGGTACCGTTGGCGCGAACAAGAACTCCATCAAGATCATCGGCGACAATACCGATATGTACGCGCAGGCGTATTTTGATTATGACTCCAAGAAATCCGGCGGTGTGACGATGTCTCACCTTCGTTTCGGCAAGAAGCCGATCAAATCCACCTATCTGATTCACAAGGCGGATTTCGTAGCCTGCCACAATCCTTCCTATGTACGCAAGTACAATATGGTACAGGAGCTGGTAGACGGCGGTACGTTCCTGCTGAACTGCTCCTGGGATATGGAAGGCCTTGAGAAGCACCTTCCGGGACAGGTGAAGGCATTCATCGCGAACCACGGGATTAAGTTCTATACCATCGACGGTGTGAAGATCGGTATCGAGACCGGCATGGGACCGACACGTATCAACACCATCCTTCAGTCCGCATTCTTCAAACTGACCGGTATCATTCCGGAGGAGCAGGCGATTGACCTGATGAAGGCTGCAGCGAAGGCTACTTACGGCCGCAAGGGCGATGATGTTGTTCAGAAGAACTGGGCTGCTATTGACGCCGGCGCAAAGCAGGTAGTGGAGATCCAGGTTCCGGAGAGCTGGAAGACAGCTGAGGAAGAAGACATCATTGCAAAAGATGTAACTGGCAGCAGAGAAGATGTTGTTAAATTTGTAAATACAATCCAGCATGCGGTAAATGCACAGGAAGGCAATAATCTTCCGGTATCCGCGTTTACAGATTATGTTGACGGTACGACTCCGTCCGGCGCAGCTGCTTATGAGAAGCGCGGTATCGCAGTAGATATCCCGGTATGGAATCCGGATAACTGTATCCAGTGTAACCGTTGCTCTTATGTCTGCCCGCACGCGGTTATCCGTCCGGTAGCGATGACCGATGAGGAAGTGGCTGCTGCTCCGGCAGATATGAAGACGCTTCCGATGACCGGTATGGCTGGTTATAAGTTTGCGATCGTTGTATCCGCTCTTGACTGCACAGGCTGCGGCTCCTGCGTGAATGTATGCCCGGGCAAGAAGGGTGAGAAGGCGATCACCATGCAGAATATGGAAGCAAACGCAGAGACTCAGAAGTATTTCGATTATGCGGTAGAGCTTCCGGCAAAGACAGATGTTATCGACAAGTTCAAAGAGAATACCGTAAAGGGATCTCAGTTCAAACAGCCGCTGCTTGAGTTCTCAGGCGCGTGCGGTGGCTGCGGTGAGACTCCGTATGCGAAGCTGATCACACAGCTCTTTGGTGACAGAATGTACATCGCGAACGCGACAGGCTGCTCCAGTATCTGGGGTAACTCTTCACCGTCCACTCCGTACACCGTAAACGCACAGGGCAAAGGCCCGGCATGGGATAACTCCCTGTTCGAGGACAACGCAGAGTTCGGTTATGGTATGCTGCTGGCTCAGAGAGCGATCCGTGACGGTCTGAAGACTAAGGTTCAGGCTCTGCTCGAGTGCGACTGCTGCGGCGAGGATGTTAAGAGCGCGGCTCAGGAATGGCTGGATACTTTCAGTGTGGGTGCTACCAATGGTATTGCTACCGATAAGCTGATCGCGGCATGCGAGGCTTGCGGCTGTGATGATTGCCAGGAAGTGCTCAAGGGCAAGGATTATCTGGCGAAGAAGTCCCAGTGGATCTTCGGCGGCGACGGCTGGGCATATGATATCGGTTTCGGCGGCGTAGATCATGTACTCGCGAGCGGCCAGGATATCAACATCATGGTATTCGATACCGAGGTTTATTCCAATACAGGCGGACAGTCTTCGAAGTCTACCCCGACTGGTGCGGTTGCACAGTTTGCCGCAGCTGGTAAGGAAGTAAAGAAGAAGGATATGGCTTCTATCGCGATGAGTTATGGTTATGTATACGTAGCACAGATCGCTATGGGCGCTGACTTCAACCAGACCGTGAAGGCGATTGCCGAGGCAGAGGCTTATCCGGGACCGTCCCTGATCATTGCTTACGCTCCGTGTATCAACCACGGCATCAAGAAGGGCATGAGCAAGGCGCAGACCGAGGAAGAACTGGCAGTGAAGTCCGGTTACTGGCATTGCTTCCGCTACAATCCGGCACTGAAGGAAGAAGGCAAGGCTGCATTTACGCTTGATTCCAAGGCTCCGACAGAGGATTACAAGACCTTCCTGAATGGTGAGGTTCGCTACAATTCTCTGATGAGAGCGAATCCGGAGAGAGCGGAGAAGCTGTTCGACAAGTCGGAAAGCTATGCAAAGGAAAGATATGAATATCTGCAGAAGCTGATTACGCTTTACGGCGCGGAGTAATTCCGATTGCGGTAAATGCAGATTCAATCAGAATTGATCTTGTGTATCCAAGATAGCAAAGGGGCTGTTCATATGGACAGCCTCTTTTTTCGTAGGAAAACACAGAAAATACGAAACATGTTTTCGTATAATTTCG
>JAJPXU010000165.1 GCA_021205305.1 Lachnospiraceae bacterium
ACAAGTGGCTCAAATATTGATGCGCACATGGCTCAAATATTCGTTGACATTCACAATGAATCGATTATCTCATGGTCTTCAATCTTTTATTTCATTCTTCATCAATCGGCTCAGGCCTCTATATCCATTATTCCCATTAACAAGAGATTGCTGTTTAACTCCGACAAGCAATTTCACCGCCTTAATTCTGTTGCTGATTTCATGAGCTGTCGCTGAACTGCTCTCTTTGGTTGTCGCTGCGTTGCTCATACTTCTGTCACTCTATTTCAGTGGTTCTGCCACCCGGGTCACCCCGGATGGCATGGGGTTAAGCTGTTGGTTTCAGCATTTCATGCTCCACCACGAACCTTACCATATGGTCGTCAACCAGGCGCTTTTGCTGCTGGAAGCCGTACATCAGAGACTTCTCGCATACGCGGTTGATCATCCTGGGGATCCCGGTGGAGGCTTTATGGACTTCGTCCACCGCCTTCTCCGTGAACAGCTCCTGCGGGCACCCGGCATAATCCAGGTGGCTGCGGATATACTGCCCGGTTTCTGACCGGTCTAAGTGCGGCAGGACACAGTACATGTCGATCCTCTGGCGAATCGCTGCATAGCGCTGTAACTGAAGCTTGCTGTCCCACAACTCCGTCTGTCCCACAAGCACCAGGGCCATCGGACTCATGGAGTCGAACTTATAGTTTAGAAGGAACCGGAATTCCTCCAGTGTCTCCTTCTCCAGCAGGTGTGCCTCATCCAGGATACAGACCACCTTTTTGTGCTGCACACCGCGGATGATCTCGATTTCCTTCTGGAGCTGGCGCTTGGCATCCCCACGGTAAAACCTGGCCTCCAGACCCAGCTGGTCCAGCAGGCCCTTGTAAAACCATCGCGGTGTCAGCTTGGAATCCGACAGATAAAGGACGATGTATTCGTCCCTTGGCAGTTCTTCATTGAACCGCCTGACCAGCGTGGACTTCCCGCATCCGGGGTCTGCTGTAACTACCGCGAACATCTGCCGGTCTGCCACGTAGCAGAGCCTTCCGAGCGTTTCCTGAAACGCTTTAGACTCATAAAGCTGCCTGGCCGGAATGTTGCGGACAAAAGGAGTGCGCTCCATGTTATAAAAGTCCTCATACATGGCTTCCGTCCTCCTTCCTGTAGGAGGCAAAGGAAATCGCATCTGCCTTGTGCTGCGTGCTTTCCTCGTGTTTCCGTTCCAGGGCGTCCAGGAAACGGGATGTGGCAGGCTTCTGACCCTGCATCCCAACCGGAAGTGTTGGATTTTTATCGCAGTACTCGCCGATTTTTACAGGCTTTGCAGTAAACGGCTCCACTCCTGGATAAGATACCGTAATCGTTTCAGGTGAAACGGGGTCAAAGGCGATCTGAACCCTGTGGCCGATCAGCTCCGGCTTTGTCTCATATTTCCTGCCGCGGAAACTGATACAGGCGCCCTTGTCAACCTTGCGCTCCTCGTGGTGCAGAAAAGCCTCTGCCACCACGGAGACATCGATATAGGTTAACGGCCTGCTGTCGCGGTTAAACTCTGTGCGCGGGCTGATGCCCTCCGCAGGAAGCGTGACGCCGAGGCTTTCATAGTACTCACGGATCCCGTCATGAGGCTTATTGTGGTAATACTCCTCCAGGTAGATCTCCCAGTAACGGTTGAGCTCCTCCAGCGTCCGAATATCCTTCAGCCTGGCTTCACGGAGAAAAGCATCAACGACCTGATGGAACCTTTCAATCACGCCTTTTGACTTCCCGCTGCGGACAGGGGCGTGGGAAACGCGGATACCCAGCTTTGCCAGGGAAAGCTTTAACTGCTTTGCGATGTACTGCGTTCCGTTATCGAGGTAACAGGAATCAAACTTACCGTAGCGGACAATCAGCTGATGGAAGGTATCTTCCACAATGGTTTCCTCCTCATATTGTCAAGCGTTTTTTCGCTTAAATTCAAGGTTTTTTGTTGCTCTATCTCAGAGGAATGAGCCACAGTCATGGATATTTCGTTGCATCAGATGCCGAAAATAGCGGATTATGGGTATACGAAGTAGAACGTCTTCTCTTTCGCTCTACATGGCCTGCGTATATCCCTTCCTTCTATGGCAGCGAACCTCCTATGTCCAACAGGATCATCCAGATTCTCATCCGGGTCCTAACTTCCTTCGTCCCGCCTATCCATAACCAGGGTGTCAGCTTAGCTCCTTTGCAGGGTCGTGCCCTATGGAAAAAATTCCTGCCGACTACTGGCTCATTCTTTGTCTTTTTATTACTGACTTGTACCTCACAGCAGCACTGTTTCCAGCGGACGTTTTTCTGCCGTGTTATACTTTCCGTCCCGCCCCGATCTGGGCGTTTTACAGCTATGACCTCTCCTGGTTATCATAAAACCGGGAGTGGAGCAGGTAACGGGAATGGTCGTCAATCGCTGAGGACAGGTAGGTCTGAACCTTAGCGCCGTTCCTCCCGATGGGAAGCTTAGGCCCGTACTTGATGTCCGCCTGCACCAGCATCATCCGGTGGGGCTTGCAGAAGCGCTTTGACGAGCTTTCACGGGCATCCTGGTACATCCGCAGGTGTTCGCTGCCGAACCCGGCTTTATACAGGTGGCGTTCCAGAGTAGAGCGTTTCAGCACTCCGGGTGCCGCGCGCCCTTCCAGTTCCAGGATCGTAATGATCTGATTGACGGACCGTTCAGGGACCTCCTTGCGCAGCTGAATGGTCTCCGCTAAAAGCGTATCAAAATCCACAGGAAGGTTCTGGACCCGCTGCTTTTGGCGGGATGCCGGCACAAGGCCTGCGAACTGGCCTTCACGATATGACTTTTCATACCGGTAGACGGAGCGCAGGGAAATGCCGTTGTCTGAGGCGATTTTCTTCCTCATCTGGAGTTTTTAGCATCGTCCAGGCCATCATCCAGGAGCGGAGCGATCAGCTGGAAACGGCGCAAGGCTTCTGTTTCCTGCCATTTTTTGGCTGTGTTTTCATTGGTATTCATGGTATCATAGCCTCCTTCTGGAACCTATGATACCGGGGATAAGCGTGACAATCAAAACAAAACAGGTGCATTAATACAGAGCCATCAGGGCACCGCCGCTGTTATAAATAATCCGCAGGGTCCGCTCCAGCCAGTCCGGGAAAGAAGAACGCACGGCATCCAGCAGGGGCTGGGAGGAAAAAAGGAGCTCCTTTCCCATACGGAGGATATCCTGGCTGGCCCGGCGCAGGCTGCCTTCCATGTTTGCCAGGTTGAAGTTTAACCAGGCGAGCCAGCGCAGCATGGTCTGCAGGCAGGGGTAATCTTCCGAGTCTGTGTCAGATGGTTTTACCACACCCCGTCCAGCACCCCGGAGATGGTCTCCGCGTCATAGTGCTTATGGGGTACAAGGCAGTCTGGGAGTTCGTTATGATATCTATGGCAGTCCTCACAGCGAAGCCGGTGGATAATAAGGCGTTCCTTTTCTCCACCCTCCCGTCGGCGGATCCTCGATCTGGAATCCCTGTAACCCAACTCACCTCCGCAGATGGGGCAGGGAGGCAAAGGTCCGAAATCTATCACAAGGAAAGCGCCAAGTTTGGGCTTGTAGTGAAGCGTGTAATCTGATATAATAACCACGGTTTTAAACCACGGGTCTCAGAGTACACGACTTGTCAGGGAGGGTGCTCTGGGACTTTCTCTTTCTGTATATTTATCCAATGACAGTATACAGATCAATCCAGAGACATACAAGCTGGTCAATATATGGTTATTTTAAGAGGTCAACAACATTAATTCCTCGCTTTTATTATGTTATGTGAGCTCGTGAAAGTAAACACATCTAAAATTTTTTTCTGAATGGCTTTACATATGGGGTCTGAAAACACAGATAAGTGAGGGGGTATAGTCGAAAAAGCAAGATACGCCCTGTAATACAGAAACCACTGTCGTGGTTCCCGATTACGGCATACTTGATGGGAATTCCGGTTTCCCATGCCCTCGGCTGACGCATAATCAGAAAATTGTGCTATTTGGCTCCCGTTCAGAACGGTCGCAGCGGCTCTGTGTTTCACAGCCCCGGTCACGGTTCCCGTGATTGCTGCCTGCGGCAAATTGAAAAGCGTTAAAGGAGAAAACAGATATGGCAAGGCCAAAAAAGAAAATGAGCTGACCCACCAGCACATCATTACCGTCCGTCTTACAGACGTGGAACTGGAGCTGGTCAAAAAAATGCGGAAGCGGCCGGGCTGTCCCGTTCGGAGTATATCCGCAAATTTCTTCTCGGCGAGAAGATCACCGTCACACACAAAATCACAGTGGAGCTTCGGGAAGAGATGAAACGGATCAGCTGGCTGCTCAGTAACATCTCAAACAACATCAACCAGATCGCCAAATACTTTAATACGGGCGGTCTGCATTCCCAGACGGTTACTGCAGAATTGGGAAAAGCACTAGATGCGGTTCTTCAAATCCAGGTGGATGTGACAAGGATAATAAATTACTTCTATCTTTCTATCCAGCGAATAAAGCGAATGCCCACAGGCTCTAACTGTTTTATTGATGATGTGGAATTACTGGTTTGCGAGCAATTGGATTTTTTGTATCGGCTGCCGATGCCGGCTGCCATTATAAGTAGTGTTGTTGGTTTCATAACTTCCCTCTCGTTCTCCCCTAATTACTTCAAATATCCTTTCTCCCGCTGAGTTTCCTTAAATGCACACACGGAGAGACATTTATAGCATCGGATGCATTTCTCCTCATCTACTTTGGGGTAAAGGAATCCTTCACTATCCTCAACCATAGAAATTGCCTCTTTCGGACAAACAGCATAGCAAGCTGTACATCCGCAGCACTCTTCTTTTCTATTGTACAGAACTGGTATCTGTTTTTCCATTATCTTCATCCCTTTATGATTCTTGCAATTCGCCTCTTCAAACCGCTTACTTTTTTCTTAACTGCTTTAATCCGCCCATATCCACCATAATGTTTTGCAATCATTGCAAAATCCTCTGTCTGTAAATCTTTCCAGAAAGCATCACGATTAGCTGGGCGCGGAAACGGCGCTTTCAGTGGCGGCTGCATACTATCTTCAATTCTGGTTTGCTTCCAGACAAGTTTTTCTTTACATTTATCAAACACCTTGATTCCCTTATCGGTATTGACCAGCACAAGAGAAACACCTTTATTGTCATCAAACTCCGGTGCAGCTTTTTCAATACCCCAATAATCTGCGATTGTTATATCGCCGGGGTGCATCACATCTTTATAGGGGCACTCATAGCAACAAGGTCTTAACACAGTGTGTCCATAGAACAGATTCTTGAATACTTCACTGCTTACCTTGCTCCCATCGTCCATTGTTAATGTCTCAGTGTGCGCTCTCCAACCAAAATTTGCTTTATCTCGAAAATCAACAGCTACAACTTTTTTGCCAGTCCTTTTCTCCTGCCACTCCAAATACTTCATCCATACTTTCTTACTTGGTACCCCATGGCAGACAATATCGACACAAATCAACTTCTCATATTCTCGTCCAAGAAAGCTGCGTAGTCCAGCGACTTGGCAGGACGTCCCGGAGAAAATTACATTTCTTCCTGTGTCTAAATCCAGCTTAACGCTCCTATATGTATCACCCAGCTCGCTCTGGATATACTTAGAACCACGCATCTGGTTGCGCAGGTCTGCATGACCAGTTCTGATATGAACCGCTCTGAAATCTTCAGTAAGCACACAGCCATACACAATACCGCCGCTTTTCAAAACCAAATCAGTTAGTGCTGTGAAAATCCCTCCGGAACGTGAAGCTGCTCTCACCGCTTCTTCCCGATGTTTGACGGCATATACTTTGGGTCTTGTAGTACTCTCCATCATGCCGTCCTCCCATAGAGGTCAGGCATAGCAATGAAGTAAGTCTCATAACCGGTCTCTGAAAATTCGGTATCAGTGCCATATATGTCAGTTAGGCAACCCCCCCCGAACATCCGTTTGAGTTTGTTCTTCACCTTTTTATGCAGACTATCGTTTCCATATTTCTTCATTATGAACTCTATTCCTTTCGCCTGGTAATCCGACCAGAACTGTTCTCTCATCGGAGATTTTTCAGTCGGCCTCTCAAGGTTGATCTGCCAGCACTCCTCTGTATTGCTGATGCAGTATTCGAGATTATCCTTTATCCTATCAAACAATTCCAATCCCTGTTCTGTGTGAATCAGAAATACTGATGTTCCCTGAGGATCGTAAAAATCCGGGATTGTCTTTTCAATATGCCAGAAGTCTCCTATCGTAATATCCGTTTTTCGTTCCGTTGTAGCATAAGGACATTCGTGACAGGACGGACGCAATGCGCATTTGTTGTAGAAGATTTTGACGTACTCTCTCAGAGAAATCTCCACGCCGTTGATCTGAGCTACTGCGGTTGGGTGATTCCATCCGTTTCTTTTATCCTTGAATGTCAGATACTTAATTTTACCATTATGCTTATTTTCGAGGACATTCGCGTATTCCCTCCACAGTTTCGGACTCGGAGTACCATGGCAGATGATATCTACAACGATGACACGGTCTCGGATTCGCATTGTCTCTGCAAATTTTCTAAACCCGTCGGCCTGACATCCCATCCCGACGAATAACAGCATCTTGTCAGGTTTGTCTTTCAACCATTGCAATGTTGTTTTATATATAATGCCAGGATTGCTCTGCATATACTTCGATCCAAGAGCTTGCTCCCGTGCTTTTTTATCGGTAACCAAGCAGAACTCTGTCTGATGTAATTCATAGTTATAAATGGCGCAGACAACTGCATTTCCATCTTCCAGAAAGTAATCCGAAATAGCTGTGAAAGCACCCCCGGAGGAACTTCTTTCCAAGAGTTCTCTGTCTTTCACCCTTGCAGCATATACGATTGTCGGTATTAAAACAGTTTCTTTAATGCCTTCTGTTTCCCTCTCTCGGCTAGATTGCGCCAATCTTGCTATTAACTCTTTTTTTCAGCTAATTTCGCAGTTCTTTTTCCAATTTCAAATGCAGACGCCACAAACACAACCCAAAATAAACCAATATCGGTGCTATAAACTGATATACACTGTAGACTTCGAGCTTTCTCATAATCGCAGACAGAATTGTTATGAATATAGGGTGGATAATATAAACCCATGTAGAATATTTTCGCCCTATAGTGTTTAGCATTCCGGCAATTCTTCCTTTTCTGCCAAATAGCCCAATTCCTTTCACAGCGATAACAAACACAGTTACTGCAAGCAGCGTAGAGCTTATGTAATGGTCCCTCGTCGGATTCATATCAATTGAAACTAAAACATATCGTTCCGGAATTGTTGTAGCTGTGAATAAGATCGCCAATCCTATCAAGGTACCTTTCTTCCCATGTTCTTTTATCCAATTTTCATGTTGCTTCAACAGACAACCTATTGTGAAATACGGTATCCCTACGAACAGGAAGTTTCTCACAATGATATACGGGAACTCTCGTCCGAGGAGGACCAGTGAATATTTTCCTAAGACCAAGTCACCTACAAGTAGGACAGGCGTGACGATATATAACTGTTTTCTGACATGCAGCCTATCCGCAACAGCATATATAATCAGTACATAGAGGATTGCTCCCAAATACCACAGGTGGCCGTTGAACGGTGACTCATTCATGACGATAAACTTCAGAACTGACTTGATTGTAATAGTATCCTGTAAGAATCCGATAACACTGTTACCAGAATGCACTGACAGAAGCAGTTGCCATATAAAGAATAGTAGATTTGCTTCAACAATCAGTATAACGATTTTCTTTATTTGCTTTCCTGCCTTATTCTTCTTTACAGTTTCATCATAGAAGGAACCAGTAATCATGAAAAAGATAGGAACCGCAATTCTTGCCAATGCTACTATGTATTGACCCATTTCGCCCGGAAAAGGACAGTGGATGCAAACAATCAGAAATGCACATATTGTCTTTAATATATCTAAGCCATCATAACGGCATAGCGAAAGCTGCTCTGCTCTCCTCTTAAGATGGTCGCCATCTCAATTCCCCTTGTCAAGCTCTATTTGCAGCTTTTCATTTCTTTATTTTTTTGATATAGTCCATCCCCATCTTTACGGCTGATTTCGCAAATTCCCAGTTCATCACCAGCGCATACACGCAAACGACAAGCAACATAATAATATTGATGACGGTTTGATTCATATAATAGGTTACCGTCAAAATACCGGCAAGAAGCAATGAAGAAATCAATGCACCCTTTGAAATTTTCATGCTTAGAACATTCTTGTTGATGTCGATGTAACGGATCACAGCCATAGCGCCAAATGCAACTAATGTGGAAATAGATGCTGCATAAAGCCCGATCCGATTAATCAACAGCACATGAACTAAAACGTTTATTACGGCTGATGCAGCAGATGTATAGGCCACCTTCTTGGAATCCTTTTCTGCAATATAAACACAGCTGTAAAGGCCTACAATTACTCTCAGAAGCATTGCATACATAAGTATAATTACCTGTGGATAAGCATCTGCATACCGCTCATTAATCATGATTGGGAAGATAAACGGCATACAAGCCACAATTCCCAGGCAAGCACTCGAAAAAAGTTTGTACATCGTCGTTATCATTTCGCTCAGGAACTCATCTCTGTCCTCATCCTGGAAGTGAAGGGAAACCGATTCTGTCCATGAGAGATTGAATATATTGTAAAACTGGATAAACACATTTGAAAATTTATTCGCCACTGTGTAAATTCCGTTTATACCAACGCCAAGGACATAAGAAACTATTGTCCTATCAGAAACATTCACAACCCACCACGCCAGATTGTTAGGTATCAACGGCAAGGAGTATCTGCATACAGCAGAGAACGTTTTTCTCTTGACTCGTTTGATCTGAAAATAATTCCAAGGTTTAATCGCAAAAACAAGATAAATTATTGTTAAGGCCTGCGCTGACAATGTTGCAGCAAACAGCCCTTGTAGTCCCATTTTTAATACCACAAGGGTGATAACATTGAACAACACCGTTCCGGATGCAGAAATAAAACTTGCTACCGCATAAATCCCGTTTTTGCCTAAGCCTCTGGCAAATTGCATAAGCAACGCAGTAAAAACATGTAAAATGACATAAGCAAGAAGAAAATAGCCATTGTTGATATTAAATATATTTACAATCGCTATTAACAGCAGAGCGTAAACAGCTGACTGCAATGCATTTGCGACAAGAACCGATGAGAACAAATTTGACTGTTCTTCCTTGTCTCCTCTGCAATCCAGCATAAAGCGGAAAATCCCTTGGTCAAACTGCCAGTTCACGAGAGGCAGAAGAAGAGTTCCATACGTCACCAGAAGATCGAAGGTTCCATATTCTGTTGTATCAAGAACAGCAGTATATAACGGGAGCATCAAAAAGCTGATGCACTGTGTACATATTTTCCCGAATGACAATATTGCTGTGTTTTTTGCTAAGTCTTTTTCTCTGGACATTGCACTCGCCCTCTCCCAAAACAAGTCAGTTCATTGCATTACTTACAGCATAGAAGCCACTATAACCCGGTAGTTATAAATTTCAGATAGTCGATGGAATCATCAATCCATGGCTGTAACTTATTATCAACACTCTGCCAGTTGGTTGAAACTTGCGTGTTCGTTGCTTTACCATTCTCCAAGCCTCTATCGTTCATACCGGTAAGATTTAGTAAGTTTAATATTCTTTCACGCCTTTTTACAACAGTCTCTACATAAAACTCTTTATGAAACAGGATTGAAAAAGCAGTAGCGTGAAAAGAATTTGTGACAATACAGTCGGCATAATATATATAGCTTATAAAAAGCATAGGATCAACCTCTTTAAGATGACTAATTGTAACGTACTTGTATGGAATGTCTTTATCCATTAAGAGTAACAGTTTCTTATGCGCCTTTCTTGCAAGCTCTTTTGCAAATGTTATTGTTGAATCCATAGGAAATCCTATACAGAAATATAATAT